>JANWYF010000185.1 GCA_025057055.1 Rhodovarius sp. | reverse complement strand
TCGCGCTCGCCCACGATCAACCGCCCGGGCGCCCGCCCCCGAGCCGGTGCGGCAAGGTTTCGCGCGAGGGAATGCGCTCTCGCCCGAGCGGGCCCGATCTCCCGGGCCCCGCGCCGGCCGCCTCGGATCCTGAGCGCCGGTCAGGGCCGGGCAGGGTCGAACAGCCGCTTCAGGGCGTGGCCATAGCGCCAATACTCCCGCTGCCGGCAAGGGTGTTCGGCGGCATGACGCGTCACCCGCTGCGGCAGTCTGGTTTCGAACATGAAGGCCATGGTGCCCTCCAGCTTCTGCGGCTTGAGTTCGGCCGTGGAGGCGGCGCGGAAGGCCTCCGCGTCGGGCCCGTGGGGCAGCATGCAGTTGTGCAGGCTGAACCCGCCGGGGACGAAGCCGTGGGGCTTGGCGTCATACTGGCCGTAGATCAGCCCCATGAACTCGCTCATCACGTTCATGTGGTACCAGGGCGGGCGGAAGGTGTTCTCGGCCACCATCCAGCGGTCCGGGAAGATCACGAAATCGACATTGGCGGTGCCCGGTGTTTCGCTCGGGCTGGTCAGCACGGTGAAGATCGAAGGATCGGCGTGGTCGAACAGCAGCGGCCCGACCGGGGAATAGCGCCGCAGATCATAGCGGTAGGGCGCGTAATTGCCGTGCCAGGCGACCACGTCGAAGGGGGAGTGGTCGATCTCGCTCTCCCACAGCATCCCGCCCCAGCGCAGCAAGATGCGGTGCGGTTCGTCGCTGTCCTCGTAGGCCGCGACGGGATACTGGAAATCCCTGGGGTTGGCGAGGCAATTGGCGCCGATCGGCCCGCGTTCGGGCAGCGTCAGCGCACCGCCGTAGTTCTCAAGGCAATAGCCGCGCACCGGCCCGCCCTTGAGCACGACGCGGAACTTCACCCCGCGCGGGATCACCGCCATCTGCCCCGGCGCGATGTCAAGCAGGCCGAACTCGGTCACCAGGCGCAGCGCGCCCTGCTGCGGCAGCAGCAGCATCTCGCCATCGGCGTTCCAGAAGGCCTCGCGCTCCATGCTGCGGGTCGCGGTGTAGATATGGGCGGCCATGCCGGTGTGCGCCGCCACATCGCCGCAGGTGGTGATGGTCTGCAGCCCCTCGAGGAAGCTGTGCGGCCGATCAGGGATGGGCAGCGGATCCCAGCGCAGCGGCTGCGGCGGCAGCTCCGCCCCCTCATCGGGGGCCGACCGCCACAGCGGCGTCTCGACCCGCCGGGAGAGGCCGAGATGGGCCAGGGTGGGGCGGATGCGATAGAGCCAGGAGCGTTCGTTGCGCGCGCGCGGCGCGGTGAAGGGCGAGCCGGAGAGCTGTTCGGCATACAGGCCATAGGGGCAGCGCTGGGGCGAATTGCGCCCGATCGGCAGCGCACCGGGCAGTGCTTCGGTCTCGAACTGGTTGCCGAAGCCTGACATCACCGGGGCTTCATCGGCCGCCACGCCGGCGGTGGGGGAGATGACGTTCATCGCGGGCCCTCCTTTGCTTCCGGTGGCTTCTGCTTCTGCTGCGATAGCCTGCTCGTGCGATAGCCTGCTCGCGGGTTGGTTTCAACTGAAACCAATCCACCCCGCGGCGTGACCCCAACCCCACCGCGGCTGGGGCAGGCGCCCTGGTCTCCTGCCGCTTCGGCGGCGCGGCCGTCGCCCATGCGCTGCGGCGGTGTTGGCCTGCGCCGCAGGTGGCTGCCGCCAGCCCGGGCGATCCGCGGCGCCACGCTTCGGCCAGATGGAGGAAAACTCATTTACACCGGGGTTGCATCGTTTCACCCAACCGCCCGCACCCCACCCCGCCCCGACGTGCGGCCGCGAAAAAAGGGCCGCCGGTTGCCCGACGGCCGAGTTGAGGTTGAGGAAGGCAAAGCTGCCAGGGCGACCAAGCCGCACCTGACAGGTCCTAAAATGGAACGACCCCGATCCGGATCAAGACCCCTGCACCAAAAAAATTGCGCTCCCGTTAGTCGTTCCGTGTAAGCATCGACTCACCTCGCCCGCTCCAGGATCGAGACATAGCTCGCCACCGCCGCCCCGCCCATGTTAAAGACCGCCCCCAGATCAGCCCGCGGCAGCTGCATCGCCCCCGCCTCGCCCACCAGCTGCATGGCAGCCAGCACATGCATGGACACCCCGGTCGCCCCGATCGGATGCCCCTTGGCCTTGAGCCCGCCGGAGCGATTGACCGGCAGCCGCCCGTCGCGATGGGTCCAGCCCTCCATCACGGCGCGCGCCCCCTGCCCCGCCGGCGCAAGGCCCATCGCCTCGAGCGTCAGCAGCTCAGCGATGGTGAAGCAGTCATGCACCTCGGCGAAGCAGAGGTCGGACAGCCGGATGCCCGCCTGATCCAGCGCGCGCGCCCAGGCCTCCCGCGGGCCCTCGAAGCGGATCACGTCGCGCGCGGCCATCGGCAGCAGGTCCTGCACATGCACCGCCGCGCGGAAGCGCACGGCCCGCCGCGCATGCGCCGCCAGCTCAGGATGCGCGATGAC
Source organism: Rhodovarius sp. (assembly GCA_025057055.1). Classification (GTDB taxonomy): domain Bacteria; phylum Pseudomonadota; class Alphaproteobacteria; order Acetobacterales; family Acetobacteraceae; genus Rhodovarius. Next base: position 129 of record JANWYF010000185.1, on the reverse strand, counting down.
CAGGGCTGCCGCCCCGTCCGAGACCGGCGCGCAATCCGTGCGCTTCAGCGGCGGCACGATCATCGGATTCTTCTCGCTCTCCTGCCGGCAGAAGGCGAAGCCCAGATCCTTGCGCAGCTGCGCCCAGGG
>JANWYF010000186.1 GCA_025057055.1 Rhodovarius sp. | reverse complement strand
GATGGCAAAGCCCGAGAGCGTGCCGGTGATCGCGCAATCCACGAGGCCGCCGCGGATCGCCGGGACGATCTGGGCGAAGGGGATGATGATCGGCCGTGCGCCCAGCGCCTCCATCAAGTCGGCCTGCGCGACCGATGAGGTGCGCACGCGCCGACCCGCCATGTCGGTCAGGCCGGAAAAGGCGCCGGTGCAGAACAGCACCTGCGCCGGGTAGGTGTAGATGGCCAGGAGCTCGCTGTCGTAGCGATCGGCCAGGATGGCCGCGAGCCTCGGGCGATAGGCAGCGGTGTGGACGCGCAGCCGCTCGATGTCGGGATTGAGGCCCGGCAGATCAGCGGCGTTGAGCTCCGGGTCGTCCGGGGCGGCGACCGACAGCAGCACGGTGCCGAAGCCGATGACGCCAAGCCGCATCAGATGGAGCATCTCATGCGGGCGCATGCCGCTGCCGTCAAAGGGCGCGATCTCGGCCTGGACCCGCCCCCCGGTCAGGCGCGGCACGCGTTCCAGCCAGAAGGGCGCCTCATGCCGCGTGTATTGCGGAATGCCGGCGAGGCCGCCCACCACCTTGATGCGGATCGGCTCGCCCTGGGCCTGGGCGGGCTGCGGCTCCGCTGCCCAGATCAGCCCGGCAAGCACGGACCACAACAGCCACATCCGACATGCCAGCGATGACATCCGGTGCCGGGATCGCGGCGGGGTGCCTGTGCGATGCATCTGCGGATCAGCTCTTGGGGCCAAGGTTAGCGTAGTCTCGGCATGCGCGCATCCGGATCATGGGGCGGGGTGCGCCGAAGCGGCCTGCCCACGCTGCCGCCCTGCTGCTCAGCAGAGCAGGCGGCCCTTTCCGGGAGCTTTCCGCGCCGGCCGGCAGCACTGGGCAGAGCCGCCGGAAGGCGAGAGGGGAGCTGGACACCTCCCTCCCCGGGGCAGGCTACGGTTGATGTCCTGGCGCGCGTCTCGGGCAGGCCCCCATGGCGAAGAGGGCCTGCCCCCTTGCTCCGTCTGGCCATGCTTCCAGCCCGCGGCGGTCGGCACCTGCCCGGCTGGGTGCGGCTGCCGCTGGTTGCGCCGCCCGGCGGGGAAGGACAGGAGCGGGCGATGCGGTCGCTGGCCCCGTGATCGGACCGCAGCGGGGCTCTCTGCGGCCCCGAAACCAGGCTCCAGCCGCGGCCATCCTGTCCCGGCCGGCCGGCTGGAGCGCGGCGGCGAGACCAGCCCTTCCCGGTGCTGCCGCAGCGGCGTGCCGGCCGGCCAGTGCCGGTCAGACGGGGGTGAACATCGGCAGCGGCGGGCCGCCGTCCGAGGGCTTCCAGACCAGCCGGACCCGTTGCCCGCAGCGGATGGTATCGAGGTCGCAGTCGACGATGTTGGTCATCATCGTCACCCCCTCATCCAGCGTGACATAGGCCAGGCAGTAGGGATCCTTGCCGCGCTGGATCGACCAGGAATAGATCACGCCCTCGCCCTTGCTGGGCTCCAGCCGCACATTGGTCGACAGCGTGAAGGGCGAGATGCCGCGCGGGTAGAAGAAGGGCTTGCCGGTATCCAGGCAGCGGCCGATCAGCAGCTTGCCCTCCCGGCAGCCGTCGAAGAAGGCCTTGTTGGTCGGATCCTCCACCGGTGCGGGGGGGATCCGGTTGGATGCCATCGTCGCCATCAGAGAGCCTCCAGGATCACGGTGCCGCAGCCGTGGCGGGTGCACAGGCTGCCGCCCTTGCCGTTGGCCAGCACGAGGGAATGGTCCTTGACCTGCACGGCGGGATGCGCCTCGCCGCGGGCTTGGCGCACGGCCTCGATCACCTTGGTCATGCCGCCGCGGTTGGCCGGATGGTTGTTGCACAGACCGCCGCCGTCGGTGTTGAAGGGCAGCTTGCCCACGCCCGAGATCAGGTTGCCGTCGGCGACGAATTTGCCGCCCTGCCCCTTCTCGCAGAAGCCGAGATCCTCGAGCTGAATGATCACGCTGATCGTGAAGCTGTCGTAGATGCTGGCGTACTTGATGTCGGACGGCTTGCAGCCGGCCATCTCGAAGGCGATCTTGCCCGACTGCACGCTCGCCGACCAGGTCAGGTCGACCTGGCCCGCCATCTGGTGCTTGATCGCCTCACCCCAGCCGCGGATCTTGACCAGCGGCCGCTTGAGCTGACGGGCAATCTCCTCGCGCGCGACGATCAGCGCGCCCCCGCCGTCGGAGATGACGCAGCAGTCCAGCCGATGCAGCGGGTCGGCGATCATCGGGGAGTTCAGCACATCCTCGACCGTCACCACCTTGGGCAGCATCGCATGCGGGTTGTACTGCGCATGGTGGCTGGCCGCGACCTTGACCCAGGCCAGCTGCTCGCTGGTGGTGCCGAACTCGTACATGTGCCGCTGCGCGACCATGGCGTGCATGGTGGCGATGGTGCGGCCATAGGGGATCTCGAAGGGCTCGTCCGGCACGCCGCTGCCTGCGCTGCGCACCGCTGTGCCGGTCTGCATGCCTTCGGCCCGCGGGCGCCCGGCCAGGGTGATCAGGCAGATATTGCATTTGCCGGCCTTGATCATCTCCGCCGCGTGGCCGACGTGAATGACGTAGGAAGAACCGCCGGTCTCGGTGGTGTCGATGTAGCGTAGCTTGCGCAGGTTCAGGTGCTCGACCATCGACAGCCCACCCATGCCCGGGGCATCCCCGGCGCAGAGATAGCCGTCGATGTCATCGACACTGAGGCCAGCATCCTGCAGCGCGCCGTAGGCGACCTCGGCATGCAGCTGCGCGGTGGATTTGTCGTCCGCCTTGCGGGTCGGATGCTCGAAGGCACCGACGATGAAGGCATTGGTCATCGGCCGGACCTCTCTGGCATGGTTTCCTCCTCCTCGTGGGACGGAGGAAGCCTCGGCCGGTCCGGCCGCCGCGTCAACCGGGCAGCTGGTCCGACACCGGTCCGGCGAGGGCTGGCGGCCTGCCGCTTGGATCGGGCACGCGGGCGGTGCGCCCACGAGGCGAGGAGGAGCCCTCGGGCCGGCCGTGGCCGCCGATCCATCGGCGGCCCGGCATGGTCAGAGGGAGAGCAGCTTGCGCCAGCCGAGCAGCCTCTTGAGCTCCTGGCGCGGCAGCAGCAGCGTCAGGCTGCAGCCGGAGGCATCGGCCAGCGCCACGATCAGCCGTTCTGGATCCTCCGTGCTGATGGTGATGGCATCGAAGGCCAGCGTCTCAGTGGCGCCATCGCGCACCAGCACCGCCTCGGCACGGATCGGCACGGCGGCCGGATCGGTCCCACTCATTCTCCGTCACTCGCCTGGCGCATCCCGGCAAGGATAGTGCAGCGCGGCAGCGGGCGGTATGCTCCTGCCCGACGAAAAAGGGAGCGCAGGCCGTGGTCCCCTTCCTTCTGTTCGGTGCCGGTGTGGCGGTCGGGCTTGGCGTGGCGGCGATCGCGCCCGGCTTGATGCCGCAGCTGCTGCGCAGCGCCCGCCCCGCTGCCAAGGAGGTGCTCAAGACCGCCCTGGCCTCCTATGCCCAGGCTCGGCTCGCGGTGGCCGAGGCGGCCGAGGCGGCGAGCGATCTCCTGGCCGAGGTCGAGCACGAGCTGGCGAGCGCCGGCGCCGGTCTTGGCGGAGCCGATGCCGCAGCTGCCCCTGCGGCGCCCCCGGCCGAGGAGGCAGCGGCGGCCGCCCGGGCTGCGGCCGAGGCCGCCGCACGCGCCGCCGCCTTGGCCCGCGCCGCGGCCGGAGGCCGGGGGGATGGCTGAGGCCCCGGCGGCGCTGCTGGTCCATCGCCTGCCGGGCCGGTTGCGCCTCAGGCTGCCCGCCCTGCGCGGCGATGCGGCGGGGATGGCGGCCCTGTCCGCCCGCATCGCGGCGCTGCCCGGGGTGAGCAGGGCCGAGGCCTCGGCGCTCACGGGCTCGCTCGTCCTCTTCCATGACGGCCCGACCGAGTCGCTGCTCGCGCAGGCCGAAGCGGCGGGGCTCTTCGCGCTCAGGCGCGGCGATGCGCCATCGGCCGCGCCGCAGCCGGGGCCGGCCCCCGCCCCGGCGGCCCTGCTGCCCGCGCTCGGGGCTGCTGCGGCGGGTCTGCTCGCCCTGGTGCAGATCCTGCGCCAGCAGCTTCTGCCCCCCGCCCTGGTACTGGCCACCCAGGCTTGGCAGCTCGCCCGGCAGGCCATGGCAGCAGCCCAGGCCGCGGCAGCGACCACCGAGGCAGGGGAGGGAGCCGAGGCCGGCCCGCCCGCAGCGGAGGACTGACCCCCCCCGGCTTCCTCCGCTCAAGCCCGGCGGAGCGCCGGTACCAGGTCCTCCTCCTCCCAGGGCAGGGCAAGCTCCTCCCGCCCCACATGCCCGAAGGCCGCCAGGGGGCGGAGGAATCCGCCGGGCGGGGCCGCCGCCAATCGTTCGGCGATGCGGAAGCGGCGCAGCAGCGGCCCTGGCCGGAAATCCGCCGCCGCCCGCAGCCGGGCCGCCAGATCCGCATCCGGCAGGACGCCGGTGCCATAGGCGTGCACGCGCAGGCTGACCGGCTCCGCCCGGCCCGGTGCGTAGCAGAGATGCACTTCGCAGTGTCTGGCCAGACCGGCGGCGACGATGTTGCGCGCCGCCCAGCGCGCGGCATAGGCGCCCAGCCGATCGATGCTGGCCGGATCCTTGCCCGAGAGCGCCGCCTGCGGCTGGCGGGAGTACTCGCCATAGGTGTCGATACCGGGCTTGCGGCCGGTCAGGCCCGGATGGCTGGCTGGCCCGCCGCCGCGCCGCACCCCGCCCGGGTTGACCAACACCGGGGTGGCCGGGAGCAGGGGCAGGGCCGCGCCGGTGAAGGCGGGCTGCAACACTGCTTCGGCCAGCCGACCGGGCAGGGCGGCGAGCGCCGCCTCGGCACCGCCGCAGATGACGGTCACCGCCGCCACTTCGAGAGGCCGGCCGCCGCGGTAGCGCACCGCGACCTGCACCTTGGCATCGGGCGAGACGGCGCCCAGCAGCCCCTGCCGCCGCGCCCCATCAAAGGCACGCGCGACCCGGTGGGCCAGCGCGATCGGCATCGGCAGCAGAGAGGGGGTCTCATCGCAAGCATAGCCGAAGGCGTTGACGTGCTCATCGGCCGCGCGCTCTCCGGCGGCGGCGGGCAGGGCGGGCAGGGCGGTCAGGCTGGTCAGGATCGAACAGCGCCGGGCGTCGAAATCGCCGGGCGCCTGCGCCTCGGCATAGCCGGCTTCGGCCAGGACCTCCCGGGCGATGGCCGGCATATCGACCGAGACATGCCCGGCCAGCCGGGCGGCGAGGAAGACGATGCCGCTGGCGATGGCGCATTCGACCTCGGCCGTGGTGGCCGGATCCTGGCGCAGCGCGGCCTCCACCACCGCATCCGCGATGGCATCGCAGAGCTTGTCGGGATGGCCCGGCGTGACCGACTCGGAGGCGAAGAGATGCTCAGCCGACATGGTCATTCCCCAAGCTGCGCGCCGCCGCCCCGATCGCGTCATTGACGAGCCAGGCCGCAAGGCTCGCCGCCCCGGCCGCGACCAGCCCCCCCGGCCCGAGCGGCGCGAGGCCGAGCAGGCTCCGCCAGGCGGGCAGGGCCTGCGCGAGCCCCTGCAGGAGGAACCCACCCGCGACGGCGCCGACCAGCAGCGCCTCGCCCTCTGCCATGGCCTCTCCGCGGCGCCGGCGCTCCGACCGGCAGGCCAGGGCATGTAGCAGCTGGGCCGCGGTCAGGGCATGGAAGGCCACGGGGGCGCCGCCGCGGCCGGCCAGCAGATGCGCGAGCCAAGTGGTGGCCGCGATCACCGCCCCCTCGCGCCCGATGCGCCAGAGGTCATCGGGCCCGATCAGGGGCTGGCCGGGCGGGCGCGGCGGCTGGTCGAGCTCGTGGCCCTCCGGCGCTTGGAGGCCAAGGGCGAGGGCCGGTGCGACGTCGGAGATCAGGTTGAGCCAGAGCAGCTGGGCCGGGGAGAGCGGCGCCGGCAGGCCGGAGGCCGCCGCGCCAAGCATGAGCAGGCTCTCCGAGAGGTTGGTGGCGAGCAGGTAGCGCAGCACCTTGCGGATATTGCCGGTCATGGCCCGGCCGAGGGCGAGGGCGCGCAGCAGCGCGGCGAGCGAATCCTCGGCCAGCACGATGTCGGCCGCTTCGCGGGCGACTTCGCTGCCCGAGGCGCCCATGGCGATGCCGATGTCGGCCGCGCGCAGGGCGGGGCCGTCATTCACCCCGTCGCCGGTCATCGCCACCACCTGGCCCGTGGCCTGCAAGGCGCGCACCACCGCGAGCTTCTGCGCGGGGCTGACGCGGGCGAAGGCATCGGCGCGATGGGCCAGCGCGGCCAGCACCTCGGGCCGCGCGGCATCGAGCTGCCCGGCCTCGAGCACCGTCAGCTGCCCGCCGCGGCCCAGGTTGACAGCACGGGCGATGGCGATCGCGGTCGCGGATTGATCCCCGGTGATCATCACCGTGCGGATGCCGGCGCGGTGCAGCGCGGCGATCGCCTCCGGTGCCTCGGGCCGCAGCGGATCGGCAATCCCGGCCAAGCCGAGCCAGGTCAGGCCTGCCTCCTCTGCTCCGCTGCCCTCGGCGAAGCCGAGCACGCGCAGCCCCCGGCCGGCCATCGCGTCGTTGGCGGCGCGGATAGCGGCGCGGTCGCTGTCGGTCAGGGGCACTGCCGCAGGCCCCTGCAGGCGGTGGCTGCAGGCGGCCAGCACCTCCACCGGATCGCCCTTGAGCGCAAGCCACAGGCCGCCGCCGGGTCGGGCATGGAGGGTGGCCATGCGCTTGCGCCCCTCCGCGCGCGGGGTGGTGGCCAGGCGCGGATGGGCGGCGCGCAGGCCGGCGATGTCAAGCCGAGCCTCCTCGGCCGCACGCAGCAGCGCCACCTCGGTGGCCGAGCCGGCAAACCCCCCCTCTTCCCGCGGGGCGGCGTCGGAACAGAGCGCGCCGACCTCGAGCAGGCGTTGCGCCTCGGCCAGCGCCGCCGCCGGCCCCACCCAGCCGCCCGGGGCGGGGCGGCAGCTGCCCGAGGGGGTCTCAAGTTCGACCACCGCCATCAGGTTGCGCGTGAGCGTCCCCGTCTTGTCGAGGCAGAGGACCTGCACCGCGCCCAGCGTCTCGATCGCATGCAGGCGGCGCACCAGCACGCCTTCGCGCCGCATCTGCCGGATCCCGCGGGCGAGGATGGTGGTGGCGACGGCGGGCAGGCCCTCCGGCACCGCCGCGACGGCGAGGGAGATCGCACTCTGGAGGGTGGGCAGCAGCGCCCGGCCGCGGGCGAGGCCCAGCGCCAGCACGGCAAGACAGATCGCACCGTTGATCCAGACCAGCCTTCGCCCGAGGACCGCGAGCTCCCGCTGCAGCGGGGTGGGGGGCGGGCGCAGGCTGCCGAGCAGGGCCTGGATGCGGCCGAGTTCCGTGGCCGCACCGGTGGCCACCACCACCGCCACGCCGGAACCGCCGGTGACGGCGGTGCCGCGGTGGAGCATGGTGCGGCGTTCGGCCAGCGGTGCGTCGGGCGGCAGGGCGGCGGTGGCACTCTTGGCCACCGGCAGGCTCTCTCCGGTCAGCGCGGATTCGTTGACCGTGAGGTCATGCGCCTCGATCAGCCGGGCATCGGCCGGGATCAGGGTGCCCGGTTCGGCAAACAGGACATCGCCCGGGACGAGGCATTCCGGCGGCAGCAGCCGGCGCACGCCGTCGCGCAGCACCGGCACGGCTGAGGGGCCTGCGGCATCGAGGGCGAGGATGGTGCGCTCGGCCTGGGCTTCGGTGGCGGTGGCGATGCCGGCATTGGCCGCCACCACAACCAAGATGATCAGCGCATCGGCGATTCCGCCACTGGCCAGCGAGATCAGGGCGGAGGCGCCGAGCAGGAGGACCGGCAGGCTCAGGCATTGCTCGGCGAACATGGCAAGGAGGCTGCGGGGGGCGGGGCGGGGCAGCCGATTGGGGCCGAAGCGCGCCAGCCGCGCTGCCGCCTCCTCCGCCGAGAGGCCGCGGCTCGGGCAGACCGGGAAGGGGCCCGCCAGCAGGGCCTCTGGCGGCAGGGCATGCCAAGGCTGGCCGCCGACTGCCGCAGCGGCAGGCGCCATCAGCGGGGCCGAGGGCCGGGCGGCCAGCGCGGCCACCAGGGCGGCCAGGGCATCCGGTTGCCACTCCGGGCCGTGGCGCAGCAGCACCGACCCGGTCAGCGCACTCGCGCTCGCCTCTCGGATGCCCGGGGTGGCTGCGAGTTGCGCGACCAGGGCGGCGGCGCGCCGCGGATCGCCGCGCAGGGCGGGGAGGGAGAGACGGATTCGCCCCGGGACGGCGGCATGCAGGATCCGGGCGGGGGGCGGCGCGGCTGCGGTCACGGCGACCCAAGGCTAGGCGAAAGCGGCCGCCGGCGCAGGGGGGGCGACGGGCGCCGAAAGGTCAGGCCGCCCGCACGGTGGCAGGGTTCGGGCAGAACAGCCCTTGCAGCGCGCCCATCACCGCCGCCACCCGCGGATCGGCGATGCGGTAGTAGAGGCTGGTGCCCTCGCGCCGGCGTTCGACCAGGCCTTCGGCGCGCAGGCGGGTCAGATGCTGCGACAGCGCGGCCTGGGAGAGGCCGATGCGGGCGGCTAGACGCCCGACCGTCATCTCTTCTGCGCGGGCCAGTTCGCAGAGCAGGAGGAGGCGCCGTTCATTGGCGAGCAGCCGGAGGAGATTCGCCGCCTCCTCGGCATGGGCTTCGAGCGGGGAGGGGTGAGGCATGGCGCGATCATATTCGCTTGTCCTAACGTAAGCAACTGCTATATTAGGGGTCACTCAGGAACCGGCCCGGCCGGATCGAGGCTCTCATGGATCACCCCCTGCATATTCCCTGCCCGCATTGCGATGCGCTCAACCGCCTTCCGGCGGCGCGGCTGGCGGAGGGGCCGCGCTGCGGCCAGTGCCGCCAGCCCCTGTTCTTCGGGGCTCCGGTCGAGGTCGATGCCGAGCGCTTCGCCCGTCACCTCACGCGCAGCGATCTGCCGCTGCTCGTCGATGTCTGGGCCTCCTGGTGCGGGCCCTGCCGGGCGATGGCGCCCGAATTCACCGCCGCCGCCAGGCTGCTCGAGCCGCGGGTGAGGCTGCTCAAGATCTCGACCGAGGAGGCGCCCGATCTCGCGCAGCGCTTCGGCATCCGCAGCATCCCGACCCTGCTGCTGCTGCATCGCGGGCGAGAGGTGGCGCGCAGCAGCGGCGTGATGCCGGCCCGCCGGATCGCCGCCTGGGCCGAGGAGGTGCTGGCCGCCGCCTGAGGGCTGGCGGTCAGGCCGCGGCGCGTCCGCCGAGCGCCGCCTCCCGCGCCGAGGCGATATGGCGTTCGACTGCTGCTGCCGCCGCCTCGGCATCGCCGGCTGTGATCGCATCGAGGATGGCCTGCATCTCCTGAAGCGCGCGCAGCGCACGCCCAGGCAGAGAGAGCGTGCTGCGCCGCAGCGCGCTGATGCGCGCCTGCAGCCGCTGGCCAATCGCCAGCAGTTCGCGGTTGCGCGAGCCGCGGAAGATCAGAGCATGGAACTCGGCCATGCTCTCGACCATCGCGTCGAGACGGCCCTCCGCGACCGCGTTGCGAAAGGCGTCGAGATGACGGCCGAGCTCGCGCAGCTCCGCCGGGCTGCGGCGCTGCACGAACAGGCGCACCGCCGCCGGCTCGAGGATGCTGCGGAATTCGTAGATGTCCGCCGCCGCCTCGGCGGTGATGGCGGCCACCACAGGGCCGCGGCGGGGCTCGACGCGAATCAGCTCCTCCGCCTCGAGCTGGCGCAGCACCTCCCGCACCGAGGTGCGGCTGATGCCCATGCGTTCGCACAGCTCGCGCTCGATCAGCCGCTTCCGCGGTTGCGGGCTGTGTTCGCTTCGCGCGCATCCGGTTCGCGGCCTGCGATGTTGCGGCGCTGTCGACCACGCAGGATCCGGCGGTCCTGCGCGCGGTGCTCAGCCCCGCACCGTCCTGATGGCCTGGCGGGCGGCGCTCACCATCAACCCGATGTCGTTGGCGATGGTGACCAGCCTGAAGCCCATGGCGAGCATCCGGCGCGCGTAGTCCGGCGTGCTGGTGTGCAGCCCGGCGGCGATGCCGCGGCGCGCGGTTGCCGCGAGCAGCTTCTCATAGATGCCGAGGATCAGCGGGTCCTCGACGTCGAGCTTGGGCGTCAGCCCGTAGCTGAAGGAGAGGTCGGAGGGACCGACATAGATGCCGTCAATCCCGGGCACATCGAGGATCGCCTCGATGTTCTCCACCGCTTCGCGCGTCTCGATCATCGGGATGACCAGGATCTCGCGGTTGGCGGTCTGCTGATAGGCCCCGGCGCTGCCATAGGCCCCGGCGCGGATCGGGCCGTTGCTCCGTGCCCCCTCCGGCGGGTAGCGGCAGGCGCGCACCAGGGCCGCTGCCTCCTCGGGGCTGTTGATCATGGGGCAGATCACGCCATAGGCCCCGGCATCGAGCACCTTGCCGATGATGCCAGGCTCGTTCCATGGCACCCGCACCATGGGCGTCGCACCTGAGCCGGAGGCCTGGATGGCCTGAAAGCAGGCCACGCAGGAGAGGTAATCCTGCACGCCGTGTTGCATATCCACTGTCACGCTGTCCCAGCCGGCTTGGCTGAACATCTCGGCTGAAAAGGCGGAGGGGATGGCCAGCCAGCCGTTGATCACTGCTTCTCCGGCCTTCCAGGCCTCTTTCACCCGGTTGGGCATGGCGGAACTCCTTGCGATGGGGCCGCGACGCTAACGCCCAAGGGGCAGGGTGCAAACCACCCCCCCCTTCGCGGCCCGCCACCTTGCGGATCGACCTTGGGTGGCCGCGCAGCATGGCGCATGGCCAACCACCGGGGCGGCAGGCAGGACCGGGCGCACGGCCGCGCGGCTGGCGGTGGGCAGCCCCTCGGCCACCTCAGCCTCGGCAGGGTTCCGATCGTTTGCCCGCTTGGCTGGGCGGCCGGCCGATCGGCGGCTCAATCCCCCGGGCGGATACCGGCGCTGCGGATCACCTCGGCGAATTTCGCGAGCTCGGCGTCGCGGAAGGCCGCGAAGGATTCGGCGTCGCGATAGACGATCGGGGTCGCCAGGCGCTGGAAACCCTCGATCACCGCCGGTGCCTGCAGCGCCTGCCGGCAGGCGGCGTCATAGCGCGCGATGATGGAGGCGGGCGTGCCGGCCGGGGCGAAGAGGCCCGACCAGATCGAATAGACCAGGTCATGGCCCAGTTCGCGCAGTGTCGGCACCTCCGGAAATTCGGGCGTGCGGCGTTCGGCGAAGATCGCGATGGCTTGCAGGTTGTTGGCGCGCAGGGTTCCGGGCTGGTCGGCAAAGAGGCCGACATCGCCGCGCAGCAGGCTGACCACCGCCTCGGCATTGCCGCGATAGGGGATATGCGTCATCTGCACGCCAAGCGCGCGGGCCAGGGCGACGGTGGCGATATGCGGCATCGACCCCGGGCCGGCGGAGGCGAAGTTGAAGGCGCCGCGTGCCTCGCGCGCCCGCGCTGCGACCTCGGCCAGGCTGCGCGGCCCACCGGGGGCGGTCATCACCACCACCGGCGTATCGGCCACCTGGCAGATCGGGACAAAATCGGCGGGCCGATAGGGCAGATCGCTGCGGAAGTTAGGCTGGATCACCATCGCCCCGAGGGGCGAGAAGAGGATGGTCTGCCCATCCGGCCGCGCCCGCGCCACTTCGGCCGCCCCGATCACACCGGCGGCGCCGATCGTGTTCTTGACCACCACCGGCACCCCGAGCGCGGCCGAGAGTTCCGGCGCAAGCAGCCGCGCCATCAGATCCGATGGCCCGCCGGCGACGAAATTGACCACGATGGTGATCGGTGCCTGCGCGCGTGCCGGCAGCACCAAGAGCAGCGCGAGGCAGAGCGCAAGCAGGATGCGCATGGCCGCGTCCTCCCTTTCCTCGTCTTTTCCCACAAAGCCTAGGTCCTGCCGGCTGCGCGGCGCAAGGAAAATCCGGGTGCTGGCCGACATGGCGTGCCGGGGGCATGATGCGCCGCCATGCAGACCAGCGCGCCCCGCCCCGTCGATGCCGTCATCGCCGCCGCCCGCGCCTTCCTCGGCGAGCGGATCACCACCCACCAAGCGCTGCGCGAGCAGCACGCCCGCGGCGAGGATACCACGCCGCCCACCCTGCCCGATGCGGTCGCCTTCGTCGAAAGCACCGAGGAGGTGAGCCGACTGCTCGCCCTCTGCCACGCGCATGGCGTGCCGGTCACGCCGTTCGGTGCCGGCACCAGCCTGGAGGGGCATGTCAACCCAGTGCATGGCGGCATCAGCCTTGATCTGTCGCGCATGAACCGCATCCTCGAGGTCTCGGCCGCCGACATGGATTGCCTAATCGAGCCGGGGGTGACGCGCCAGCAGCTCAACCTGCATCTGCGCGATGCCGGCCTGTTCTTTCCGGTCGATCCGGGCAGCCACTGTACGATCGGGGGCATGTGCGCGACGCGCGCCTCCGGCACCAATGCGGTCCGCTACGGCACGATCCGGGAGAATGTGCTGGGCCTTCAGGTGGTGTTGGCCGATGGGCGGGTGATCTCGACCGGCTCCCGCGCCCGGAAGGCCGCCAATGGCTATGACCTCACCCATCTGATGATCGGCAGCGAAGGCACGCTCGGTGTCATCACCCGCATCCGCCTGCGCCTGCACGGCATTCCGGAAGCGATCAGCGCCGCGGTCTGCCAGTTCGACAGCCTCGCCGCCGCGGTGGAGACGGTGATCACCGTGCTGCAGACCGGCCTGCCGATAGCACGGATCGAGCTGCTTGATGAGGTGCAGATGGCCGCCTGCATCGCCTATTCGCGGCTTGCGGGATTGCGGCCGCTGCCCACCCTCTTTCTCGAATTCCACGGCAGCGAGGCCGGGGTGGCCGAACAGGCGAAGGCGGCCGAGGAGATCGCTCTTGCCGCCGGCGGGTCCGGTTTTGCCTGGGCGCGGGAGGTGGAGGCGCGCCAGCGGCTCTGGCAGGCGCGGCACGATGCCTATTGGGCCGCGCTTGCGCTCAAGCCCGGGGCACGCGGCATCGCCACCGATGTCTGCGTGCCCATCTCGCGCCTGGCCGAGGCGCTACTCGGTGCCAAGCAGGACATCGCCGAGAGCGGCCTGATCGCGCCCATCGTCGGCCATGTCGGCGATGGCAATTTCCACACCGTCATCCTCATCGAGGATGACGACCCCGCGCGCCTCGCCGCCGCCTGGGAGCTCGACCGCCGCATCGTTCGCCGGGCGCTGGCCTTGGGGGGCACCTGCAGCGGCGAGCATGGCATCGGCCTCGGCAAGCGGGAGTTCCTGGCCGCCGAGCATGGGGCCGAGGCGCTGGCCGTGATGCAGAGCCTCAAGGCTGCCCTCGATCCGCGCGGCATCCTCAACCCGGGCAAGATCTTCCCCACGTGATCACGCTGCCGCTGCAGATCCTCGCGCTCACGCTCGGGCATGTGTTCAGCAACGCGGTGCGGACCCTGCCCGCGGTCGCGGCCGATGTGCTGGGCCGGGATCTCGCCCTGGCGCCGGAGGGGCTTGCCCTCGTCACCGGTGCTTTTCCGCTCGCCTTCGCCCTGGCCATGATCCCGGTCGGGGTGGCGCTGGATCGGCACGGGGCGCGGCGGGTCATGCTGGTGCTGCTCGGCCTCGGGCTGGCTGGGGCGCTGCTCGCCGCCGCGGCCTGGGGGCCGGCCTCGATGCTGACGGCGCAGGTGGTGCTGGGCCTCGCTTGCTCGGGCATGCTGCTTGCTCCCATGACCTTTGCCGCCCGCGCGCTGAGCCCGCTGCGCTTCGGGCTGTGGTCGGGCATCATCCAGGCGATGGGCAATTCCGGCATGCTGCTCTCGGCCAGCCCGCTTGCGTGGCTGATCGAGGCCGCGGGCTGGCGCGCGGGCTTCCTCGCCTGTGCGGTGCTGGCCGCCGTTGCGCTGCTGCTCGTCGCCGCCATGGTCCGAGAGGTGGTGCCGGCCAGCCCGGCGCGTCGGCTGCGCGACGAGATGCGGCTGGTGTTCGGCTTTGCGATCAGCCCGCAGCTGCGTTCGCTGATGGTCCTGGCCTTTGTCAGCCTGGCCGCGGTGCTGGGGGTGCGCGGCCTCTGGGGCGGGCCCTGGCTGATGGAGGTCAAGGGCCTCTCGCGCATCGAGGCTGGGCATCTGCTGCTGCTGGCAGCCGCGGCGCTGGTGGCAGGGCCTTTCCTGGCCGGGCTGGCAGCGCGGCTGTCCCAGCATCCTGTGCCGCTGATCGCGGCCGGGCATCTGACCGCTGCGGCCTGCTTGGGCGGCCTCCTGCTGGCCGCCCCCTTCCCTTCCCCGCTGCTCGATGGGCTGCTGCTCGCGGGCTTCGGGATCGCGATCTCCTGCCAGGTGGTGATG
>JANWYF010000245.1 GCA_025057055.1 Rhodovarius sp. | reverse complement strand
ACACCCCCGGGCCGTGGCCGCGCGGGGGTTTTTGGCCCCCGGCTCCCCCCACCGGGGGGGGGGTTGGGGCGGGGGGGGGGCCCGGCGGGCCGGGCCCGCCCGCCCCCCCTCACCGCCGGGGGGGGGCGCCGGCGGGGTCAGCCCTCGGCACCTCCCTTGCCGAGCACCACCCCCGCCAGCCGTTCACACAGCTTGGCCATGGCGGTGTGGTCCTCCTCGGGGTCGAGGCTGGCCGCCGCCGCCGCCCAGAGTTCCCGGCAGAGCGCCGCGAAGGGTGTCGCCACCCCGGCCTCGCGCCCCACCTCGAGGGCGATCGAGAGGTCCTTGGCCATCAGCGCGAGGGAGAAGCCGGAGTCGAAGCTGCGGCTCAGCACGAACTGCTTGAACTTCTTCTGCGTCGAGTTGTTCATGCCCGTCGACGCATTGAGCACATCCACCATCACCTCCGGATCCAGCCCGAAGCGCTGCCCGATCAGCAGCGCCTCGATCCCGATCAGGAAGCCCCCGGCCGAGACCAGGTTGTTGAGCGCCTTCATCGCCTGGCCGGCACCGATCGGTCCGCAGCGGTGGATGCTGCTGCCCATCGCGCGCAGGATGGGCTCGGCGCGGTCGAGCACGGCCGGATCGCCGCCGGCCATGATCGCGAGCTCCGCCGTGCGGGCACGCGCCACGCCGCCGCTGACCGGGCAGTCGACCATCTCGATGCCGGCCTGAGCGAGTTCGGCGGCGATCGCGCGCGTCGCGCCGGGCTGGCCGGAGGTCATGTCGATCAGCAGCGCGCCCCGCGTCAGCACCGGCCGGATTGCCCGCGCCACTTCCGCCACCTCGCGGCTGGTCGGCAGCATCGTGATGACCGCTTGCGCCCCGCGCGCGGCCTCGGCGGCGTCGGCGGCGGCGCGGCCGCCCAGTTCGGCGGCAAAGCGCGCCACCCGGGCGGTGTCGCGGTCGGCCACCGCCACATCGAAGCCGCGGGCCAGCAGATTGGCCGCCATCGGCCAGCCCATGCGGCCGATGCCGATGAAGCCGATGCGCTCGCCCATCAGGCGGAGGCCTTGGGTGGGATGGCGCCCTCGGCCAGCAGCACCTCATGCGCCGCCTTGAAGGCATCAAGCCCCGCCGGGATGCCGCAATAGGCGGTGGCGTGCAGCAGCGTGGCCTTGATCTCCTCGACGGTGACGCCGTTGTTGAGCGCCCCTTTCACGTGCAGCTTGATCTCCGGCACCTTGCCGAGGGCGGTCAGCATCGCGAGGTTGAGGAGGCTGCGCGTGCGCCGATCCAGCGTCGGATCGCCCCAGGCCCAGCCCCAGGCCCAGGCGGTGGTGGCCCGCTGGAAGGCCATCATGAAATCATCGGCCTTGGCCAGGCTGGAATCGACATATTCCGCCCCCAGCACCGCGCGGCGGATCGGCAGGCCCCGTTCGAACAGCTCCTCATCGCCCTTGGACATCCATCCCTCCATCCTTGCGGGTCCGGCCGCGCAGGCTGGGCCTGCGATGGTTGCGCGTCAATCCGGAGGGTGCGAGGCTGTCGCATGCTCTTCCCCGGTTTTGAGGAGAGGCGGGCGGATGTCGCAGGGATGGCGGTGCGCTACCGCCTGGGCGGGGCCGGGCCGCCGCTGCTGCTGCTGCACGGCAACCCGCAAACCCACCTGATGTGGCATCGGCTGGCGCCCGACCTCGCGCGCGATCACACCGTGGTCTGCCCCGATCTGCGCGGCTATGGCTTCTCGGCCAAGCCGCCGGCCACGCCCGACCATGCCCCCTATGCCAAGCGCGAGATGGCGCGGGATGTGCACGGGCTCATGCTGGCGCTGGGCTTTCCGCGCTATGCCATCATCGCGCATGACCGCGGGGCGCGGGTGGCACATCGGCTGATGCTCGACCGGCCGGAGGCCGTCAGCCGGGCCTGCCTGATGGACATCGTGCCCACGCTGCACCACTTCGAGACCGCCGACATGGCCTTCGCCATGGGCTATTATCATTGGTTCTGGCTCGCCCAACCCCATCCGCGCCCCGAGCGGCTGATCAACCTCGACCCCGAGGCCTGGTTCGACATCCAGACCAGCCGCGAACCGAAGGATCGCAGCTTCTTCCACCCCGAAGCGCGGGCCGATTACCTGGCCGCCCTGCGCGACCCGGCGACCGTGACCGCCATCTGCGAGGATTATCGCGCCGCGGCCACGATCGATCTGGTGCATGACCGCGCCTCGCGCGCGGCCGGAGAGAAGATCCGCGCCCCGCTGCTCATCCTCTGGGGGGCGAAAGGGGCGATCGGGCGGTGGTATCGGCCGCTCGAAGTCTGGCGCCGCTATGCGGCGGGGCCGGTGTCGGGCGGTGCGGTCAACAGCGGCCACTATCTGGCCGAAGAAGCACCGGAGGAATGTCTCGCATGGATCAGGCCCTTCCTGGCCGCGTCCTGACCGGCGCGGCAGCCACCCTCTCCCGCCGCGGCCTTCTCGGTGCGGCGCTTGCCCTGCCTACCCTCGCCCGGGCGCAGGGCTGGTCGCCCTCTCGCCCGATCACCATCCTGGTGCCCAATCCGCCCGGCGGGGGCAGCGATTTCGCGGCCCGGCTGTTCAGCGACGGGCTGGCTCGCCTGCTCGGCCAGCCGGTGGTGGTCGAGAACCGGCCGGGCGCCAACGGAAACCTGGCGATCCAGGCGGCGATGCGCGCCGCGCCCGACGGCCACACGATCCTGCTCAACTATTCCGGCTATCACGCCGGCAATCCGGTCATGATGCCGCAGGCGGGTTTCGATCCGCTGCGGGATTTCGTCACCCTGGGCATGGGCACCATGGCGCCGCATGTCATTCTGGCCGCGCCCAACCTGCCGGTGAACGACCTCGCGGGCTTCATCGCGCTCGCCCGGCGCAGCAGTTTCCACTATGCGTCGGCGGGGCCGGGTTCGATCCAGCACATTGCCGGGGTGCTCTTCAGCCGCGCGATTGGGGCCGAGATGGTGCATGTGCCCTATCGTGGCGCCGCGCCCGCGCTGCAGGATGTCGCCGGCGGCCGGGTTGAGATGTTCATCACCACCCCCTCTTCCGCCATCGGGCTGATCGAGGCCGGCCGGGTCAAGGCCCTGGCGATGGCCAGCGCCCGCCGGTCGGAGGCGCTGCCCGATGTGCCGACCACGGCGGAGGCCGGGCTGCCCGGTTTTACCATCGATGCCTGGTTCGCCTTCTTCGCTCCCGCCGCGACGCCGCCTGCAATCCGCGAGCGCTACAACGCCGCCTTCCGGGAACTGGCGCAGGATCCGGCGGTGGTGCAGCGGGCCCGTGCCGGCGGGGCGGTGGTGGTGCCAATGACGCTCGCCGAACTCGATGCCCTGGTCGCGCGGGAGGTGCGCGAGCTGGCCGAGGTGATCCGCAGCGCCGGCATCCGCCTCGAATAGCGGGGGAGACGGGCCAGCCCCTCGGCCGCCGCGGCGTTCGGCCTGGGGCAGGGGCATGCGCGCCGGGCGCTTGCGCAGCGCAGTCGGGCAGCGCATATGCCAAGCGTGCGCGGGGCCGGTCCTGCCGCCCCCGCCGCGCCCGCCTTCGCTGTGCCCGGCAGCCAGCCGCTGCCGCCGCGGAGGTGCTGCGCGGCAGCGCCAACCCACCGGCCGCCCGGGCCTTTCTGCTTCCGGCCGGCCATGATCGTGAAGAGCGTGATTTGACCGATACCGATTGCCGCGCCGCCGAAGCGGCCGCGGAAGAAATGACCAAGCCGCAGGCCGGGGCCCCGGCCCCGGAGACGCGGCCCGACGTGCCGGCGGACCCCGCCGGGCCCTCTGCCGTGCCCCCCAAGGCGGCGCGGGCGGGCGAGGCCGCGCCGGGTTGCGCCGGCGGCGATGCAGCGGGACCCGGGGGGCCGCCATCTCTAGCCGTGACGGCCGCAGAGGCCGATCCAGCAACGGCCGAGCCCACCGCGCCGGCCGATCCCGCAACCACGGCAGCCCTGGCGCAGGCTGATGCAGCGGCCGAAGAGGAGGCCGAGAGCGCCCCGCCGGCCGAGGCAGACACGGCGCCGGCCGGCAGCGCCGAAACGCCCCCGCCGCCGCGCCCGAGCTTTGCTGACCTCGGCCTGTCCGAGGCGCTGGTGCGCGCGGTGAGCGAGGCCGGCTACCGCCACCCGACGCCGATCCAGGAACAGGCCATCCCCTATGTCCTGATGGGGCGCGACGTGCTGGGCTGCGCCCAGACCGGCACCGGCAAGACCGCGAGCTTCGTGCTGCCGATGCTCGACATCCTCACGGGCAGCCGGGCCAAGGCGCGGATGCCGCGCAGCCTGATCCTGGAGCCCACCCGCGAGCTGGCCCTGCAGGTCGCCGAGAACTTCGTCAAATACGGCAAATACCTCTCCCTCACCCACGCGCTGCTGATCGGGGGGGAGAGCATGGAGGAGCAGCGCGCGCTGCTGGATGCCGGCGTCGATGTGCTGATCGCCACCCCGGGCCGGCTGCTCGACCTGTTCGAGCGCGGGCGGGTGCTGCTGGCCGACTGCAGGCTGCTCGTGATCGACGAGGCCGACCGCATGCTCGACATGGGATTCATCCCGGATGTCGAGCGCATCGTCTCCCTGCTGCCGCAGCGGCGCCAGACGCTGTTCTTCAGCGCCACCATGGCGCCCGAGATCCGGCGCCTCGCTGATGCCTTCCTCTCCAACCCCAAGGAGATCACGGTCGCCCCGCCGGCGACGGTGGCGAGCACCATCACGACGGGGCTCGTCTATGTGCAGCGGCACGACAAGCGCGAGGCGCTGCGGCGCCTGATCCGGCGGGAGAAGGTGCAGAACGCGCTGATCTTCTGCAACCGGAAGGTGGATGTGGACATCCTCTACCGGTCACTGCGCAAGCACGGCTTCAAGGTCGGCGCGCTGCACGGGGATCTGGAACAGCCGGTGCGCTTTGCCACCCTCAACGCCTTCAAGGCGGGAGAGCTGCAGCTGCTGGTCTGCAGCGATGTCGCCGCGCGCGGGCTCGACATCGGCGGGCTGTCGCATGTGTTCAACTTCGACGTCCCCGTCCACGCCGAGGATTACGTCCATCGCATCGGGCGCACGGGCCGCGCGGGGCGCGAGGGGCGGGCCTTTACCATCGCCACCGTCGATGACGTGCGCTATGTCCAGGCCATCGAAAAGCTGACCGGCCAGCCGATACCGCGGATCAGCATCGATGGGCTTGACCCGGTCAGCGATGCTGAACTGGCCGAAGCGGCCACCCGCAAACGCAGCCGCGGCGGTGCCACCGCCGGCGGGCGGGATGCAGCCCAGCAGGAGGGGCGTGCAGCCGCCACCGCCCGCGGGCGGGAGACAGCCCGGCCCGCCGGTGCCCGCGGGCAGGAGGCGGCGCGCCCGGCCAAGGAGCCGCGCAGCCCTGCCGCCGCCGGCCGCGCCGCCCGCCCGGCCGAGGCCGCACGCAGCACAACCGGCGGGCGTGACCGCCCGGCGTCGCGGGAGGAGGCCGCCACCGTCGTGCGCGGCTTCGGTGATGCCGTGCCGGCCTTCATGCTGATCCGCATCCCCGCCCTTGCCCGCCGTGCCGAGGAGGGCGAGGCAGCACCCGAGGCCCCGCCCGGCCCCGCGCGCGATCTCGGCCATGCCGGGGAGGGGGCCTCCGCCGGCTGAAGCTTGCCGGCCAGAACCGGCCGGCGCCACTCTGCACCCACGGCCCGCGTTGCGGGCCGCCCAGCACTGAGGAAGACCGCCATGAATGCCCTGCCGCCCGTGCGTGCCGATTTCGTCTGGGACGACCCTTTGCTGCTTGAGGAGCAGCTGACGGAGGAGGAGCGGCTGATTCGCGATGCGGCGCGGGCGTTTTGTCAGGATCGGCTGATGCCTGGGGTGTTGGCGGCGCATCGCGGTGAGAGTTTCGACCGTTCGATCATGACCGCCTTCGGCGAGCAGGGTTTTCTGGGTGCGACGCTCGAGGGCTATGGCTGTGCCGGCATCTCCTATGTCGCCTATGGCCTGATCGCGCGGGAGGTCGAGCGGGTCGATTCCGGC
>JANWYF010000242.1 GCA_025057055.1 Rhodovarius sp. | reverse complement strand
ATACGCCGTATAGGTCGCACCACCACGCTTGGCCAACACCTTGGTAATCGCCGCCGTCAGCGACGTCTTACCATGATCCACATGGCCAATCGTCCCAATATTGCAGTGCGGCTTCGTCCGCTCAAACTTCGCCTTGGCCATCAGCCTGCTCCGTGCACCCCGATCCTGTTCCCATCAGCCCGGCAGAGGGCCCGGCCGCGCAGGCTGCGTGCTCGACCGGCCAGCCCGCATGGAGCGGGTGACGGGAATCGAACCCGCACAGCCAGCTTGGAAGGCTGGGGCTCTACCATTGAGCTACACCCGCGTGCTCCGGCCGGGCCGGAGAATACGCAAGCACCTGCCGCCCGTGCCACCGGGCGGGGGACATGGAGGGGGTTGGATTCGAACCAACGTAGGCGCTAGCCAACGGATTTACAGTCCGTCCCCTTTAGCCGCTCGGGCACCCCTCCGCGGTGAACCGGCAGAACCGGTCGGCAGGCCGGGCGGGTTATGGCGGAATGGACGCGTCTGTCAACGCATGGGGCGCGCAGCGGGCTCATCTCCCCGCGGCGGGGCATCATCCTCCCCGCGGCGATGCCTCATCCCCCCGCGGCGAAGAGGAGCAGCCCGCCCAGCGCCGCCCCGCCGAGGGTCGCCCCGACCCCGGCACCCAGGCCAAAGAGCAGCAGCGCAGAGAGAGCAAGCAGCGGCAGCACCTGCCAGCGCAGGCTCTCCACCACTGGCAGGCCAAGCGCGAGGGCGGAGGGCCCCACCTCGGCGAAGAAGAGGCGGAGCGCAAACCAGAGCGCGAGATTCGCCACCACCCCGACCACCGCCGCGGTCACCGCCGCCAAGGCGCCGGAGAGCCGCGGCGCGTCATGCAGCCGCTCGACATGCGGCGCGCCGAGGAAGATCCAAGCGAAGCAGGGGAGGAAGGTGACCCAAAGGGTCAGCAGGCCGGCCGCCACCCCGGCCCAGGTGCCGCCCGCTGCATAACCGGCCAGAAAACCCACGAACTGCAGCACCAGGATCAGCGGACCCGGCGTCGTCTCGGCAAGGCCGAGGCCGGCCAGCATCTGTTCGGCGCTCAGCCAGCCATAGCCCTCCACCGCCTCCTGCGCGACATAGGCGAGCACCGCATAGGCGCCGCCGAAGGTGACCACGGCGAGCTTGGAGAAGAGCCAGGCGATGTCGGCAAACAGACCACCTTCGGCCAACAGCAACGCCGTGGGCCAGACCCACAGTGCCAGACAGACCAGACCGGCCCGGCGCGCCGCCGGCGCCAAGCGCACCCATCGGCTGGGATCGGCAGCCAGCGTCGAGTCGATCACGCTCGCCCCGCCCGCCCCGGCGGCGGGTGCTGCGGCGGCGAAGTGCCGGTGCAGCAGAAAGCCCGCCGCCAGAGCCGCCAGCACCACCAGCGGGAATGGTAGGCCGAACAGGGTCAGGGCCGCGAAAGCGAGGAGCGCCACGGCGCGCGCGGGCATCCCGTTGAGGGCCCGGCGCGAGAGGCGCAGCAGGGCCTGCAGCACCAGCACCACCACCGCGGCCGCCAGGCCCTGAAACAGCGCCGCCGCCGGCGGCCATGCGCCGAGCTCCACATAGAGGAACGAGAGGGCGAGCATCACCGCCGCACCCGGGGCGATGAACAGGATGCCGGCGGCCAGCCCCCCCTTCACCCCGTGCAGGAGCCAGCCGAGATAGGTGGCGAGCTGCATGGCCTCCGGGCCCGGCAGCAGGGTGCAGAAGTTGAGCGCGTGCAGGAAGCGCCGCTCGCTGACCCAGCGGCGCTGTTCCACCAGCTCCCGATGCATCAGCGCGATCTGCCCGGCCGGCCCGCCGAAGGAGAGCAGGCCGATCCGGGCCCAGAGGCGCAGCGCCTCGGCAAAGGGCGGCAGGCCGGCAGGCGGGTCGGGCGCGCTCATCGCCCGCGCCGACCGGGCAGCCAACCCGCCGCGCCGCGGCCCGGCCTGCTCTCAGCCCCCGACCGGGCGCAGCTCATTGAGCCGCGCGAAGAGATCGGCCCGCGGCAGCTTGGTGTAGTCCTTGGCGTGTTCGGAGTGGATCACCGCGGTGACCGCTGGCGAGAGCAGCGGGCGAATCATGCCAAGCAGCCGGGGGGCGGCGATCAGCACGATGCGCTCGACCTCTCCTGCCGCCACCGCGGCGGCCAAGGCGTCGGCCAGCTCGCGGGCGAAGTTGCGCTCGCTCACATCCTTCGGGTTTTCGTGCGGCTCCATCGCGCTGCGGTGCGCACCCAGGCTGTCGAACGCCCGCCCCGGCTTGTCGGAGCCGAGATCATGCGCCTTGAGATGGGCGAGCGGATTCTCCCAAGTACGAACGGTGTCGAAGCCGCTCTCGTGCCGGCGCTTGACCAGCGCCTCCGCACGGCCGGCATCGGCCACGACGTACCAGGTGATCGGCCTGTCCAT
This sequence comes from Rhodovarius sp., assembly GCA_025057055.1. Lineage (GTDB taxonomy): Bacteria > Pseudomonadota > Alphaproteobacteria > Acetobacterales > Acetobacteraceae > Rhodovarius. The sequence continues at coordinate 28,525 of JANWYF010000242.1, read as the reverse complement.
GCCATCCTCCATCCGCTGCCGCCATGGCGGCCAGCCATCATGTTGCGCGGCCCGCGGCGGAACCCGGGCCCGATGCGGGCGAGGGTGGGCCGCAGCCCGCCCGGGCGTCAACCTCCGCCCCCCCGGGGCTGCCGCGCCGGCCTCATCCCGTCGGCGATCGGGCAGGACAAGCCAGCCCCGCAGCCGGGCGCAAGCGGCCTTTGCCCGGAGCACCGATCGGATGCGGCTGTCGGCTGCGGCGCGACCAGCCGCTCCGCCGGGGGAGCAGCCCGCGGCGGGACAAGGAGGAACCGGCCGGACCCCGGCTATTGCGCCGCCGGCGCGAGCAGGCTCTGCCCCGGCCTGACCCGGCTGAAGACCACCTCCTGCCAGCCCAGTTCCAGACCGCCCGCCCCGAGCCGCACCACCGTCGCCGCCAGGCCGAGCGCCGGATCGCGCGTGGTCGGGAAATCCTCCCGCCAATGCGCGCCGCGGCTCTCCTCCCGCGCGCGGGCAGCGAGGACGATGGCGCGGGAGACGAGGAGCAGGCTGTCGAGATCGAGCCAAGCCGCCCAGCTCAAGTTGAAGGCGCGCGCGCCATCCGGCAGGCCGGCGCGGGCATGCTCCTCGGCCAGCGCTGCGAGCTCCCGCTCCGCCGCGGCCAGGCCCGCCGCATCGCGCAGGATCCCGGCCTTCTCCCACATCAGGTCGGCCAGCGCATCGCGCAGCGCGGGCAGCCGCGCCGGCTTGCGGCCGAAGGGGGCAAGGGCGGCCGCGCGTGCGGCCTCGAGCGCGGTCGCATCGGGCTCCACCCACTCCCCCTCGCGCGCCACGAAGCGGGCCATGCTCTCGCCCGCAATGCCCCCGAAGACGGTGGAGTTGGCCACCCCGTTCCCGCCCAGGCGGTTCGCGCCATGCACGCCGCCCGTATCCTCTCCGGCGGCAAAGAGGCCGGGCAGCGCGGTGGACCCATCGGGGCGGAAGATCACACCGCCCATCATGTAATGGGCGGTGGGCACCACCGGCACGCGGCCGGCGGCCAGGTCGAAGCCCATATCCGCGCAGCGTTCGACCATGCCCTTGAACTGGCGCCGGACATTCTCGGGGCCGAGATGCCCCATCGACAGCCACAGCCCGCCATACTCGTTGACATTGCCGGCCAGGATCTCGCGCTGCATGGATCGGCTGACGACATCGCGCGTCGCCCGCTCGCCCCTCGGGTCGTAGCGGTGCATGAAGCGCTGCCCGTCCCCGCCCAGGAGATGGCCGCCCGCGCCGCGCAGCCCCTCTTCGATGATGGTGCCGGTCATCCGCGTCCCCGGCCCGGCCAGCACGCCGGTCGGGTGGAACTGCACCATCTCCATGTCGCGCAACGCGAGGCCGGCGCGCAGGGCCATGGCCATCCCGTCGCAGGACTTGTCGCCGGAGGGCGTGTGGTAGCGATACATGGTCGGCCCGCCGCCGGTAGCGAGCAGCACCGCCTTGGCCTGGACGAACAGGAATTCCCCGCTGCGGATATCGAGCAGCAGGACACCCGCAAGGCGCGCCCCGTCCCGCGAGGGGATCAGGGCCAGGGCGCGATGCTCCTCGAGCCGGCCGATATCGTGCGCATAGGCCTGTTCGGCGAGGCGGTTGATGATCTCGATGCCCGTCAGATCGCCCTTGTGGACGGTGCGGTCGAAGCTCTGCCCGGCGAAGGCCTTCTGGTGGATGCTGCCGTCGGGATTGCGGTCGAAGAAGCAGCCCCAGCGGTTCTCGAGCTCGCGGATGCGCCGCTGCGCGCCGGTGACCAGGGTCCAGGCCAGCTCCTGGTCGTTCAGCCACTGCCCGCCTTCGAGCGTGTCCATGAAATGGCGCTCGGCCGAATCCCCGGGCGCAAGGGCGACGTTATAGCCCCCCTGCACCATGCGCGTGCAGCCGGATTTGCCGAGCAGACCCTTGACCGCGATGGTGACCGACAAGGCGGGGTTGGCAGTCTTGGCATGCAGGGCGCCGAGCAGCCCCGCGCCCCCCGACCCCAGCACCAGGATATCGGTGGAGAGCCGGCGCATCAGGCCACGCCCAGCCTGGCCAGGACGGCCGCCCGGCGCGCCGCCACCTCGGCCTGCACCTCGCGATAGAGGCTGCCGCCATGCGCATCCATGGCCACCAGCAGCGGTCCGAAATCCCCAATCGCGAAGCGCCAGAGCGATTCGGGGTGAAGATCGTCGAGGTCGACATCCTCGATCGCGGTGATCCAGGTGGTCTCAAGCGCCGCGGTGCCGCCCACGATCGCGAGATAGGCTCCCCCCAGATCGCGGAAGGCCGCTGCCGAATGCTCGCGCAGCCCCCCCTTGCCGATGATGAGCCGCACCCCCTCCCGCTCCATCAGCGGACGCGTGAAGCGCTCCATGCGGTCGGAGGTGGTGGTGCCGATGCAGACCGGCTCATATCCCGCCGGGTGGCGTTCGGAGGGGGGCACCTTGCGCACATTGGGCGCGGTGTGGATCACGGCATGTCCCCTGAGGTCGAAGCGGGTGCGCCGGCCGCGATCGAACATCGCAATCAGCGTCGCATCGCGGATGCCAAAGAGGGTCCCCCGCAGCGTGACGGTATCGCCCACGCGCAGGGCGCGCACCGTCTCCTCGGTGATGGGCGTCTCCAGCACATGATGCGTCATCAGAAGCCGATCCTCACGCCCTCGGGGGTGAAGGTGGCGCTGGCCCGCCGTGCCGAATGGCACTGGATGTTGACCGCCACCGGGTTCATCGTGATGTGGGTGGCCGCCACCTCGACGTGAACGGCGAAGGCGGTGGAATCCCCGCCGAGCCCCTGCGGCCCGATGCCGAGGGCATTCACCGCCGCGGTCAGCTCCTCCTCAAGGGCAGCCCCCTCCGGATCGGCGCAGCGGCTGCCCAAGGGGCGGGTGGCCGCGATCTTGGCCAGGTGCATGCACAGGTCGCTCGTGCCCCCCACCCCGACGCCCAGGATCGTGGGCGGGCAGACCTTGCCCCCCGCACGGATCGCCGCATCGACCACGAAGCGCTTGATGCCCGCCACCCCGTCGGCCGGGATCAGCATCTCGAGGAAGGAGCCGTTCTCGGAGCCGCTCCCTTTCGGGATCATCTCGAGGCGCAGCTCGCGCTCCGCCTCGATGAAATCGATGTGGATGACAGGCACGCGGATGCCGCAGCTCGTCTGCTCGTTGCGGCGGGTGATCGGATGCACGACCGAGGAGCGCAAGGGATGCTCGCGCGTTGCCCGCTCCACCCCCCGCCGCAGCGCCTGCTTGAGGGCCCAGCCATCCAGCTCGACATGGCGGCCGATGAAGACGTTGAAGATCGGAATGCCCGTGTCCTGGCAGAGGAGATTGTCGGTGCGTTCGGCCACGCCGATGTTCTCGATCATGGTGGCGAGGATGGCGCGGGCCCGGGCATCGGTCTCGGTCGCATCGAGGCGCGCGAATCCCTCCTTGACGTCCTCGGGCAGGATCTTGAGCGCGCGGATGTAGAGGAGCTTCGCTGCCTCCTCGATCTCCTCGGGCCGGATCCGAAGCGGCTCCACCCCGGTTCGGGTCATCAGCGTCATGACGTTCCCTCACGCCAGCAGCGACAGTCCGGATAGCAGAAGAAGGCAGAGCAGCGCGATGCGAAAACCCTGCATCGGCAAGCGCCGATAGGCGCGCCAGCCGAGCCAGCTGCCGGCCAGCATCGCCGGGCTCGCCGCTGCGGCAAGCCAGAGCGCCTCGCGCGTGAAGAAGCCGCCAAGGGCCAGCCCAGGGATGGTGATTGCCTGCATGACGGCGATGAAGGGCTGCATCAGCGCCCGGGCACGGGCCGGCGGCCAGCCCTGCGCATCCGCCCACATCGCCGGCAGCGCCCCGACAAAGCCCCCAATCCCGCCGAGGACGCCGGAGGCGATGGCCACCGCCGCATCCGCCCCCCGCCCTCCGGCCAGGCGCGGCGGGGACATGCGCAGCAGGATCCGGCCCAGCATATAGCCGGCATAGAGGGTAAGCAGCACGCCCACCCCCGCCACGATCAGCCGCGCCGGCCCCGCCCACAGCAGCCACAGCCCAAGGGGCAGGCCGAGGCTCGCCGCCGCCACGAACAGGCCGAGCCGGCGCCACTCGATATCGCGCCAGAGCGCGGGCACCGCCAGCGACTGCACAAGCAGGCTGCCCAAGACCAGGACCGGCGCGGTCAGCGAGGGCGGCAGGAGGTGAAGCAGGATCGCCGCTGCCACCAGCACGAAGGCAAAGCCGGCCACCCCTGCGCAAAAGGCCGCCACGAAACAGGCGGCGGAGACGATCAGCGCATCAGCCCACATGCAGGGCGAAGAGCAGGCCGACGGCCAGCGCGAAGCCGAAGGAGGCGGCCACCAGATCCTTCTGACGCGCCCGCCAGCCCAGGAACTCGAGCGCCATGACGCGCAGGCCCCCGGCCAGATGGACCGCGAGCAGCACGACCAGGACGCCTTCTGACGCCTTGACCAGCGGATCTTCGGTCCAGGCGAGGAAGCGATCGAGCGCGGCCTCGCCCTCGATCGCGCGCGAGAGGGCCCAGAAATGCACGGGCAGGAAGAGGGCAAGCGCGAGCCCGGAGAGGCGATGGACGAGGAAGCCGATCCAGGCCGGGTGGCTGCGGGTCGGGCGGATCATGCGGCATACAACCCAACAGCGGCGCGGATGCCGAAGACCGCGGTGGCCAGGCCGGCGGCCAGCCACAGGGCATCCGCCCCCCTGCCCCGCCAGCCCAGCCACTCGGCCGCGATGGCGCGCAGCCCGATCGCCGCATGCAGCCCGGCGGCCAGGGCAAACAGGGCGTAGAAGGCGAGCCACGCCTCGCTGCCGCGGGTGCGCCCGAGGATTTCGGCCGCCGAGAGGCCACCTCGCACCGCCCAGAGGATGGTCGCCAGATGCACGATCACGCAGAGGGCGAGCACCGCCGCGCTGATCCGCTGCAGCGACCAGAGCAGGACTTGCCCCCTCATCCGCCGCCCCATCCGAAGGGATCCTGCCAGAAGATCCGCCGCTTGAGCCCCGCGATCGCCGCCGCCGGATCGAGGCCCTTGACGCAGACGGCGGTGCAGGACTGGGTGGAATGGCAGGCATGGCAGCCGGCATCGCCCGCCACCGCCGCCAGCCGCTCCGCCCCCGCCCCGTCGCGCAGGTCATTGACCAGGGTCCAGGCTCGGTTGAGCGCCGCAGGGCCGAGATAGTCCGGGTTCCAGCCCACGATGTCGCAGGCCGCATGGCAGACCCCGCAGCCGATGCATTCGATGCCGGCATCGGCCTGCTGCCGTTCGGGCGAGGCGGGGGGGATCAGGGCGAAATCCGGGATCTCTCCCTCCGGCGCCTCGCGCGGGCGGAAATGCCCCAGGGCCTTGCGCCATTTCTCGAAGAAGGGGGCCATGTCGGTCACCAGATCCCGCAGCACCGGCAGATGCGCGAGCGGGGCGAGCTCCAGCACGCCGCGGCGCGCAACCTTGGCGACATGGGTCCGGCAGGTCCAGCGCGGCCGGCCATTGACCGTCATGGCGCAAGAGCCGCACATGCCGACCCGGCAGGCGTAGCGGTAGGCCAGGCCCGGCTCGAGCTCGCGCTGGATGTAGCTCACCACATCGAGCACGGTCTGATTGGCCCGGGCCGGCACCTGATATTCCACCGGCCCCTCGCTGCGGGCCACCTTGACGGTCAGCGTTCCCTCCATGACGGTGAGGCTAGAGCACCCGGGCGCGGGCGGGAACGCCCCCCGGGGCAGCAGGGAGGAGGAGGCTGCCGTGCAGGACCTCGACATCGACCAGATCACCGATGCCGTCATCGCCCAGATGGCGACCACACCCGATCCTCGCCTGCGCGAGATCATGGAGGCGGCGGTGCGCCACCTGCACGCCTTCGCACGGGAGGTGCGGCTCACTCCGGACGAGTGGCTGAAGGGCATCGCCTTCCTCACCGCCGTCGGGCAGATGTGCTCTCCGGTCCGGCAGGAGTTCATCCTGCTCTCGGACGTGCTCGGCCTCTCCCGACTGGTCAATGTCATGCACGACGCAGAGGGGCGGGAGGCGGCGGGGACCGAGACCAGCCTGCTCGGTCCCTTCTTCCGTGAAGCTGCGCCGCGCATCGCCCTGGGCGAGGCGCTGCCCAAACGCACCGATGCGCCGGAGATCCTGCTCTATGGGCAGGTGCGCGATGCCCAGGGGCGGCCCGTGCCGCACGCCACCATCGACGTCTGGCAGACCGATGCCGATGGCCTCTATGACCTGCAGGCGCATGATCCCTCCGTGATGGACAATCGCGGCCAGCTCCAGTGCGACGAGGAGGGGCGCTACTATTTCCGCACCGTCAAGCCGCTCGGCTACTCGATCCCGATGGACGGGCCGGTCGGCGAACTGGTGCGCCAGCAGAAGCGCCACGGCTTCCGCCCTGCCCACATCCACCTCCTGATCACCGCCCCGGGCTATCGCGATCTGGTCACCGCGCTCTACTTCGCCGACGATCCCCATGTCGACAGCGATACGGTCTTCGGCGTCTCGCGCTCGCTGATCGTGCAGGAGAGGACGGATCTGCCCGACAGCCCGATCCCGGGCATGCCCGCGGTCCGCTACGATTTCACCCTCTCGCGCCAGGGGGCCGGCGGCAGCGGTCGCGTCGGGGCGGACCCGACGCGGCTGGCCTCCGCCACTTCCTGACTTGACAGCGACCTCGACTTGATCGACGCCCGCGCTCATCGTCCCGGGCAGCCCGCGGCTGCCCCTACGCCGGCCAGGGAGAACACGTCCATGCTCACCCGCCGCCTCTTCACCACCGCCGCCGCCGGCCTGCCGGCGCTGGCGCTGCCCCGCCTTGCCGCCGGGCAGGAGGTCTTCCCCTCGCGCCCGGTGCAGATCGTCCTGCCCTATCCGCCGGGCAACGCGATCGACCTGCTGGTCCGGGCGCTCGCCGCCCAGATGACGCCGCTTCTCGGCCAGCCGGCGGTGGTGCTCAACCGCCCGGGCGCGGCGGGGGCGGTGGGGTCGGCCTCAGTCGCCCGCGCCACCCCTGACGGCTACACCCTGCTCTTCGTCCCGGCGCTGGTCGCCTCGGTGCTGCCGATCACGCAGCCGACCTCCGGCCTGACGGTCGACAGTTTCCGCCCGATCTGCCAGGTCTTCTCCAACTCCATGGCGCTGATCGTGCGGCCGGACAGCCCGATCCGCTCCCTGGCCGATCTGCAGGCGCGCGCCCGCGCCAATCCGGGCCGGCTGACCTATGCGACCCTCGGCATCACCTCGATCCCGCATCTGGCCATGGTCCAGTGGCTCAACGCCGCGGGGGTGGACATCGAGCATGTGCCCTTCCGCGCCGATGGCGAGGTGATCACGGAAGTGCTGACGGGCCGCATCGATGTCGGCTCGATCGTGCTCGGCTCGGCGGCGGGGCGCAACGATATCCGCGTCTTGGCCGTGTTCGACCGCACGCGCCATCCCGACTTCCCGGATGCGCCGACCGCAATCGAACAGGGCTTCGACGTCGCGCCCGCAAGCTTCGGCGGGCTGTTCGCCCCGGCCGGCACGCCAGAGGATCGGATCGCCCGCATCGAGGCTGTCTGCGCCGCCGCGGCCCAGAGCGAGGCCTACCGCGCCGCCGCCCGCAGCGGCAGCCAGCCGGCCGACTATTACCTGGGCCGGGCCGAGTTCACACGCCGCCTGCAGGAGGATATCGAGCAGAAGGCCGCCATCCTGCGCACCATCCGCCTCAACTGAGCCGCGGCCCGGAACAGGGCCCATGGCCGAAGAATTCGACTACGTCATCGTAGGCTCCGGCGCGGCGGGCGGCGTGCTCGCCGACCGGCTCAGCGAGGATCCCGGCACCACCGTCTGCGTGCTCGAGGCCGGGCCGCCGGACCGCAGCTTCTGGATCCATATGCCGGCAGGCTTCACCCGCACCCTGACGGATCCTGCCGTGTCCTGGCAGTTCAGCACCGAACCGACGGAGAACACCGCCGGCCGGCGTATCCCGACCATACAGGGCCGGGTGCTGGGCGGGTCCACCAGCATCAACGGCATGATCTACAACCGCGGCCAGCCCGATGACCTGAACAGCTGGGCACAGCGCGGCAACCGCGGCTGGGGCTATGCCGATTGCCTGCCCTACTACAAGCGCAGCGAACGGCGAATCGGCCTGGCCGATGCGACCCGCGGCACCGAGGGGCCGATGCCGGTGACCGACATGGACTGGATCCACCCGGTCAGCGAGGCCTTCATCCAGGCCTGCATCGCCGCCGGAATCCCCCGCGCGCGCGACTACAACAGCGGCGATCAGGCCGGCGTCGGCTATTTCCAGCGCATCATTTACCGCAATCGCCGCCAGGGCGTCGCCCAGACCAGGCTGCGCCCGGCCATGCGCCGGCCCAACCTCGCGGTCCGTACCGATGCCCGCGCCTGCCGGCTGCTCTTCGCGGGCCGGCGCTGCGTGGGCGTGGCCTGGCGCCCCGCCCCCGAGGCGCCGGAACAGCAGGTGCGGGCGCGGCGGGAGGTGATCGTCTCCGCCGGCACGGTCAACAGCGCCCGGCTCTTGCAGATCTCGGGCATCGGGCCGGCCTGGCTGCTGGAGAAGCTCGGCGTCCCGCCGGTGCATGTGCTGCCCGGCGTGGGTGAGAATCTCCGCGATCACTACGCTTCCCGCTTCGTCATGCGCGCACGGCCCGGCGTGATCACGCTCAACGAGCTCTCGCGCGGCTGGCGGCTGGGGCGGGAGCTTTTGCGCTGGGCGCTCGGGCGGCCGACCATCCTGGCCACCGCGCCCTCGCATGTCTTCGTCTTCTGGAAAAGCTTCGAGGGCCTCGATCGGCCCGATCTGCAATGCGTCTTCACCCCCGGCAGCTACAAGCCCGGGCGGACCTACATCCTGGACGACTACCCGGGCGTATCGGCCGGCGCGTGGCAGCATCGCCCGGAATCGACCGGCTTCGTGCGCGCGCGCAGCACCAACCCGTGGGAGGATCCGGAGATCCAGCCCAACTACCTCAGCCACGAGATCGACCGGCGCGTGCATGTCGCGGGGCTGCGGCTGATGCGCCGGCTGCTCGCCCGCCCCGAACTCGCCCCCTTCCTCGAGCGCGAGACGATCCCGGGCCCCGAGGTTCAAACCGACGACGAGCTGCTGGATTTTGCACGCCGGCACGGCACCACCACCTATCACCTGATCGGAACCTGCCGCATGGGGCCGGCGGGTGATCCGACCGCGGTCGTCGATGACCAGCTGCGCGTGCATGGCATGGAGGCGCTGCGAGTGGTGGATGCCTCGATCATGCCGAGCATGCCCTCGGCCAATACCATGGCGACCACGCTGATGATCGCGGAGAAGGCGGCCGATATGATCCGTGGCCGCAGCGCTCCCGCCGAGGGCTAGGCCGACCGCCGACGCCGGCGGGGCGGGGCTTCGGCTGGGCGCACGCCGTGCCGCGCCAGGATCGGGGCCAGAAAGCGCCCGGTATGGCTGTCCGGACGAGCGGCCACCTGTTCGGGCGTGCCCTCGGCCACGATGCGCCCGCCGCCATCGCCGCCCTCGGGCCCGAGGTCGATGATCCAGTCGGCGGTCTTGATCACCTCGAGGTTGTGCTCGATCACCACCACCGTGTTGCCGGCATCGACCAGGGCGTGCAGCACCTCGAGCAGCTTGCGCACATCCTCGAAGTGCAGGCCGGTGGTGGGCTCGTCGAGGATGTAGAGGGTCCGGCCGGTGGCCCGCCGCGACAGCTCCCTGGCGAGCTTGATCCGCTGTGCCTCCCCGCCCGACAGCGTGGTCGCCTGCTGGCCGAGGTGGATATAGCCGAGTCCCACCTCCTCCAGCGTGCGGAGCTTCTCGTGGATGGCGGGCACGGCGGCGAAGAACTCGCGCGCCTCGCTCACCGTCATGTCGAGCACATCGGCGATGGATTTGCCGCGGAAGCGCACCTCCAGCGTCTCGCGGTTGTAGCGGCGGCCGCGGCAGGCATCGCAGGTGACGTAGACATCGGGCAGGAAATGCATCTCGATCTTGATGACGCCATCGCCCGGGCACGCCTCGCAGCGCCCGCCCTTGACGTTGAAGCTGAAGCGACCCGGGGCATAGCCGCGCGCCCGGGATTCCGGCAGTTCGGCGAACCAGTCGCGGATCGGGGTGAACAAGCCGGTATAGGTGGCGGGGTTGCTGCGCGGGGTGCGCCCGATGGGGGACTGGTCGATGTCGATGATCTTGTCGATGTGCTCGATGCCCTCGATGCGGTCATGCGCGGCCGGCACCGTGGCCGTCCCCATCAGCTTGCGCGCGACGGCGGCGTAGAGCGTTTCCACCACCAGCGTGGACTTTCCCCCGCCCGAGACGCCGGTCACGCAGATGAAGGTCCCGAGCGGGAATCCGACCGTGACGTTCTGGAGATTGTTGCCCCGCGCTCCCACCACGCGCAGCAGGCGGGCGGGGTCGACGGGGCGGCGGCGCGCCGGCAGCGGCACCTGCCGCCGGCCTGAGAGATAGGCGCCGGTGAGGCTCTCCGGGTGTGCGGCGACCTCCTCGGGCGTGCCTTGGGCCACGATGCGCCCCCCCTGCACCCCCGCCCCGGGGCCGATATCGATCAGATGATCGGCGGCGCGGATCGCATCCTCGTCATGCTCCACGACCAGCACGGTGTTGCCGAGGTCGCGCAGCCGGCGCAGCGTCGCAAGCAGCCGCTCATTGTCGCGCTGATGCAGACCGATGGAGGGCTCGTCGAGCACATAGAGCACGCCGGTCAGCCCGCTGCCGATCTGCGAGGCGAGGCGGATGCGCTGGCTCTCCCCGCCCGAGAGGGTGGCCGAGGCGCGGGCGAGCGTGAGGTAGTCGAGCCCGACATCGACCAGGAACTGCAGCCGCTCCTCGATCTCCTTCAGGATGCGGCGGGCGATCTCCAGCCGCTGCGGCGTCAGAGTGGCGGCGACGCCGGCAAACCAGCTTCGTGCCTCGCGGATCGAGAGCGCCGCCACCTCCCCGATGTGGCGCCCCGCCACCTTGACCGCCAGCGCCTCCGGCCGCAGGCGGTGGCCGGCGCAGGCGGCGCAGGGGCGTTCGGCCTGGTAGCGCGCCAAATCCTCCCGCACCCAGGGATTCTCGGTCTCGCGGAAGCGGCGGGCGAGGTTCGGCAGCACCCCCTCGAAGGGCTTCTCCACCTCATAGGCGCGCAGCCCGTCGCGGTAGCGCAGCACGATCTTCTCCTGCCCGGTGCCCTCGAGGATGGCGCGGCGGAATGCGGCCGGCAGTTCGGCCCACGGGCTGTCCATGCTCTGCCGGAAATGGCGGCAGAGGCTCTCGAGCGTTTGGTCGTAGTAGGGGGAGTTGGCCGCGGCCCAGGGCGCGATCGCCCCCTCGCGCAGTGATTTCCCCTCATCGGGCACGACCAGGGCGGGGTCGAAGAAGCGCTCGGTCCCGAGCCCATCGCAGGCGGGGCAGGCCCCTTGCGGCGAGTTGAAGGAGAAGAGCCGGGGCTCCACCTCCTCGATCGCGAAGCCGGAGACGGGGCAGGCGAATTTCTGGCTGAAGACGATGCGCTCGCCGCTGTCGGCATTCTCGGCATAGGCGATGCCATCGGCCAGGGCGAGGGCGGTCTCGAAACTGTCGGCCAGGCGCTGGGCGAGGCCCTCGCGCACCACCACCCGATCCACGACGATCTCGATGTCGTGCTTGAGCTTCTTGTCGAGCTTCGGTGCGGCGTCGATCATGTGCAGGACGCCGTCGATCTTCACCCGTTCGAAGCCGCGGCGCTGCCATTCGGCCAGCTCCTTGCGGTATTCGCCCTTCTTGCCGCGCACCACCGGGGCCAGGATCAGAAGCCGCGTCCCCTCGGGCATGGAGAGCACCCGGTCGACCATCTGGGAGACGCTTTGCGCCTCGATCGGCAAACCGGTGGCCGGGCTGTAGGGGATGCCCACCCGCGCCCACAGCAGCCGCATGTAGTCGTAAATCTCTGTCACCGTGCCGACAGTGGAGCGCGGGTTGTGTGATGTCGTCTTCTGCTCGATCGAAATGGCAGGTGAAAGACCTTCGATCGAATCGACGTCCGGCTTCTGCATCAATTGCAGGAATTGCCGGGCATAGGCCGAGAGCGACTCGACATAGCGGCGCTGCCCCTCGGCGTAGATCGTATCGAAGGCGAGCGAGGACTTGCCCGACCCCGACAGGCCGGTGATCACGGTCAGCCGGTTCTTCGGGATGTCGACATCGAGGTTCTTCAGATTGTGCTCCCGCGCCCCCCGGATGCGGAGGAAGCGGCTATCCTGCGCCGGGTCGTGGCTGTCTCGCGGCATGGGGGGTCCTGCGCCGGTGTTCGCGTTGCGTTCGCGCCGGGGTATGGCAGAGCGCGCGCCTCAAAGCTAGTATGTCGGCCGGATGTACAAGGAAGCACGGCGATGGCCGGCAGTGTGAACAAGGTGATCCTGGTGGGCAATCTGGGCCGCGATCCGGAGGTGCGGAACTTCCAGAACGGCGGCCGCGTGGTGAACCTTAGGATCGCGACCACGGAACGCTACAGGGACCGCGACGGCAACCCCCAGGAGCGGACGGAATGGCATTCGGTGGCCATCTTCAACGAGAAGCTCGGGGAGATCGCGGAACGCTACCTGCGCAAGGGCAGCAAGGTCTACATCGAAGGCCAGCTCGAGACCCGCAAGTGGCAGGATCAGTCGGGACAGGAGCGCTACACGACCGAGGTGGTGCTGCGCCCCTATCGCGGGGAGCTCACGTTGCTCGACAGCCGCGGGCCGGGTCCGGGCCCCGGGCCGGAGGAGCTGGCCGATCCCCCTGCCCCCGCCGGGCGGAGCCCCGCCGCGGCGCGCAGCGGCGCCGCTGGCCGTTCCGGCTGGGAGCCAAAAAAGCCCGACCTCGACGACGACATCCCCTTCTGACCTGACCGGCAGCCCGGACCACACCCGTGACCGAGACGCCCGACGCGCCTGAGGGCGCCCCGCGCGAGGATATTGCGCCGATCGGCATCGCGCGCGAGATGCGGCAGAGCTTCCTCGATTACGCGATGAGCGTGATCGTCAGCCGCGCGCTGCCCGACGTGCGCGACGGGCTCAAGCCCGTGCATCGGCGCATCCTCTACGCGATGCATGAGGCCGGCTACACCCACGACAAGCCGCACCGCAAATCCGCCCGCGTGGTGGGCGATGTGATGGGCAAATACCACCCGCACGGCGATGCCGCGATCTATGATGCGATGGTGCGGATGGCCCAGCCCTTCGCGATGCGCGTGCCGCTGATCGACGGGCAGGGCAATTTCGGCTCGATGGACGGCGATGCGCCGGCAGCGATGCGCTATACGGAGGTGCGGCTGGCCCGCGCCGCCTCCGCCCTGCTGGACGGCATCGACGAGGAGACGGTCGACTTCGCGCCGAACTACGATGATTCGGCCGAGGAGCCCCGGGTGCTGCCGGCCGCCTTCCCCCATCTGCTGGTCAATGGCGCAGGCGGGATTGCGGTCGGCATGGCGACCAACATCCCGACCCACAACCCGGGCGAGGTGATCGATGCCACCCTCAAGCTGATCGAGGATCCCGAAGCGAGCCTCGATGAGCTGATGCGCCTGATCCCCGGCCCCGATTTCCCGACCGGCGGCATCGTGCTGGGCCGCGCCGGCATTCGCGCCGCCTTCGAGACCGGGCGCGGGTCGATCCCGCTGCGCGCCCGCTGCACGATCGAGGAGCTGCGCGGCGGCCGGCAGGCGATCGTGGTCAGCGAGGTGCCCTACCAGGTCAACAAGGCGCAGCTGATCAAGCAGATCGCCGACCAGGTGCGCGAACGGCGCATGGATGGCATTGCCGACCTGCGCGACGAGAGCGACCGCGAAGGCGTGCGCATCGTGATCGAACTGAAGCGCGACGCCACGCCCGAGGTGGTGCTCAACCAGCTCTTCCGCATGACCCAGCTGCAGACCAGCTTCGCGGTCAACATGGTCGCGCTGGATGGGGGGCGACCGCGGCAGATGGGCCTGCGGGAGATGTTGCTCGCCTTCATCCGGTTCCGGGAGGAGGTGATCCTGCGCCGTTCCCGCCACCGCCTGGCCAAAGCGCGCGAGCGGGGGCATCTGCTGATCGGCCTCGCGGTGGCGGTGGCCAATATCGATGAGGTGATCCGCCTGATCCGCGAAAGCCCCGATGCCGCCGCCGCGCGCGCCGCCTTGATGGCGCGCGAATGGCCGGCGGGCGATATCGGCGCGCTGGTCGCCCTGATCGGGGATGAAAGCCAGGCGCCCGATGCCGCCGGCCGGGTGCGGCTGACCGAGGCGCAAGCCCGCGGCATTCTGGAGCTGCGCCTGCAGCGCCTGACCGGCCTCGAGCGCGAGAAGATCACCGCCGAACTGGCCGAGGTGGGCGAGACGATCCGCAACCTGCTCGACATCCTGGGCAGCCGCTCGCGCCGGATGGACGTGATGCGCGAGGAACTGCTCGCCGTACGCGCCGAGATCGCCACCCCGCGCCTGACCAGCATCGAGGAGGGGCCGGTCGAGCTCGACGATGAGAGCCTGATCGAGCCCGCGACCATGGTGGTCACGATCACGCGCGACGGCTATGTCAAGCGCACTCCGCTGGATGCCTTCCGCGCGCAAAACCGCGGCGGGCGCGGCCGCAGCGCCGCCGCCACGCGGGAGGATGACGTCGTCATCCGCAGCTTCGTCGCGCACACCCATCAGTGGGTGCTGTTCTTCACGAGCCGCGGCATGGCCTTCCGCAGCAAGGTTTGGCAGCTGCCCGAAGGTGGCCCGGGGGGGCGCGGGCGCAGCCTGCGCCAGCTGCTGGCGCTGCAGGAGGGGGAGACCATCACCGCCGTGCTGCCGCTGCCGCAGGAGGAGGCGCTGTGGGACAATCTCCACCTCGTCTTCGCCACCGCCCAGGGCTTCGTGCGGCGCAACCGCCTGTCGGACTTCCGCCACCTGCGCGCAAGCGGCATGATCGCGATGAAGCTCGAGGAAGGCGATACCCTGGTCGGGGTCGCCACCTGTCGCGAGGGCGATGACGTGTTCCTGGCCACCCGCGGCGGCAAATGCATCCGCTTCCGCGCCGACCAGCAGACGCTGCGCGTCTTCGCCGGCCGCGATTCGCCGGGGGTGCGCGGGATCCGGCTGCTCGGCGAGGATCGGGTGATCTCGCTTGCCACCCTCGCTCATGTCGAGGCGAGCGTGGAGGAGCGGGCGGCCTATCTCAAGCTGGCCCAGGCACGGCGGCGCCAGGGTGAGGAGGCCGAGCCCCCCTCCGATGAAGCCCCGGCGCGCGAGATCATCCTGAGCCCCGAACGGGCGGCCGAGCTCGAGCGTGCCGAACAGTTCATCCTGACCATCACCGATGCCGGCTTCGGCAAGCGGACCAGCGCCTACGAATATCGCGTGACCGGGCGCGGCGGGCAGGGCATCACCAATATCGGCTTCTCCCCGCGCACCGGGCGGGCGGTGGTGGCGAGCTTCGTCGTCCAGCCGGGCGATCACGTCATGCTGGTGACCGATGCCGGGCGGCTCATTCGCCTGCCGGCCGATCAGGTGCGGCTGACCGGGCGGCAGGCGCTGGGCGTGACCATGCTGCGCATGGAGGAGGGCGAGCACATCACCAGCTGCTTCCCGGTGATCGAGAGCGGAGAGGACCCCGATGGCTGAGCGGATCGCCCTCTATCCCGGCACCTTCGATCCGGTGACCAACGGGCACCTCGACATCATCGCCCGTGCCGCCCGGCTGGTGGATCGGCTGGTGATCGGAGTGGCCATCAACATCGGCAAGGGGCCGCTGTTCGACCTCGAGGAGCGCTGCGAGCTCGTCGCCGCCGAGACCGAACGCATCGCCGAGGAGACCGGCTGCCGGATCACCGTCCAGCCCTTCACCGGACTGCTGATCAGCTTCGCCCGCCAAATCGGGGCGCAGATGATCGTGCGCGGGCTGCGCGCCGTGTCGGACTTCGACTACGAGTTCCAGATGACCGGCATGAACCACCGCCTCGATCCCACCATCGAGACGGTCTTCCTCATGGCCTCGGAGAGCAACCAGTTCATCTCCTCCCGCTTCGTCAAGGAGATCGCGCAGCTCGGCGGGGACATCTCCTCCTTCGTGCCGCCGCTGACGCTCGCGCGTACCCTGGCCCGCGTGGGCCGTTGACCGGAGGTGCCGCCATGCATCGCCGCAGCCTGTTGACCCTTCCTGTCCTGGGAGCCCTCATGACCGAGAACGACGCCGCCGCCGCCCAAGCCTCCGCGGGCCAGGACAGGGAGAACCTGATCCTGATGGAGATCGCGCACGGCATGGTCACCATCGCGCTGCGCCCCGACCTCGCGCCGCGGCATGTCGAGCGGATCAAGGTGCTCTCGCGCCGGGGCTTTTATGACGGCACACCCTTTCACCGCGTGATCGAGGGCTTCATGGCCCAGGGCGGTGATCCGACCGGCACCGGGATGGGGGGATCCGACCTGCCCGACCTGCCGGCGGAGTTCAGCCCGCCCAGCCGCGCGCGCTTCCTGCGCGGCACCTGCGGCATGGCGCGCACCCAGAACCCGAACAGCGCCAACAGCCAGTTCTTCATCATGTTCGCCCCTGCCCCCTTCCTGGACGGGCAATACACGATCTGGGGGCAGGTGATCGCGGGGATGGAGGCGGTGGACCGGATCGCCCGCGGCCAGGGGCCGAATGGCATCGTCCGCAACCCCGACCGCATCCTGCGCATGCGTGTGGCGGCCGATGTGCCGGCCTGATTGACGCCGCGCCCCGCGCAGGCGATAGCGGCGCGCGCCGGGCCCAGCCCCTACCGGTTGGGCGCCTGCGAGCCGGTAGCTCAGCTGGTAGAGCACGTGACTTTTAATCATGTGGTCGCGGGTTCGAATCCCGCCCGGCTCACCAGCCGCCGGTCCTTCCGTTCCGCATCCGCTCTTTCCGCACCGCACAAGGCGGCGGCGTCGTCTGGGCGGGCCTGCCTGCCGCCCAAGCAGCTGCCGCCCGCCGGGTCGGCAGGGCCGCAACTTGCCTCTGGCGCGGCTGAGGCCTTCCGGTGTGACATGCGGAGCGAAGTTCCATGCCGGAGTGAACCGCCATGCAACGCCGTGCCCTGCTCGCCCTCGGTGCCGCCGCCGCCCTGCCCGCCCCTGCCATCGCGCAGCCTGCCAGCAACCGGGTGCTCAAATTCGTCCCGCAGGCCAATCTGACGAGTGTCGACCCGATCTGGACCACCGCCACCGTCACCCGCAACCACGGCTATCTGGTCTATGACTGCCTCTACGGCCTGGATGACCAGTTCCGGCCGCACCCCCAGATGGCCGAGGGCACGCTGTTCGATGACGGCGGCAAGATCGCGACCATCACGCTGCGTCCCGGCCTGTTCTTCCACGACGGAGAGCCGGTGCGCGCCACCGACGTGGTGGCAAGCCTCAACCGCTGGATGGCGCGCAGCCCGATCGGCCAGAAGCTGCGCAGCTATACCGAGGAGCTCGAAGCGCTCGACGATCGGCGGCTTCGTTTCCGCCTCAACAAGCCCTTCCCGCTGCTGCTGCACGCCCTGGGTTCGGTGGCAACCCCGACCCCCTTCATCATGCCCGAGCGTATTGCGCGCACCGATCCCTTCCAGCAGATCCGCGAGACGGTGGGCAGCGGCCCCTTCCGCTTCGTGCAGAGCGAGTTCAACAGCGGCAGCCTGGCGGTCTATGTCCGCAACGAACGCTATGTGCCCAACCCCAATGCCGGGCCGGTCAGCCTCACCGCCGGGCCCAAGGTGGTGCATTTCGACCGGCTGGAGTGGCACATCATCCAGGACACCGCGACCAGCACCGCGGCCCTGATGCAGGGCGAGATCGACTGGTTCGAACAGCCCACGCCGGAAAATCAGCTGCTGCTGCGACGCAACCGCAACGTGGTGGTGGAGCTGATGACGCCCTTCATGAGCCTGGGCATCATGCGCTTCAACTTCCTCCACCCGCCCTTCGACAACCCGGCGATGCGGCGCGCGCTGCTGCCGGCCATCCAGCAGTCGGATTTCATGATCGCGGCGCAGGGGCCGGATCCTGCCAACTGGCGGGACGGGGTGGGCATCTTCACCCCCGGCTCGCCGCTTGCCAGCGATGCCGGGCTCGAGCCGCTGCGCGGCCCACGCAGCATCGAGCGCGCCCGGCAGCTGATGCGCGAGGCAGGCTACACCAATCAACTGATCCGCATCCTGGGCCCGACCGATATCCTCAACCCGGCCGCGCTGACCCAGGTCACGATCGACCTCTTCCGCCGGCTCGGCGCCAATATCGATCCGGTGCTGACCGACTGGGGGACGGTGGTGCAGCGCCGTGCCAGCCGTGAGCCGCTGGAGCGCGGCGGCTGGAGCATCACCTGCACCACCTTCGCCGGCTTTGAGGTGATGGACCCGGCCGGCCATTTCCCGCTACGCGGCAATGGCCGCAACGCCTGGTTCGGCTGGCCGGACATCCCGCGGCTCGAGGAACTGCGCGACGCCTGGTTCGACGCACCCGACCTGCCCACCCAGCAGGCCCTGGCGCGGGAGATGCAGATCGTGGCGATGCACGAGCTGCCCTTCATTCCGCTCGGGGCGGTGGCCTCGATCACCGCGCTGCGGCGCAACCTGACCGGGCGCGTGCCGGGCTTTGCGCAGTTCTGGAACATCCGCCGCGCCTGAGCCAAGGCCGGCGGTGCGGGGCTTGCGCCTGCCGCACGCTCGGGCATCCTGCCCAGCAAGCGGGCGTGCTCCCGCGCCGGCCGCCGCCGGGGGCGAGGCAGCCCCCCTCGCGCTGAGGCCCGCGGGCGGAAAGAATGGCCGGTAGGCGATGCAGGGAGAGAGTGCGATGCAGGGAGAAGACCGCCATGAAGCGCCGTGACGTGCTGAGTCTTGCCGGTGCCGCCGGTGCGGCCGCGCTGCTGCCGGCGCCTGCCATTTCCCAGGGCGCAGCGGCGCGCACGCTGCGCTTCGTGCCCCAGGCCAACCTCGCCAATTTCGACCCGATCTGGGGCACCCAGTTCGTGGTGCGCAACGCCTCGATGCTGGTGTGGGATACCCTCTATGGCATCGACAACACCTTCACGCCCCGCCGCCAGATGGTGGAGAGCGAGGAGGTGAGCGATGATGGCCTGACCTGGACCTTCCGCCTGCGCAGCGGCCTGCGCTGGCATGATGGCGAGCCGGTGCTGGCGCGGGATTGCGTCGCCAGCCTGGAGCGCTGGATGGTGCGCGACGGCATGGGCCAGATGATCCGTGCCCTGCGGCAAGAGCTGACGGCGATCGATGACCGCACCTTCCGTCTGCGCCTCTCCGCACCCTACCCCAAGCTCCTGCTCGCGCTCGGCAAGAACAACACGCCGATTGCTTTCATGATGCCGGAGCGCATCGCGCGCACCGACCCCTTCCAGCAGATCACCGAATACATCGGCTCCGGCCCCATGCGCTTCAACCGCAGCGAATGGGTGCCCGGTGCGCGCGCCACCTTCAGCCGCTTTGAGCAATATGTGCCGCGTGACGAGCCGCCCAATTGGCTGTCGGGCGGCAAGCGCATGCTGGTCGACCGCGTGGAATGGGTGATCCAGCCCGATGCCGCCACCGCCGCGGCGGCGCTGCAGTCCGGCGAGGTCGACTGGTGGGAGACGCCGCTCAACGACCTGATCCCGGTGCTGCGCCGCAACCGCAGCATCCGCATCGACATCGCCGATCCGCTGGGCAATGTCGGCTGCCTGCGCTTCAACCACCTCCACCCGCCCTTCAACGACGTGCGGGCGCGCCAGGCGGTGGCCTGGGTCGTCAATCAGGCGGACTTCATGCGCGCCGTGGTCGGCAACGACGATTCGCTCTGGCGGCCCATGTACAGCTACTTCACGCCGGAGACGCCGAACTACACGGAGGCCGGGGCCGAGATCCTCAAGAACCCGCGGGATCCCGCCACCGCCCGGCGCCTGCTGCAGGAGGCCGGCTATTCCGGCCAGCCGGTGACGATGTTGGTGGCCCAGGATCTGGCCCCGCTGTCCGCGATGGGCCAGGTGGCCAATGCGCTGCTGCGCTCGATCGGGATGAATGTCGATTTCGTCGCCACCGACTGGGGCACGGTCGGGGCACGGCGCGCCAGCCGCGAACCGCGCGAGCGCGGCGGCTGGAACATCATCTTCACCTGGTTCGCCGGGGCGGACTGCACGAACCCGGCGAGCTATCTCGGCCTGCGCGCGCATGGCGACCAGGCCTGGTTCGGCTGGCCGAATGATCCCGCGATCGAGGCCGGGCGCGACAAATGGTTTGCCGCCCGCAATGCGGCCGAGGAGCGCGCCGCCTGCGAGGAGATCAGCCGCGCCGCGATGATCAGCCAGCCCTTCACGCCGACCGGCTTTTATCGCGCCTATCAGGCATGGCGGACCAATGTGAGCGGCATCGTGCCCGGCCCGCTGCCCTGGTTCTGGGGGGTGTCGAAGACGTGATGGTAGCCGTCGGCCTGCTGGCGGCCGGCCGCCCGCAAGCGGTGCGCCGGCCCGCCACCCTCGGGGCGTAGTTATGTGGGCCTATATCGTCCGCCGCATCCTGGCCACCATCCCGGTGATGGCGGTGGTGGCGCTGTTCGTCTTCTCCCTGCTCTACATCGCCCCCGGCGATCCGGCGGCGGTGATTGCGGGGGATCAGGCCTCGCCCGAGGACGTCGAGCGCATTCGCGCCTCCCTCGGGCTCGATCGGCCCTATCTGGTGCGCTTTGGCGAATGGGTCTGGCGCATCCTGCACGGTGATCTCGGCACCTCGATCTTCACCAATCTGCCGGTGGCGACCATGATCGCCCAGCGGATTGAGCCCACGCTGTCGCTGATGACGGTGACGATCCTGTTCGCCGTCTCGGTGGCGGTGCCGCTGGGTGTGGTCGCGGCCTGGAAGCAGGGCACGATCATCGACCGGCTGGTGATGGCCTTTGCCGTGCTCGGCTTCTCGGTCCCGGTCTTCGTGGTGGGCTATCTGCTGGCCTACAGCTTTGCCCTCGAACTCGACTGGCTGCCGGTGCAGGGCTACACCCCCTTCTCGCACGGCTTCTGGCCCTGGCTGGAAAATCTCATCCTGCCGGCGCTGGCGCTCGGCACCGTCTACATCGCGCTGATTGCGCGCATCACCCGCGCCTCCATGCTGGAAGTGCTAAACCAGGACTACATCCGCACCGCCCGCGCCAAGGGGGCGGGACAGGGGTCGATCCTGTTCCTGCATGCGCTCAAGAATGCCGCGGTGCCGATCGCGACCGTGGTCGGCATCGGGATCGCCCTGCTGATCGGGGGAGCGGTGGTGACCGAGAGCGTCTTCGCCATCCCCGGCCTCGGGCGCCTGACCGTCGATGCCATCCTGCGGCGCGACTATCCCGTGATCCAGGGCGTCGTGCTGCTGTTCAGCTTCGTCTATGTGCTGGTCAATCTGGCGATCGACCTGCTCTACACCCTCTTCGACCCGAGGATCCGCTACTGATGCCGGGCCTGCCGCCGCTCCCGCCGCGCCCGGCGGTCCGCCTTGACCACAGGATCAAGCCGTGAGCAGCACCTCTCTGCCGCCTGGGCTCGCCGTCGCCGAGCCCATGCCCGACATCCTGCCCGATCGCCGGCCTCGCCGCGGCGTGCTGGGCTTCCTGCGACGCCATCCGACGATCCTGATCGGCGGCACGCTGCTCGGGATCATGGTGCTGATCGCGATCTTCGCCCCCTATCTCTGGACGCGGGATCCGACCGCCTTGGCCCCCGCCCTGCGCACGCGAGACCCGGGGCCGGAGTTCTGGTTCGGCACTGACATGCTGGGCCGCGATGTCTATTCCCGCGTCATCTACGGCGCGCGGGTGTCCTTGATCGTGGGCTTTTCGGTGGCGCTGCTGGCCAGCGTGATCGGGCTCGCGATCGGCCTCGTCTCAGGCTTCATCCGCCTCGCGGATGCGATCATCATGCGAATCATGGACGGGATGATGAGCATCCCGCCGATCCTGCTGGCCATTGCTCTCATGGCGCTGACGCGCGGGTCGGTGCGCAATGTCATCATCGCCATCACCATCGCCGAGATCCCGCGCGTCTCGCGCCTGGTGCGCGGTGTCGTGCTCTCCCTGCGGGAACAGCCTTATGTCGAAGCCGCGATCGCGGCCGGCACGCGCACCCCGGCGATCATGATCAAGCACATCCTGCCCAACACCCTGGCCCCGCTGACGGTGCAGGCGACCTACATCTGCGCTGCCGCGATGATCACCGAGGCGATCCTCTCCTTCATCGGTGCCGGCACGCCGCCCATCATCCCCTCCTGGGGGAACATCATGGCCGAGGGCCGTGCGCTGTGGCAGGTCAAGCCCTATATCGTGTTTTTCCCCGCCGTGTTCCTCTCGGTCACGGTGCTGGCGGTCAATCTGCTGGGCGATGGGCTGCGCGATGCCATCGACCCGCGGCTTGCCAAGAGGCTGTGAGCCGATGAGCGAACCGCTGCTGAGCGTGGAGCGCCTGCAGACGCATTTCGCCACCATGGATGGCGTCAACCGTGCGGTCGACGGCGTCTCCTTCCATGTCAACGCCGGCGAGACCCTGGCGATCGTCGGCGAGTCGGGGTGCGGGAAATCGGTCACCGCGATGTCGATCCTGCGCCTCATTCCCGAACCGCCGGGCAAGATCTCGGGCGCGATCCGCTTCGAGGGGCGCGATCTGCTCAAGCTCTCCGAACGGGAGATGCGCGACATCCGCGGCAATGCGATCAGCATGATCTTCCAGGAGCCGATGACGAGCCTCAACCCGGTGCTGACGGTGGGCCGGCAGATCGGTGAGACGCTGCGGCTGCACCAGGGCCTCTCCCGCCAGCAGGCCGAGGCGAAGGCGATCGAGATGCTCGAGCTGGTCGGCATCCCGGAGCCGCGCCGGCGCGTGCGCGAATATCCCCATCAGCTCTCGGGCGGGATGCGCCAGCGGGTGATGATCGCGATCGCGCTGGCCTGCAATCCCAAGCTGCTGATCGCCGACGAGCCGACCACGGCCCTCGACGTGACGATCCAGGCGCAGATCCTGGATCTGATGCGGGACCTCAAACGCCGGGTGGGGGCGGCGATCGTCCTGATCACCCATGACCTCGGCGTGGTGGCCGAGGTCGCCGAGCGCGTGGTGGTCATGTATGCCGGCCGCAAGGTTGAGGAGGCGCCGGTCGGCCCCCTCTTCGCCAAGCCGCGCCATCCCTATACCCAGGGGCTGCTCGGGTCGGTGCCTCGGCTCGGCTCCTCCCTCGAGGGGAAGGCGGGACGCCTCTCCGAGATCCCGGGGCTGGTGCCGAGCCTCAAGGCCAAGATTGCGGGCTGCGTCTTCGCCGGGCGCTGCCCGAAGGTGACCGATCTCTGCCGCGAGGTGGCGCCAGGCCTTGAGGAGAAGGCGCCCGGCCACATCGTCGCCTGCCATCATGCCCCGCGCGAGGAGGCGAGGGCGGCATGAACACCCCGAAGATCCTCGAGGTCATCGACCTCAAGAAGCATTTCCCGATCCGCGGCGGCCTGTTCGGCACCACCCAGGGTTATGTCTACGCGGTCGACGGCGTCTCCTTCCACATCCACAAGGGGGAGACGCTCTCCCTGGTCGGGGAATCGGGCTGCGGGAAATCCACCGTCGGCAAGGCGGTGCTCCGGCTCTTTCCCCTCACCGGCGGGCAGGTCATCCTCGATGGCACCCGCATCGACGACATGTCGGCCGGCACGCTGCGCCCGCTGCGCCGCAAGATCCAGGTCGTCTTCCAGGATCCCTTCAGCAGCCTCAATCCGCGCATGAAGGTGCGCGACATCCTGGCCGAACCCATCCGCAACTTCGGGCTGGCGCGCGATGCCGCGGATCTCGAACGGCGGATCGGGGATCTCATGGACAAGGTGCGGCTGCCGCGCGATGCGGTGAATCGCTGGCCGCATGAGTTCTCGGGCGGGCAGCGCCAGCGCATCGGCATCGCCCGCGCCCTGGCCGCCGAACCCGAACTCATCGTCTGCGACGAGGCGGTCTCGGCCCTCGACGTCTCGGTCAAGGCGCAGATCGTCAATCTGCTGCAGGACCTGCAGCAGGAGCTCGGGCTCGCGCTGCTGTTCATCAGCCACGACCTTGCCATCGTCGAGCACATGACGCACCGCGTGGCGGTCATGTATCTCGGCAAGATCGTGGAGATCGCCGACAAGCGCAGCCTCTTCGCCGCGCCCCGCCACCCCTATACCGAGGCGCTGCTCTCCGCCGTGCCGGTGCCTGACCCGACGGTGAAGCGGGAGCGCATCATCCTCAAGGGCGATGTCCCCTCCCCGATCCGCCCGCCGCCCGGCTGCCGCTTCCACACCCGCTGCCCCTACGCGATGGAGCGTTGCCGGAGGGAGGAGCCGGAACTCCGCCCCGATGCCTCGGGGCATCTGGCCGCCTGCCACCTGCATGATCTGCCCCCGGCGGAGAATCCGCTGCTCAACCACCGCCCGCCCACGGCCTTCCGCGCCGGGGCGCCGGCCTGAGAGGCCCTGCCGCATCCCGGGGGCGCGGCGCAGATGCCCGGGGCCGGTCCGGACGGGCCGGACGGATCGGCCGGGCTGAGGAGAGGGGCCAGGCAGCGTGCTGCGCCGCAGCTGCCCGCTCATCCGCCGCGGGCTGGCACGGCCTGGCCTCGGCTTCGCCTCGTGAGCGCGTGCTTGACGCGGCCCCGCGCTTTGGCGAGGTTCCACAACAACAGGAGCCAGGACGGGGAGAGGCACCAGCATGCCGCAGGTCACGCTCACGGTGAACGGCAAGCAGCATACGGTGGAGGTGGAGGGCCGGACCCTCCTGGTCGAACTGCTGCGCGAGAAGCTGCGCCTGACCGGCACCCATGTCGGCTGCGACACCAGCCAATGTGGCGCCTGCGTGGTCCATATCGACGGGGACAGCGTCAAGTCCTGCACCACCCTTGCGGTGATGTGCGAGGGGGCGAACATCACCACCATTGAGGGTCTGGCGGCACCGGACGGCACGCTGCACCCGATGCAGGAGGCGTTCCGGGAATACCACGCCCTGCAGTGCGGCTTCTGCACGCCGGGCATGGTGATGAGCGCGATCGACCTCGTGCAGAAGAACCCGCAAGGCCTGACGGAGCGCGAGATCCGCGAGGGTCTCGAGGGCAATCTCTGCCGCTGCACCGGCTATCACAACATCGTCAAGGCGATCGCCGCCGCGCAGGAGGTGATGCACGGCAGGCGCGCCACGCTGGCCCCCGCCGCCGATTAGCGGCGCGGCGCCGCAGCAGGGAGGCAACGACCATGAACGTGATGGCGCCCTTCGAGGGCATCGGCGCTGCCGTCAGACGCAAGGAAGACCTCCGTTTCCTCTCCGGCCGCGGCCGCTATACCGACGACATCTCGCGCCCCGGCCAGGTCCATGCCTGGTTCCTGCGCAGCCCCCACGCCCATGCCCGCATCCGCGCCATCGACACCCGCGCCGCAGCAGCGATGCCGGGCGTGCTCGCCGTGCTGACGGGGGCCGATTATGCCGCCGATGGCCTGGGCGGCGTGCCCTGCGGCTGGCAGATCCACAACAAGGACGGCTCTCCGATGAAGGAGCCGCCGCATCCGGTGCTGGCGGTCGGCAAGGTCCGCTATGTCGGCGATGCGGTGGCGATGGTGATCGCCGAGACGCGCCAGCAGGCGCGTGATGCGGCCGAGGCGCTGTCCGTCGACTATGAGGTGCTGCCGGCGGTGACCGACATGCGGGCAGCCCTTGCCCCCGGGGCCCCGCAGCTGCACGAGGAGGCGCCGGGCAATCTCTGCTACGACTGGCACCTGGGCGATGCCGCGGCGGTCGATGCCGCCTTCGCCCGCGCCCATCGCGTGGTGAGGCTGGAGCTGACCAACAACCGGCTGATCCCCAACGCGATGGAACCCCGCGCCGCGATCGGGGAATACGACCCTGCCACGGGTGAATACACGCTCTACACCACCAGCCAGAACCCGCATGTGATCCGGCTGCTGATGGGCGCCTTCGTCCTGCGCATCCCGGAACACAAGCTGCGTGTGGTCGCCCCGGATGTGGGCGGCGGTTTCGGCTCCAAGATCTTCCACTACATCGAGGAGGCCGCGGTCACCTGGGCCGCCGGCAAGGTCGGGCGCCCGGTCAAGTGGACGGCCGAGCGCAGCGAGAGCTTCATGACCGACGCGCATGGGCGCGATCACGTGACGGCGGCCGAACTCGCCCTTGATGCCGATGGGCGCTTCCTTGCGCTGCGCGTCAAGACGCTCGCCAATATGGGCGCCTATCTCTCGACCTTCGCGCCCTCGGTGCCGACCTACCTCTACGCGACGCTGCTTGCCGGCGTCTACACCACGCCCGCCATCTACGCCGAGGTCAAGGCCGTCTTCACCAACACGGTGCCGGTTGATGCCTATCGCGGCGCCGGCCGGCCGGAGGCGACCTTCCTGCTCGAACGGCTGGTCGATGTGGCGGCGCAGGAGATGGGGATCGACCGTGTGGAGCTGCGCCGGCGCAACTTCATCCGGCCGGACCAGTTCCCCTACCAGACGCCGGTCGCCCTGCAGTACGACAGCGGCGATTATGCCGCGACCCTGGACCAAGCGCTGGCCGCGGCGGATTGGGCCGGCTTCGAGGCGCGGCGGGCGGAGGCAGCACGCCGCGGCAAGCTGCGCGGCATCGGGCTGTCCACCTACATCGAAGCCTGCGGCATCGCGCCCTCTGCCGTTGTCGGCAGCCTCGGTGCGCGCGCCGGGCTCTACGAGGTGGGGACGATCCGCATCCACCCGACCGGTTCGGTCACCGTCCTCACCGGTGCCCACAGCCACGGCCAGGGGCATGAGACGACCTTCGCCCAGATCGTGGCCGATCACCTCGGCGTGCCCTTGGACAAGATCGAGGTGGTGCACGGCGATACGGCCAAGATCCCCTTCGGCATGGGAACCTATGGCAGCCGCTCCTTGCCGGTTGGGGGCAGCGCGCTGGTCAAGGCGATGGACAAGATCATCGCTAAGGCCAAGCGCATCGCCGCCCATCTGCTGGAGGCCGACGTCACGGACGTCGAGTTCGACCCGCGCGCAGGCAGCTTCAAGGTGGCGGGTACCGATAGGCAGAAGAGCCTGGCGGAGATCGCGCTCGCCGCCTATGTGCCGCACAACTATCCGATCGAGGAGCTCGAGCCCGGGCTCGAGGAGACTGCCTTCTACGATCCCAAGAACTTCACCTTCCCCGCCGGCTGCCACATCGCCGAGGTCGAGATCGACCCGGAGACCGGCCAGGTGGAGCTGGTCAACTTCACCGCGGTCGATGATGTCGGGCGGGTCATCAACCCGATGATCGTGGCCGGGCAGGTGCAAGGCGGTGTCGCGCAGGGCGTGGGGCAGGCGCTGCTCGAGGTCTGCCGCTATTCCGCCGATGGGCAGCTCCTCTCCGGCTCGCTGATGGACTATTGCCTGCCGCGCGCCGATGATCTGGCGCCGGTGAGCGTGGCCACCCACACCACCCTCTGCACCCATAACCCGCTCGGGGTGAAGGGGTGCGGAGAGGTGGGCGCGATCGGCAGCCCCCCTGCGGTGATCAATGCGGTGGTCGATGCGCTGCGCGACTATGGCGTGCGGCATATCGACATGCCGGCCACACCGGCCCGGATCTGGAGCATCATCCATGCCAAGACCCAAGCTGCCGCCGCCTAGCCGCCGCCACGGCCGCGCTGCGAGTGCGTGGCGCAGCCAGGCGCCCAGAAGATGCAAGGAGTTCGCCACACATGTATGATTTCGCCTACCGCAAGCCTGCGACGCTGGCCGAGGCGGTGCAGCTTCTCGCCTCGGACCCGGACGCCAAGGCGATCTCGGGCGGGCATACGCTGCTGCCTGCCCTCAAGCATCGGCTCAACAAGCCATCGATGCTGGTCGATCTGACCGGCCTGGCGGAGCTGCGCGGCATTCGGCGCGAAGGCAATGCGATCGTCATCGGTGCGCTGTCGCGCCATGCCGAGGTGGCTGGCCATGCGCTGGTCAAGGAAGCGATCCCCGCCCTCGCCTATCTCGCCGGCCATATCGGCGATGTGCAGGTGCGCAACCGCGGCACCATCGGCGGCAGCCTGGCCAACAACGACCCGGCGGCGGATTACCCGGCCGCCGTGCTCGGCCTCGGCGCCACGATCCAGACCAGCAGGCGGCGCATCCCGGCCGACGAGTTCTTCCTCGGGATGTTCACCACCGCGCTCGAGCCCGACGAGTTGGTGGTGGCGGTCGAGTTCCCGATCCCGGAGAAGGCGGGCTATGCCAAGATGAAGAACCCGGCCAGCCGCTATGTGATGGCCGGCGCCTTCGTCTCGAAGGGACCGATGGGGGTCAGGGTCGCGATCAACGGCGCCGGCCCCTGCGTCTTCCGGCAGAAGGAGATGGAAGAGGCCCTGGCCGCCCACTGGTCGCCCGAGGCTGTGGCCGGCATCAAGCAAAGCCCGGAAGGGCTCAACAGCGACATCCACGGCAGTGCCGAATACCGCGCGCATCTGGTGACAGTGATGGCCAAGCGCGCGGTCGCTGCGGCCGGCTGACTGCCCGGACCGGGCAACGTCGTGCCAGCCAACGCCCCGAGGCGCGATCCGCGGCCCAGGGCGATCGGCCGCCCGGCAGCAGGG
>JANWYF010000236.1 GCA_025057055.1 Rhodovarius sp. | reverse complement strand
CGGCAAGGGTGGTGCCGAGGGCTGCCCCCGCCGGCGCCCCCCCCCGCCGATCAGGCGCGCGTCAGGCGCCGCGCCTGCTCGGCCACGCGCGCGCCGAACAGCCGCGCCGTTTCGAGATCGCCGGGGAACATCTCCTCCGGCGCGGCATCGGCCGGGGATTGTGCGAGCGCCCCGGCAAAGCCGGCCAGCCAGTTGACGTCGTTGCGCTGCGCGGCCTTGGTGTTGGCGGGCATCAGCCCGGTGCCCACCCACAGCATGCCATGCTGCATGGCGAGCGTGATGAGATAGGCGATGGTGCTCGCCTTGTCGCCGTTGATGCTGGCCGAGTTGGTGAAGCCCGCCGCCAGCTTGTCCTTCCACCGCCCGGCCGCCCAGACCTTGGAGGAGGCATCGGCAAAGCGCTTGAACTGCCAGCTGGGGCCGCCCATCGTGGTGGGGCAGCCGAAGATGATGGCCGCCGCCTCATCGAGTTCAGCCCACGCATCGGCCGGAAGCTCCCCCTCGGCCGAGATGGCGAGCAGCTGCGCCCCGGCCCCCGCCCCCTCGGCCACCGAGCGGGCCATGCGGGCGGTATGGCCATAGCCGGAGTGATAGACGATCGCGATGCGGGTCATGATCAGATGCTCCCGACAACACCTTCTGCCGAGGCGCAGTAGCGGGGGCTGGCCGGGCTTGCGATCCCGGCCGGGTGATGGCCGCCATCACCGCCCGCAATGACGCAGCCGGCAGGGAAGAGACACCAGGAGAGGACAGGCGCCCATGATCTGGCAGGCTTTCGCCATCCGCTACGCCCGGCATGATCGGCTGCGGCGGGAATGCCATGTCTATCCGGTGGCCGACCCGCATGAGGCGATGCCGCTCGATTTCTACGTCTGGCTGCTGCGTGCGGAGAATGGCCAGGAGGTGCTGGTGGATACCGGCTATGACCTCGCCACCGCCGAACGCCGTGGCCGGCCACTCGGGCGGCGCGTGGATCAGGCGCTGGCCGCAATCGGCAGCGATGCGGCGCGGATTGCGGATGTGGTGATCAGCCACCTGCACTGGGACCATGTCGGCAGCCTGGATCAGTTTCCTGCCGCCCGCTTCCACATCCAGGAGCGCGAGCTGCATTTCGCCACGGGGCGGCACATGTGCAGCCGGGCCATTCGCTTTCCCTTCGAGTGCGAGCATGTGGTGGCGATGATCCGCGCCCTCTATGCCGACCGGGTGGTGGTGCACACCGGCAGTGCCGAGATCGCCCCGGGCCTGTCCCTGCATCGGGTGGGCGGGCATTCGGACGGGCTGCAGGTGGTGCGCGTGATGACCGCGCGCGGGCCGATCGTCATCGCCTCAGATGCGCTGCATTTCTGGGCCAATGTCGAGCGGGAGAACCCCTTCCCGATCATCTTCGACCTGGGCGAGATGGTGCAGGGCTGGCGGATCGTGCGCGAACTCGCAGGCGGGCTGGAGCATGCCGTCATCCCCGGCCATGACCCGCTGGTGCTGGCCCGTTTTCCCCATCTGCCCGGTCAGGAGGGGGAGGTGGCGCTGCTGCACGAGGCGCCGCTGTTTTGAGGCCGCGCCGGCCGGAGGGCGCATGCGGCCGCGCCGCGGCCCGCCGGCTCAGGCCGCGAGCAGCCCTGCCGCATCGACCACGCCACGCCCGGCGAAGGCGCTGCGCGGCAGGCTGCGGAAGGCGCTGTGGGCGACCAGCACGCCGACCGTGCCGGCCGCCTGCAGCGCAGCCTCGGCCGGCAGGTGGCGGCAATGGCGCAAGGCGGGCGGCAGCTGCGGCAGATGGGGTTCGGCGATCAGCAGCTCCCGCCCCTCGGCGGCGAGGAGTTCGGCGATCAAGAGAGCCGGGCTTTCGCGCAGATCATCGACATCGGGCTTGTAGGTCAGCCCGAGCAGGGCGATCGGCCGATCCGGCGCGGCTGCAGCCAGGGCGGAGAGCTGGGCTGCCACGCGGCGCGGCTTGGCATCATTCACCGCCCGGGCGGTGCGGATCAGGGGGGCCGCATCGGGCGCCGCATCGGCCAGGAACCAGGGATCGACCGCGATGCAGTGCCCGCCCACCCCGGCCCCGGGGCGCAGGATGGCCACGCGCGGGTGCCGGTTGGCCAGCGCGATCGCCCGCCAGACATCGAGCCCCAGCCGCTCCGCGAGGAGCGACAGCTCGTTGGCGAAGGCGATGTTGACGTCGCGGAAGGCGTTTTCGGCGAGTTTGACAAACTCGGCCGTGCGGCAGTCGGTCAGGTGCCGCGCGCCGGTGGCGAAGCTGGCATAGAGCTGGTCTGCCAGGCGGGCGCAGGCGGCGGTCATGCCGCCGATGACCCGCTCATTGCCGATGAGCTCCTGCACCGTCCGCCCGGGCAGGACACGCTCCGGGCAATGGGCGATGTGCACATCGACCGGCTCCTCGCGCCCCAGGACGGGCAGGCGCAGATCCGGGCGCAGCGCGGCGAGCTCCGCAGCCAGACGCTCGGTCGCGCCGACCGGGCAGGTCGATTCCAGGATCACGCAGCAGCCCGGCGTCAGCACCGGCGCCAAGGCGCGGGTGGCAGCGGCAAGGTGCGAGAGGTCAGGCCGGTGATCCGCGGTGATCGGCGTCGGCACGCAGAGCAGGTGATAATCCGCCGGCTGCGGGGTCAGGGCGGCGGTCAGGCGCCCGCTGCCCACCGCCGCCTGGAGCAGCATCTCGAGATCCGGTTCCTGGAAATGCGACCGGCCGGCCTGGACCGCCTCGACCACCGCGGGGTTGATGTCGCAGCCCAGCACGCGATGGCCGGCGGCGGCGAGCAGCGCGGCCACCGGCAGCCCGACATAGCCGAGCCCGATGACCGAGACCCGGCTCACGACAGGTATTCCGCCACCGCGGCGGCGATGCGCCGGGCGGCCTGCCCATCGCCATAGGGGAAGACGGGGCGGGCGCGGGCGGCATATTCCGCCGGATCATCGAGCAGCAGCGAGGATTCGGCCGCGATGCGTTCGGGGTCGGTGCCGACGATGCGGGCCACGCCGGCCGCCACCGCCTCGGGCCGTTCCGTCACCTCGCGCAGGATCAGCACCGGCTTGCCGAGGGCGGGGGCTTCCTCCTGCAGCCCACCCGAGTCGGTGATGACGTGATGGGCCTGACGCAGCAGCGCGACCATCGCCGGATAGTCGAGCGGTTCGGTCAGGCGGATGTTGGGCAGGCCGGCCAGGCGCGCGATCAGCGCCTCGCGCACCGCCGGGTTGGGATGCAGCGGCAGGACGAGTTCGGCATCGCCGCGGGCGGCGATGCGGGCAAGGCCCTCGGCGATGTTGGCGAAGCCCTGGCCCAGGCTCTCACGCCGGTGGGCGGTGACCAGGATGAGCGGCCGGTTGGTGGGGGCGGGCGGGGGGAGGGTGGAGGCGACATGCAGCAGCGCATCGATGCCGGTATTGCCGGTGACAATGCAGCGCTGTCCGGCGGAATATTCGCGCGCCAGATTGGCCGCTGACTCTTCGTTCGGTGCAAAACGCAGGGCGGCCAGGGCATCGACGGCGACGCGGTTCATCTCCTCCGGGAAGGGCCCCGAGAGATCGTAGGACCGCAGCCCGGCCTCGACATGGCCGACTGGAATGCCGGCATGGAAGGCAGCGAGGGCGGCGCCGAGCGCCGTCGTCGTATCCCCATGGACCAGCACGATGTCGGGGGCGAGCGCCTCGAGATGGGGGGGCAGATGGGTCAGGATCGCCGCCAGGACGCTGTTCGGGGTCTGGCCCGGGCGCATCAGATCGAGATCGATGTCCGGCCTCTCGCCGAAGGCGGCGAAGACCTGCGCCGCCAAGTCCCGGTGCTGGCCGGTGCAGAGCAGCGTATGCCGCATGCCCTGTTCGCGCACGGCGCGCACCACGGGCAGCATCTTGATGGCCTCGGGCCGCGTGCCGAAGACGGTCATGACGTGCGGGACCGTGGCACGCGGTTGCAGGCCGCGGGGGGCGATCTGAGCCATGGTTTATCCCGGACTGGTTTTACAACCCTGGATAGCAAAACCTGGCCGGGACAGGCAAGGTTGCGCGACCGAGACGAGGAGGCCCGCGGGTTGCCAAGGCTACGGTTCCGACACATCTAGCGGAGACGCCAGGGATAAGACCGATGAACGTCCTCTCCGACGCGCCGCACCCCGATCCCGTCATCGAGGGGGATCAGAAGACCTTCGTGCAGGATGTGATCCATGCCTCGCGCCAGGTGCCGGTGCTGGTCGATTTCTGGGCCAGCTGGTGCGGGCCCTGCAAGCAGCTCACGCCGGTGCTCGAGAAGGTGGTGCGCGCGGCCGGCGGGCGGGTGCGGCTGGTCAAGATCGACATCGACCGCAACCGCGGCCTGGTGCAGCAGCTGATGCAGCTCGGCCTGCCGCTGCAGTCGGTGCCCACCGTGGCGGCCTTCTGGCAGGGGCAGATCGCCGATCTCTTCCAGGGTGCCTTGCCGGAGAGCGAGGTGCGGCGCTTCGTCGAGGGGCTGGTCAAGCTCGCGGGCGGTCAGATGCCGGCGGCCGACCTGCTGGCCGAAGGCAAGGCGCTGCTCGAACAGGGGCGCGCGGCCGAGGCGCTGGAGCTCTTCGCCGCCCTCTCCCAGCAGGAGCCCGAGAATGCCGAGGCTCTGGCCGGCCTGGCGCGCTGCTTCCTCGCGCTGGGGCAGGAGGAGCAGGCACGCCAGCTGATCGCCAATGCCCCGGCCAAGATCGCCGGCCATGCCGAGATCGCCGCCGTCCGCTCCCAGATCGAGCTGGCCATCGCGGGGCGCGAGGCGGCGGGCAAGCTGGCCGAGCTCCAAGCCCGGATCGCCGCCAATCCCGACGATCACGAGGCGCGGATCGAACTCGCGGTCGCGCTCAACGCCATGGACCGGCGGATGGAGGCGGCGGAGGTGCTGCTCGAATCGATGCGCCGGGACCGGCACTGGAACGAGGAGGCGGCGCGCAAGCAGCTGCTCAAGTTCTTCGAGGCCTGGGGCTTCATGGACCCGGTGACGGTGAAGGCTCGCCGCGCCTTGTCGGCGATTCTCTTCAAATAGTGACCGCGGCGCCCTTCACCCCTGCCTTTGAGGATCTCCCGGAAGAGATTCCGGTCTTCCCGCTGGCCGGCGCCCTGCTGCTGCCGCATGGCCGTCTGCCGCTCAACATCTTCGAGCCGCGCTACCTTGCGATGGTCGAGGATGCGCTGGCCGCCGGCCGCATGTTCGGCATGTTGCAGGGCGATCCCAGCCGCCCGCGGGATGAGCGCGGCACCGCGGTCTATTCGGTCGGCTGTCTCGGCCGGATCTCCTCCTTCTCCGAGACCGAGGACGGGCGCTACCTGATCACGCTCACCGGCCTCTTGCGCTACCGTGTGCGGGAGGAGCTGCCGATGCGCCGCGGCTATCGCCGCATGCGGGTCGATTACTCCCCCTACCGTGCCGATCTGCTGCCGCTGCCGACCGGCGATAGCATCCCCCGTCCGCAGCTCATCGAGATCCTGCGCCCCTATTTCCGCAGCCACGGCATCGAGGTGAACTGGGAGGCGATCGAGAAGACGCCCGAGGCGCTGCTCGTCAACACGCTGGCCATGGTCTGCCCCTTCTCGGTGGCCGAGAAGCAGGCACTCCTCGAGGCGCCCGATCCGGCCGCACGGGCCGGGCTGCTGGCGACGCTGGTCAGGATGGGCGCCCATGGCGATGGGCCGGAGGGGCGCGGTCTGCCGAGCTGACGGCCGGTTTGGGCGGCCTGCGGTCACTCCGGGTGGCGCAAGTGCCACAGCCGCTCATGGGCGGCGACCAGGCTTTCGATATTCTTGCGTCGGTTGGCCTCGGGATCGGCCGGGCGGCGGGTGAGCAGCAATTCGAGCGTGCGCAGCAGCTGCTGGGCGACCTCATAGTCGCCCTGGTCGCAGGCTTGGTGGAAGGCGATGAGGATCTTGTCGGACAGCCGTCGGCTGTAGCGCTGCGGCGCGGCGCGGCCGTTCGGCTTGTCGGTGGTGTCCTCGAAGGCGTCAGATGTCATAGCATAACCTGTCGATCGCGGCGCGGCGCGCCGGGGATGTGAGTGACCTCCTGAAGGAATCCACGCCCTGTTGCATGCAGATTGACACGCTCACGGCGAAGTGACAACGCGCAGCTGCTGGCGGATGGCGCGCGCCATCTCCTCCACCGGGGTCTCTGGCCGGAACAGCAGACGTACCCGCGCATCCGGCCCGACCAGATACACGAAGGCCGAATGGTCCATCGTGTAGTCGGTCATGTCCGGGTGCTGGACGCGGGCGTAATAGACCCGATAGCGCCGCGCGACCTCCGCGATCTGGGCAGGGCTGCCGGTCAGTCCCTGCATGCGGGGGTGAAAGCGCGAGACGTAATCGGCCAGAGCCGCCGGCGTGTCGCGCTGGGGGTCGATGGTGATGAGCAGCGGCGTCACCTGCTCGCCGAGCGGGCCGAGCTCGTCCAGCACATCGGCGATGCGGCCGAGTTCGGTCGGGCAGACATCGGGGCAATAGGTGAAGCCGAAATAGATGAGCAGCCAGCGCCCGGCGTAGTCCCGTTCGGTCACCGGCTGGCCGTCGTGGCGGATCAGGCTGAAAGGTCCGCCCAGTGTGAGACCGGCGGGCAGCTGGAGCCCACCGCCGGCCGACGGGGCGGAAAGCTGCCGCCCGAACAGAAGGGCAAGCCGGTCGGCGAAGGATTCACCGAGGCTTTGGCCCGGGCCGCGGGCCAGCCACGCCCAGGACCAGAGGCCCGCGAGCAGCAGCAGCAGGGCGAAGACGGTGTAGCGGATTGCCTTGAGCATGGCGGCGGCTTAGCCGCTTTCGGCCGCCGCCGCACCCCTCGCCCCGATCAGTGGCGGAGCGCGATCACCTCCCCGCTCGGCTGAGGCGTGGAGAAGGCAGCATCGGCGAAGGCCTCCTCCCAGGTGCCGGTGGTCGAGGCCTTCGAATATTCGGTCGCCCGGTTCTCGAAGAAATTCGTGTGCTCGATGGCATTGAGCATCTCATCGAGCCAGGGCAGGGGGTTCTTCTCGATGTGATACATCGGCTCGAGCCCGAGCTGGGTCAGGCGGCGGTCCGCGATGAAGCGGATGTAGCGCTTGACGTCCTGCGCCTCGAGCCCCTCCACCCCGCCGAGTTCGAAGGCGAGGTCGATGAAGGCGTCCTCATGCTCCACGATGGTGGCGCAGATGAGGTAGATGTCGCGCCGCAGCTCCTCGGTCCAGATCTCCGGATTTTCCTGGATAAAGGTGCGGAAGAGGCGGATGATGGAGAGGCAGTGCAGCGTCTCGTCGCGCACCGACCAGGAGACGATCTGCCCCATGCCTTTCATCTTGTTGAAGCGGGGAAAGTTCAGCAGGATCGCGAAGGAGGCGAACAGCTGCAGCCCTTCGGTGAAGGCGCCGAAGGCGGCGAGCGTCTTGGCGATCTCGGTCTTGTTGGAGACGGTGAAGGACTGCATGTAGTCGTACTTGTCCTTCATCTCCTTGTATTTCAGGAATGCCTGGTACTCGATCTCGGGCATCCCGATCGTATCGAGAAGGTGCGAATAGGCGGCGATGTGCACCGTCTCGATGTTCGAGAAGGCGCTGAGCATCATGAGCACTTCCGTCGGCTTGAAGACCTGGGAATAGTGCTTCATGTAGCAGTTGTTGACCTCGACATCCGCCTGGGTGAAGAAGCGGAAGATCTGGGTCAGCAGGTTGCGCTCGGCCGGGGTCAGGTTCTTCTGCCAGTCCTTGACATCGTCGGCGAGCGGCACCTCCTCCGGCAGCCAGTGGATCCGCTGCTGCTGCAGCCAGGCCTCATAGGCCCAAGGGTAGCGGAAGGGCTTGTAGACCGGATTGGCGGTCAGCAGATCCATGCGCGCCGGCGCCTCGTCGGTGGCAATCCCATCGGCCATGCTCGCTCTCCCTTCCAGCTCGGCTTTCCTTCTACCAGATGTGGGGGCGTTTTCCCATAGGGCAACCCCATATCTTGTGGGTGGCGGGAATCCGCAGGAGCTCAGGCCCGCGCCGGCCTGTGCCCTCTTGCCCGGACCGGCCGGCCGCTCACCTCTCTGTCTAGCCGGCCGGGGCCAGCCCGATCAGACGGGCCATCTGCCGCGCCTCCTCCACCTCTCGCCGGATGCGCAGCGCGAACTCCTCCGGCCCCTCGGCGATGACGGTGCCGCCGGTCGCCTCGATCCGCTCCACGATCGCAGGCGAGCGCATCAACATCAGGCTGTCGCGGGCGATCCGCTCCACCACCTCCCGCGGCATCCCGCGCGGACCCATGAAGCTGTACCAGGGGCTGGTGTTCGGGATGTGTATCCCGCGCTCGGCCAGGGTGGGCACGCCGGGCAGGGCAGGGCTGCGCTGCGCATCGGCCACCGCGAGGGCGCGCAGCCGCCCCTGCTGCACCAGCCCCATGGCGCCCGAGAGCGTGCTGAAGGTCGCGGCAATGCGGCCCGAGACGACCTCCTGCAGCGCCGGGGCTGCCCCGCGGAAGGGCACATGGGTGACCTCGAGCTGCAAAGCCCGGGCGAACATTTCGGTAGCGAAATGCCCAGAGGTGCTGTTGCCCGAGGTCGCGAAACTCATCCCCGGGTTCCTCCGCGCGGCGGCGATCAGGTCCTCAAGCGTGCGCAGCGGCGACTCCTGCGGCACCAGCAGCACCGTGGGTGAGCCGTAGAGCACCGCGATGAAGGTGAAATCCTCGATCGTGTCGTAAGGCAGCCGGGCGTGGGTGGCGGCGTTGGTGGCGTGAATGCTGGCCCCGAGCAGCAGCGTGTAGCCGTCGGGCGCAGCGCGGGCCACCGCTTCGGTGGCGATGATCTGGCTGGCCCCGGGGCGGTTTTCGACCACCACGGGCTGGTTCCACAGCCGCTGCAGCGGCTCCTGCAGCAGCCGGGCGACCAGGTCGGTCGGCCCACCGGCAGGAAAGCCGACCAGCACGCGCACCGGCCGGGTGGGCCAAGCGGTCTGGGCCCGCCCCGCCGGGGCGAAGGCAAGGCCGGCAAACCCTGCGGCGAGCAGGCGGCGGGTGATCATGGACGTCCTCTCCTCCTTCTCCGGGCCGGGAGTGCCCGCAGCATGGAGGAACCGTAACCCGCCGGCCCCGCCCGGGCCAGCCGGAATCGCCCGGCCCCGCGCCCTATTGGCAGGCCAGGCACTCCTCGTAGTTGGTGGTCGCCCCGGCCGGCTGGGCGGGGGCTGGAGTGGCGGGCAGGGCCACCGCCTTCTCGCTGATCGCATCCGCCCGCTGGATCGACAGGCTGCGGCAGTAATAGAGGCTCTTCAGCCCGCGCTTCCAGGCCATCATGTGGATCTGGTGCAGGTCCCGCTTGTGCACATTGGCCGGCAGGAACAGGTTCACCGACTGGCTCTGGCAGATAAAGGGCGTGCGGTCGGCCGCATGCTCGATCACCCAGCGCTGGTCGATCTCGAAAGCCGTCTTGAAGGTGGCGCGCTCCTGTTCGGTCAGGAACTCGAGGTGCTGCACGCTGCCCTGGTTGACGGTGATGCTGGTCCAGGTCTCCGGATCGTCCCGGCCGTATTTCGCGAGCACCTTCTGCAGATAGGGGTTGCGGACGATGAAGCTGCCCGAGAGCGTCTTGTGGTTGTAGACATTAGCCGCAATCGGCTCGATCCCCGGGCTCGCGCCGCCGCAGATGATGCTGATGCTCGCCGTGGGCGCGATCGCGATCTTGTGCGAGAAGCGCTCCATGAAGCCGTATTCGGCGGCATCGGGGCAGGGGCCCCGCTCCTCGGCCAGCTGGCGAGAGGCCAGATCGGCCTGTTCCCGGATGTGGCGGAACATCCGCTTGTTCCAGGTCTTGGCCACCACGCTCTCGAAGGGGACGTTGAGCGACTGCAGGAAGCTGTGAAACCCCATCACGCCGAGGCCAACGGAACGCTCCCGCATCGCCGAGTAGCGCGCCTTGGCCATGGTATCGGGCGCGGTGTCGATGAAGTTCTGCAGCACATTGTCGAGGAAGCGCATCACATCCGGGATGAAGCGCGGATCGTCCTTCCACTCGAACCATTTCTCGAGGTTGAGGGAGGAGAGGCAGCAGACCGCCGTGCGCTCCTGCCCCAGGTGATCAGGCCCGGTGGGCAGCGTGATCTCGGAGCAGAGGTTGGAGGTCTTCACCTCAAGCCCGGCGAGCTTGTGGTGTTCAGGACGGGCCCGGTTCACCGCGTCGGAGAAGATGATGTAGGGCTCGCCGGTCTCGATCCGCGCCGTCAGAATGCGGATCCAGATCGAGCGCGCCGAGACGGTCTTCACCACCGCCCCATCCTTGGGGCTGATCAGCGGCCAGGCCTCATCGGCCTCCACCGCGCGCATGAAGGCGTCGGAGACCAAGACGCCGTGATGCAGGTTGAGCGCCTTGCGGTTGGGATCACCCCCCGTCGGGCGGCGGATCTCGATGAACTCCTCGATCTCGGGGTGGTGGACCGGCAGATAGACGGCGGCCGAGCCGCGCCGCAGGGAGCCCTGGCTGATGGCGAGCGTCAGGCTGTCCATCACCCGGATGAAGGGGATGATGCCCGAGGTCTTGCCGTTCTGCCCCACCTTCTCGCCGAGCGAGCGGAGATTGCCCCAGTAGGAGCCGATGCCACCCCCCTTGGAGGCAAGCCAGACATTCTCGTTCCACAGCGCGACGATGGATTCGAGGCTGTCCTGCGCCTCGTTGAGGAAGCAGGAGATGGGCAGGCCGCGCGTGGTGCCGCCGTTGGAGAGGATCGGCGTGGCCGGCATGAACCACAGCCGGCTGATGTAGTCGTAAATACGCTGGGCATGCGCCGCATCGTCGCCGAAGGCCGAGGCGACGCGCGCGAACAGATCCTGATAGCTCTCCCCGGGCAGCAGATAGCGATCGGCGAGAGTGGCCTTGCCGAACTCGGTCAGCAGCGCATCGCGCGACCGGTCAATCTGCACCGGATGATGGCCCTGGAGCTGGATCGCGTCGAACACCGTCTCATCCCCCTCTGCGCGCCCAGCGGCGCGACGTCGGATCGAATCATGCCCAGCCGCCGGCTGTGCCACAAGATGTAGTGAGGCGGCGATAAGAGAACCACCATATGCAGTTGCCGCCCCTTGCCAGCCGCGCCATCGCGCCCAAGCTGTGGAAAACCGCAGATGTTCCTGCCCTGTTCTAGTGTGGCATGGCCGCCGCACTCGGCAAGACAGGGCGAGGCCTCCATCCTCGCCGACCGGCAGGGGGTGGGGAAGCAGGGCCCTTGAGCCTACCCCCGTTCTCCACGACTCGTCACCTTTTCCACAGGCGGATGGCCCCGATCGGGGCGCCTGCGGCCAGGCGGAGGGCCGGTCTGGCCGGGCGGCGCCCCGGCCCCCGGGCAGGCCGGCCAACGCCGAGGGCCGAGAGGCGCTGGCCAGGCCGCGGAACCACCGGCCGGGTCCCGCTGCCCGGGTTTATGCGGGGAGCACCGGCCGCTCCCGCCCTGCCTGCCCGTCCTCGGCCTCCCGGCTCAATGCAGGCGGATCTGCGGCGCCGGCTCCCCAGGCATCACGACATTGACGCAGGCCGGCAGCCGGCTGGCCAAGGCACGTTCCAGCGCCGGGGCGAAATCCTCGAGCCGATCCACCACCTCGCCATGGCCGCCCAGGGCCCGGACGGCCAGGTCATAGCGGGTGCCGGGCAGCATGGCGCAGCCATGGGCCCGATTCGCCCCATAGGCGCGCAGCTGGATTTGGTGTTCCGCGTTCCAGGCCCCGTCATTGCCGATGATCGCGACGAAGGGCAGCCCGTGGCGGACCGCGGTCTCGAACTCGGCCATGTGAAAGCCGAAGCTGCCATCGCCCATCACCGCCACCACCCGATTGTCCGGCCGGGCGGCGCGGGCGGCGATGGCGAAGGGGATGGAGGCGCCGATCGCCCCCGCCACCCCGTTGCAGATGCGCAGGCCCCCGGGCGGGGGGCGGAGCAGGGCGAGCATCCATTGCCCGAACTCTCCCCCATCATTGATCAGCACATCGCCCGGGCGCAGGCAGGCGGCGATGCGCCGCGCGATGGGGACGGGATGCGGCGTGCCCGCCTCTGGCAGATCGGCCCAGCCGGCAGGCAGGAAATCGGCGGCCCGGCGCAGCTGGTCGGCCCAAGCCGGGCGGGCGGGCCGGACCCGGCGGCTCAGCGTCTGCACCGCCGGCAGGGCCGCGGCCTGGACGGCCAGCGCCAGCCGCTCCCCGACCAGACGCTGCGCGCGGTCGATCAGCCGGGGATCGGGCTCGACCACCGCCCAGCGCGCCGCGGCGGAGAAGGGCGGGCAGCGCCCGAAACCCAGGGTGAAGTCCAGCGGCTTGCCGAGCAGCAGCACGAGGTCGGCCTCGCCAAACAGCTGGCCGGCCGCTCGCAGGGTGGGGTCCTTGAGGCCGCGCGGG
This sequence comes from Rhodovarius sp., assembly GCA_025057055.1. GTDB lineage: Bacteria > Pseudomonadota > Alphaproteobacteria > Acetobacterales > Acetobacteraceae > Rhodovarius. The sequence continues at coordinate 3,593 of JANWYF010000236.1, read as the reverse complement.
CTTTCCATCACCAGCACCGGCAGGCCAAGCGCCGCCTCGAGCCCGGCCAGCGCCGCCCGCCCAGCCGGCGTGTTGAGCGTGCCCGAGGCGACGAGCAGCGGCCGTTCCGCCCGCCCGAGCAGGCCGGCGATCGCATCCGCCGCCTCGGGCGAGAGGGGCATGGCGCGGGGGGCGGGGGGGATGATCTCGGCGCTCCCGCGACCCTCCAGCACATCGGTGGGCAGGGAGAGATGCACGGGGCCCGGCCGCCCTTCCTGGGCGATCGCCACGGCGCGGGCGACCGCCTGCGGGATCTCCTCGACCCGCGTGACCATCCAGGCCGCCTTGCAGAGCGGGGCGGCGGTCTCCACCTGCGGCGTCTCCTGGAAGGCGCCGAGGCCGAGCTCGCTCACCGGCGCGTGGCCGGAGAGCAGCAGCACCGGCACCTCCCCGCCCGCGGCGGTGGGCAGCGCGGCCACCGCGTTGGTATGGCCCTGCCCGCCGGTGACCAGCGCCACCCCGACCTCCCCCGTCAGGCGGGCCCAGGCATCGGCCATGTGCAAGGCCGCTGCCTCGTGCCGGACATGGATGATGGGCAGCTTCCCGGAGGTCGCATCCTCGAAGCCGGCGTCATAGACCTCCATGATGTGGTTGCCGGAGAGGCTGAACAGCCGCGACACCCCCGCCGCCTTCAACGCCGCCCAGAGGAGATCCGCCCCCCGGGCTGCGCCCTTCGCCGCACTCTCCATCCCCTGCTCCTTCCGCGACCGCGGCCCCGTCCGGACCGCAGCCCTGTCTCCGCCTGTTTCAGATGTGGATGACCCGGCCGAAGGCGTCGAGCACCGACTCGTGCATCGCTTCGCTGACCGTGGGGTGGGGGAAGACGGTGTGGATCAGCTCGGCTTCCGTCGCCTCCAGGCTGCGGGCGATGGCATAGCCTTGGATCATCTCGGTCACTTCCGGCCCCACCATATGCGCCCCAAGCAGCTCGCCGGTGCGGGCATCGAAGACCGTCTTGACGAAGCCTTCCGCCTCTCCGAGCGCGATCGCCTTGCCGTTGCCGATCAGGGGGAAGCGGCCGATCCGCAGTTCGTGGCCTCTCTCCCGGGCGGCGGCCTCGCTCAGCCCGACCGAGGCGACCTGCGGCCGGCAATAGGTGCAGGCCGGGATTTGGCCGGGGTCCAGGGGGTGCGGTTCCAGCCCGGCGATGGCCTCGACGCAGATGATGCCCTCATGGCTCGCCTTGTGCGCCAGCCAGGGCGGGCCGGCGAGATCGCCGATGGCATAGACCCCAGCCTCCCCGGTGCGGCCGAAGCCGTCGGTGACGACATGGGTCTTCTCCACCCTGACCGCGGTGCCCTCCAGGCCGATGCCCTCGACATTGCCGACGATCCCGACCGCCGAGATCATCCGCTCCGCGGTGATCTCCCGCACCGTGCCGCCCGCCTCGATCACGGCGGTGATGCCATCGGCACCGCGGCGCACGCCCTGCACGCGGGCCCCGGTCAGCACCTCCATGCCCTGCTTGACGAAGGCTTTCTGGACGAAGGCCGAGATCTCGGCGTCCTCGACCGGCAGGATGCGGTCCATCACCTCGACCAGCGTCACCTTCGCGCCCATGTTGAGATAGAAGGAGGCGAACTCGGACCCGATCGCACCCGATCCGACCACGATCAGCGATGTCGGCATGGCGGGGGGCAGCATTGCCTCGCGGTAGGACCAGATCAGCTGCCCGTCGGGCTCCATGCCCGGCAGCACGCGGGCGCGCGCGCCGGTGGCCAGGATGATGTGCGGCGCGGCGAGTTCGGCCACCGCCCGGCCGTCCTTCGTGACGGAGAGCCTGCCCGGACCGGCGAGCGCGCCGTGCCCGTCGAACACCGTCACCTTGTTCTTGCGCAGCAGATGCTTCACGCCCGCCGACAGCTGCCCGGCCACCTGGCGGGAGCGGCGGATCACCTTGCCGAAGTCGTAGCGGATGTGATCGGCGGCAAAGCCGAAGGCATCCAGGCTGTGCAGCAGGTGATGGATCTCCGCCGCGCGCAGCAGCGCCTTGGTCGGAATGCAGCCCCAGTTGAGGCAGATGCCGCCCAGATGCTCGCGCTCCACCAGCGCGACACGCATCTTGAGCTGGGCGGCGCGGATCGCGGCGACATAGCCGCCCGGCCCGCCGCCCACCACGATCAGGTCGAAGCTCTCGGCCATCAGGCGGCCTCCTTCGCAAGGGCTGCCAGCGCCTCGCCGGAGAGGCGCCGGATGGTCCATTCCCGCAGGCTCTCTGCCCCCATCGCGTCGTAGGCGACAATCGCCGGTGCGTTCCAGTCCAGCACCGCCCAGGCGAGCCGCGCGCCGCCCTCCTGGAGCGTCTCCTGCGCGAGGCGGGCACACAGCGCGCGAGCGATGCCGCGGCGACGAAAGCGCGGTTCGACCCACAGATCCTCGAGCCAGCGGCCGGGCTTGCCGAGAAAGGTCGAGAAGGTCCAGCGGTAGAGGGCCATGCCCGCCGCCTCGCCCTCGACCTCGGCGATCAGGCAGCCCGCGCGCGGCGGCGTGCCGAAGAGCGCCCGCCGCAGATCCTCCTCGCTGCCGCGGGCTTCGTGGCTCAGCTGCTCATAGGCCGCGGCTGCCCGGATGAAGCGCATGATCAGCGCCACATCCTGGGGCCGCGCCGGGCGGATCAGCGGGCCCGTCACAGCAGCAGGCTCAGCGGTTCTTCCACGATGCGCTTGAATTCGCCGAGCCATTCGGCGGCCAGCGCCCCGTCGATCACGCGGTGGTCGACGCTGAGCCGGCAGGTCATGACAGTGGCAACGGCCAGCTGCCCGTCCTTGACCACCGGCCGCTGTTCGCCCGCGCCGACGGCGAGGATCGCCGCCTGCGGCGGGTTGATGATGGCCGCGAAATCCCGCACCCCATACATGCCGAGGTTGGAGATGCTGAAGCAGCCGCCCTGATATTCCTCGGGCTTGAGCTTGCCGGCCCTGGCCCGCGCCGCCAGATCCTTCATGGTGTTGCTGATGGCGGCGAGGCCCAGCCGATCGGCCTGACGGATGATCGGCGTGATCAGCCCATCCGGCACCGCCACCGCCACGCTGATGTCAATCGAGTCATGGCGCAGGATCGCCTCCTCGCTCCAGGAGGCGGCCACGCCCGGAACACGGCGCAGTGCCACCGCCGCAGCCTTGATCAGCAGGTCATTGACCGAGAGGCGATAGGCCCCGGGCCCCTCCTTCGGCGCGCGGGCATTGAGCCTTGCGCGCAGATCGAGCAGGGCGTCGAGCTCGATATCCATCGCCACGTAGAAATGCGGGATGGTGGCCTTCGCCTCCGACAGGCGCCGGGCGATGACCTTGCGCATGCTGCTGTGCGGCACGGGGGTGACGCCGGCGGCAGGCGGCGGGGTGATCGGGGCCGGCCGGGGGGGCGGCGCGGCGGCGGGCTGGGGCGGCGGGGCTGGGGGGGCGGCGGCCGGCTGCGGGCGGGCCAGGGCGGCCTCCACATCCGCCTTGACGATCCGCCCATGGGGCCCGCTGCCCCGAATGCGCGAGAGATCAAGCCCAGCCTGCGCCGCCATCCGCCGCGCGAGCGGAGAGGCGATGATGCGCCCCCCCTGGGCG
>JANWYF010000224.1 GCA_025057055.1 Rhodovarius sp. | reverse complement strand
AGCGAGGCGCAGTATCTCGAGGTCATCCACGGCAAGACCGCGGCCCTCTTTGCTGCTGCCGCACGGCTTGGCGGCGTGGTGGCGGGCTGTCCGCCGGCGCAGAAGGAGGCGCTCGATGCCTATGGGCGCAACATCGGCGTGGCGTTCCAGCTGGTCGATGACGCGCTCGACTACGCCGCCGATCAGGCGGTGTTCGGCAAGACCGTGGGCGATGACTTCCGCGAGGGTAAGATCACCCTTCCGGTGCTGCTCGCCTTCGCCCGGGGCGATGAGGAGGAGCGTGCCTTCTGGAAGCGCACCATCGAGGCACGGGAACAATCGGCCGGTGACCTGGCCCGCGCCCAGGCCCTGATCGCGCGGCACGGCGCGCTGCGCGATACGATCGAACGTGCCCGCGCCTTTGGCGAGGCGGCGCGGCAGGCGCTGGCTATCTTCCCCGACGGGGCGGAGCGGCGCGCGCTCGACCGGCTGATTGACTTCTGCATCGCCCGCGCCCGCTGACCGCCGCTGTCAAGGCTTTACAGTTTCACCTTCCGGCCAGTCAAAACCCCTACAGGTTCCGGCAACGCAGCGCTGTATCGGGCTTCACGCGCGCGGCGGGTGTGGGCAGATCGACCGCATCGCGCTGGAGGAGATCATGCCCCGTATCAGCCGTCGCACTGCTCTCTCCGCCCTGATGGTCGCCCCGCTGGCCGCGCCTGCCTTCGCCTCGCCCTGGCGGCCGGAGCGGCCGATCGAGTTCACCGTCGGCTTCGCCGCCGGCGGCGGGACGGATATCGTGGCGCGCCTGTTCGCCCGGCATCTGGAACCTCGGCTGGGCGTGCCGATCACGGTGGTCAATCGTCCCGGCGCGGGCAGCGAGCTCGGCATGACCTATGTGGCGCGCGCCCGCCCCGACGGGACGGTGATGGGCCTGACCAACATGCCGGCTTTCGTCACCATCCCGGTCGAACGGAGGGCACAGTATAACCTGGACAGCTTCGCCTTCATCGGCGGGATCATGACCGACCCCACGGGCCTTGTCGTGCGGGCCGACAGCCCGATCCGCGACGTCCCCGACCTGATTCGCCGCGCCCTGGCCGATCCTGAGGGGATCATCGTCTCCACCTCCGGCATCGGGACGGATGATCACCTGTTGATGGCGATGATCAGCGAGGCCACGGGGGCGCGCTTTACTCTGGTGCACTACAACGGCGCGCCGATTCAGCGGAACAACCTGATGGGCGGGCATGTGCATGTCAGCACGATGAGCGTGGGCGAGGTCATGCCCAACCCGCAGGGCCTGCGCTTCATCGGCCATGCCGGCCGCAGCCGCAGCCGCTTCGCCCCGGAGACGCCGACGCTGATCTCCCTGGGCCTCGATATCGAGATGTATTCGGAACGCGGCATCGTCATGCCGGCCGGCACGCCGCGGCCCATTGTCGAACGCATCCGCGAAGCGGTGGCCGAGACGGCGGCCGACCCCGCGACCCGCGCCACCTTCGAGGCGCAGTTCATCGAGGTGAGCTACGAACCCGGGCCGCAGTGGGAGGCGCGGATGCGCAGCACCCAGAGCCGCTACGCCGAGCTCTGGCGCCGCTCGCCCTGGATCCAGGGGTAGGGCGGACCGCCTCGCCTCGCCTCGCCAAGAGGCGAGGGCCAGGCCTCCCCCGCGCGCGGCCCAAAGAGCAGAAGGGGGAAACGTCCCGGCGGCGTGCTTCCGGCTTATCCCCGAGGGCGCTGCCTTTCCACGGAAGGATTGCGCGGCCGCTCAGGGCTGATCGGCCCGCGGATCGGGCACGCGGGCCGCGGCCAGCACATCCACCGCCCGCGCCCCGGCGGCCAGCAGGGCGGCCGCGCAGGCATCCGCGGTGGCGCCGGTGGTCAACACGTCGTCGATCAGCAGCACGCGCCGGCCGGCGATGCGGTGCGCATGGCGCGGTGCCACGGCGAAGGCGCCGGCGACGGCCACCCGCCGCTCCTCGGCCGAAAGGCCGCCCAGGGGGCGGGTCGCGCGCAGCCGGCGCAGCGCATCGGGAATGACCGGCCGGTCCGCCCGCGCCGCCAGCTGGCGGGCCAGCAGCGCCGCCTGGTTGTAGCGGCGCCGCAGCAGCCGCCGCCAATGCAGCGGCACGGGCACCAGCACATCGGCGCGCAGCAGCAGCGCCCGCCCCGCCCGCGCCATATGGGCCGACAGCGGCCGGGCGAGCTCGGTGCGATCGGCATATTTGAAGGGCAGGAGCAGGGCCTTCGCCCCCTCGTCGTACAGGAGAGGGGCGCGGGCCGCTTCGAAGAGCGGCGGCCGCGCCGTGCAGGCGCTGCAGGGGGCCTCGGCATGTGGCAGCGGCAGTCCGCAGCGACCGCAGCAGGGATCGCCGATGAAAGACAGGCGCGTAAAGCAGGCGGCACATTGCGTCCCCTGGTCGAGCACCGGCGCCTCGCAGGTCAGGCAGCTCGGGGGCAGCGCGGCATCAAGGGCGGCCTGCCACAGCCGGCGCAGGGCGGAGCCGCTCACCACCTTGCCCTCGCAACAGGGAGTGCCGCCGGGCTTCGACCCGGCGCGGCGGTGCTAGAGCGTGCCGAAGCGCGCATCGCCGTCGCGCTCCACCTGCCGGATCAGATCGACCTCCCAGGCGAGATAGGCCCGCATCGCCTCGGCCACGCCGCTGTTGCGGTCATAGGGACGCAGGTAGACGTCGATGCAGGCCTCATCCGGGGGCACCTGGCGGTCGGCCAGGAGCGGATGGCCGGCCGCGGCCCAGGCGGCGGTGCCGCCCTCCAGCACCCGCGCCCCCGGGATCTCGGCGGCGGCGAGATGGGCAAGCTCCGGCTCCGGGGCGGTGACGACGACGAGCGGCGCCGGGGGGAGTGGCGGGATGCGGCCGCGCACCGCCCAGCGCGCCCCTGGGATATGCCCCTCGCGGAAGCTGAGGCTGCGCGCCAGATCGAGAATGATCGCCCCCGGCGTGGCGGCCAGTTCGGCGACGCTGACGGTGGGCGCGCGCGGGATCGGGGGCGGGGGTTCAGGGCCGGTCTCGAGCGGCAGATCGGGCGAGCCCTCGAGCACATGCACCTCCCACTGGCCCATCAGTCGCAGCCAGGCCCCCGTCATCAGCGCCCGCGCGCCATTGCCCATATCGGTCAGCACCAGGCGCGCATGGCGCACCGCCACCCAATGGTCGGTGGCTTGCACGAGCTGCCCGCCCGGGGCGTGGCGGAAACCGGGCAGATGGCCCGCCGCATATTCTTCCGGCGAACGGACATCCAGGCAGAGCGTGGTGCGGTCGGGCTCGGCCAGCAGGCGGGGCAGGTCCTGCGGATCGAGCAGCCGCACGCCGGCCTGCCTGGCGAAGCGCTCGGCCCTGCTGCGGGCGAGGCCGGCATGGCGGGGCGTTCCGGGGGGGTAGCTCTCCTCCCGCCCATGGGCGCAGGCGAAGCCCGCGAGCTCCCAGCCCATGGTGCCGTTGCGCAGCGCGAAGACGGGGTTGGGCACCCCGGCACGGCGCAGGCTTTCGGCACCAAGGATGCTGCGCGTCCGCCCCGCACAATTGACCACGATCATGGTCGCTGGGTCGGGCACCAGATCGGCGATGCGATAGACCAGCTCCCCGCCCGGCACATTGATCGCGCCGGGGATCGACATGCGGCGGAACTCCTCGCGCGGGCGGCTGTCGAGGATGGCGAGAGGCCGGCCGGCCGCGATCAGGGCCTGAAGCTCCCCCGGGTCGATGCTGCGGGTGCCATAGTGGTGCTCCACCCATTCGCCGAACGCCTTGGAGGGCACATTGACCCCGCTGAAGGCGAGGTAGCCGGCGGCGACCCAGGCCGGAACGCCGCCTTCGAGCACCGAGACGTGGCGGTAACCCTGCCCGCGCAGCCAATCGGCCAGCGCTTCGGCGTAGCCCTCCCCGCCGTCGGTGCAGACGATGCGCACCGACCGGTTCGGGAGCAGCTTCGGCACCCTGAGCTCCTTGCGCGAGAGCGGGACAGGGCTGGCCCAGAACAGATGGCCGCGGCCGAACTCGCCCTCTTCCCGCGCATCGAGGATGGCGAGTTCCCGCCCGTCGCGCAGCGCGGCCTTGAGCTCCGAGGGCCTCACCCGCGGGCCTGGGCGGTGGGCTTCATGAAGTGGCGGTTGTAGGGCAGCACTTCGCCGGTCTCGGGCAGATAGGCGCGCCGCCCCTCCAGCCGCTCGAGCGCCAGCCCATACATGTGGATATGGCGGGTGGGGACGCTGCCCGTGGTGTGGATGGAGTGGATCGCATCCGGCATGAGGCAGAGGCCCCGGCCGGGTTCGACCATCACCTCGTGGTCGAGGACGATCTGGCAGCGCGCGGGATCGGTCCCGTCATCCAGGCGGCGATAGATGCGGTTGAGTTCCTGCCCCTCCACCGCCACCACCACTGCCCAGGTCGTATGGTCATGGGGCTTGGTCTCATTCCCCGGGTTGAGGGCGTTCAGATACATCGCGAAGCGCCCATCCGGGTCCTCATGCAGCAGATAGCGGTTGGACCCCTTCTGTCCGGCCGGCGGGGGCGGGAACTCGGCCAAGGGGAAGAGGTGCTGCTGGGCGGCGAGCTCCATCAGCCGGTCGCGGATGCGCGCCAGCGATGCCGGGGTGATTCCCTCCTCGGCCTCGATGCGGCGCACATCGGCCACCGCGGCGGCGACGGCGGCGGCCCGGGCGGCCTTGATGTCGGCGGCGTTCATCGCACTCCTCCCGCTGCTCTCCGGCGGCGGCAGGATAGGCCGCGGCAGGAGATGGCGCCAGCGCCGAAGGGCGCCCCTCGGCTCAGGTGGAGGAGGAGGAGGGCAGGGCGGCCCCCGGCGCCGGGGCAGGGGGGCTGCGTCCGTAGAGCATCATGGCACGGCGTTCGAAGGCACGGACCATGAGCTGGACAGCCTCGTTGAAGACGACGCCGATGGCAGCGCGCAGGATCGCGCTGCGGAACTCGAAGTCGACGAAGAAGTCGACCTCCACCCCCTGGGGGTGGGGGATGAACTTCCAGGTGTTGTTGAGGTAGCGGAAGGGGCCGTTGAGGTAGCGCACCTGGATCAGGTCGGGCCGCTTCAGCCTGACGTCGCTGCGGAAGGTCTCGCGGAAGACCTTGAAGCCGATCGTCATGTCGGCGATTAGCCGGTCCTCCTCTCGGCTGATGACGCGGCAGGCCGCGCACCAGGGCAGGAACTCCGGGTAGCGGCCGACATCGGCCACCAGATCGAACATCTGCTGCGGCGTATACCGCAGCACCTTGCGCTGGGCGTGGGTGGGCATCAGGCGGGCCTGTCGGCGGCGAGTTGCGCGGCGCGTGCCGCCCGCAGCGCGGCAAAATCGCGGTCGGCATGGTAGGAGCTGCGGGTCAGCGGCGAGGCGGAGACCATCAAGAAGCCCTTGCCGCGGGCGATGCGGGCGTAGTCCTCGAACTCCTCGGGCGGGACGAAGCGCGCCACCGCCGCGTGCTTGACGGTGGGCTGCAGGTACTGGCCGATGGTCAGGAAATCGACCTCGGCGCTGCGCAGGTCGTCCATCACCTGCAGCACCTCAATCCGCTCCTCGCCGAGGCCGACCATCAGCCCCGACTTGGTGAAGATGCTGGGATCAAGCTGCTTGACCCGATCGAGCAGGCGCAGCGAGTGGTAATAGCGCGCCCCGGGCCGGATCGTGGGGTAGAGGCGCGGCACCGTCTCGAGGTTGTGGTTGAACACGTCGGGGCGGGCCTCCACCACGACCTCGATGGCGCCGTCCTTGCGCAGGAAGTCGGGTGTCAGCACCTCCACCGTGGTAGCAGGGGCGGCGGCGCGGATGGCGCGGATGACGGCAGCAAAATGCGCCGCCCCGCCATCGGGCAGATCATCGCGGTCGACGCTGGTGATGACCACATGCTGCAAGCCGAGCTTCGCCACGGCGTCGGCCACGCGGGCCGGCTCCTCGGCATCGAGCGGGCGCGGCAGGCCGGTGGCGACATGGCAGAAGGCGCAGGCGCGCGTGCAGATCTCGCCCATGATCATCATGGTCGCATGGCGCTGCGACCAGCATTCGCCGATGTTGGGGCAGGCCGCTTCCTCGCAGACCGTGACCAGGCGGTTCTGCCGCATCAGCGCGCGGGTTTCGGCATAGACCGGATGGGTCGGCGCCTTGACGCGGATCCATTCCGGCTTGCGGCGGATGGGATTGTCGGGCCGATGGGCCTTTTCCGGATGGCGGGCGGCCAGCGCCGCGGCCCGATCCGCTGCCCCTGCCCGAGGCCCTGCGGCGGTCAACGCCCCTGCCTCCGGCGGAAGAGCCACCCTGGTCGCGCGCAGCGGGCCATCCACCCCCCCGCCGCTGGCCGCCGGCACCTGCGCCGCCAGGGCGGCGCCCGCATCCGCGCGATGGTCGATCACGATGCGCTTGGCCATGCGCGGGCTGCCTCCTGCCCCCGCCATATAGGGGGAATGTGACCGATCCGCTACCGGGCGGGCGGGGCGCGC
>JANWYF010000142.1 GCA_025057055.1 Rhodovarius sp. | reverse complement strand
CCGGTCTGGGCCAGCAGCACCTTGAGCGGCACCCCGGTCCATTCCGAACAGGAGAGCATGCCGTGCGTGTACTGCACGCCCGACATCTGCGCCCCGCGCCACTCCATCCCGCCATTGGCCGGGCATTCGATGAAGAGGATGCGCGAGACCGAGGGCAGCCGCTTCAGATCCTCGAGCGTGAAGATCAGCGGGCGCTCCACAAGGCCGTGGATCATCAGCCGATAGTCGGCCGGGTCGATGTCCGGCACGCCGCCGTGGTGGCGCTCGAAATGCAGGCCGGAGGGCGTGATGATCCCGTGCAGTTCAGCAAGCGGCGTGAAGGAGACGGAGGAGATGCGATCGGGCGTCAGCCAGGGCACATAGCGGCGCACCGCGGTCTCGTGCCGCGAGCGGGTGCCGTAGGTCTCCTCGATCACGCCGGGGCCGAGGGTGCGGCTCCACTCCGGCAGATGCGGCGGCTGGTTCTGCGGATTGCCGGCCGCGAGCGCCGCCGCGCCCGGCAGCCCGGCAGCCCCGGCCCCGGCGGCGGCGCGCAGCAAGCCGCGGCGCGATGCGCGGATAGTCTTCTCTCCTCCCGTCATCCGAACATCTCCCCGGTGATGGCCTCGTACCAGCCATCGGCATAGAGGGATTCGAGCCTGCGGAACTCGGCCCGGCGGTCAGGCGGCAGTTGCGCATCGCGCGGGCTGATCCCGCCCGACCCTTCGACCTCGACCAGGCGGTCGCCACCGCGGAAGACGCCGACGATGGAGATGCCGTAGTCCTCCCCGACATGGCTGTAGCAGGTGTTGAAGAAGACAGCCGGCGGCGGCGGGCGGCCCGCAAGATCGGCGGCGATGCAGGCCACCGCGTGCTTGGCGTGCGAGGAGGCGGCGAAGCCCGATTTGGGCATGGGCGCGGCGATCGTCGCATCGCCGATCACCCAGATGCCGGGAACCTGCGCGCTCTCGAAAGTCGCGGGCTTGATCGGGCACCAGCCGCTCTGGTTGGCGAGGCCCGCCTCACGCGCGATGCGCCCCGCCGATTGCGGCGGAATCACATTGACCACATCGCCGCGCACGCGATCGCCGAACTCGGTGATGCACTCCATCGCCGCCGGATCGACGCGCACCACCCGCCCGTCATTGGAGGCGCCGCGCCATTCGATCATGCCGGGATAGAGCGCCTCCCACGCCTCCTGGAACAGCGGCTGCTTGGAGAAGCCGTTCTTGGCATCGAGCGCGATGATCTTGGCGCGCGGCTTGTGGCGCTTGAAATACTCCGCCACCATGCTGATCCGCTCGTAAGGGCCGGGCGGGCAGCGGAAGGGATTGTCCGGGATCGCCATCACGAAGGTCCCGCCCTCCGGCATGGCGCGCAGCTGCCGCTCCAGCACCGTGATCGGCTGGACATAGGGCGCCCAGCCATGCGGCATGCGCGCGCTCGCCGCCTCGTCGTAGCCTTCGATGGCGCCCCAGCGCAGATCGATCCCCGGCGAGACGATCAGCCGGTCATAGGGTACTGCCGAGCCATCGGCCAGGCGGACACGCCGCGCGGCATGGTCGATCGCCTCGGCCCGCTGATGGATCACACGGACCCCGCGCGCAGCCAGCCGATCGTAGGTGAAGGTGATGCTCTCGATGCTGCGCCGCCCGGCCAGCACCAGATTGCCGTAGGGGCAGGTGGTGAAGGTGCGGCTCTGTTCGATCAGCGTGACGTCGAGGGCGGGGAAACGGTCGCGCGCGAAACGCGCGGCCGAGGCACCGCCGAAGCCGCCGCCGATGATCACGACCCGCCCCGCCGCCCCTTGGGCACGGGCGATGCGGGGGGCAGCGAAGGCGGCAGGGATCGCGGCAAGGACAGCGCGACGGGTGGCATTCATGGCGTCTCCTCCTCCGGCGCGGGGGGTCATGGCTGCGGCTTGGCGAAATGCTGCGCGAGGGCGGCGATCTCGGCGTCGGTGTAGCCGCGGGCGATGCGGCCCATCACCGTATTCGGCCGTTCATTGGCGCGGAAGGCGCGCATGGTGGCCACGAACTCGGCCTGGGTCTGCATCTGCCGGATGCTCGGGATGCCGTGCCCGCCCTCACCGGTCGCGCCGTGGCAGCCCTGGCAGGCACCGGCCAGCAGCGCCGCATCGGGAACTTGCGCCGCCGCGGCACCGATGCCGACCGACCACGCCACCGCCGCCAAGACTGCTAACCTCATGCCTTGCTTCCTCCTCCCTCGCGCCGCTGGATGCGCGCGCTGCTTTGTGTAAAGAAATACTAATGGAAGCCGCGCCGCGGCGTCCAGGGCCTTCTGGCGCCGATTGCGCAGGCCGAGGGAGAAGGGAGGTCACGCCATGCCGCGCGCCCAGGATCCGGCCGGCCGGCGCCCTCTGCTGCTGGCAGCCGCCGCGCTGCCCGTCTCGGCGGCGGCGGAGGCGCGCCTCATCATGCTGGAACGCCACGACTGCCCCTATTGCCGGCGCTGGCTGCGCGAGGTGGGGGAGGAGGCCTGGAACCGCTCCGACCTCGGCCGCCGGGCGCCGCTGCGGCGCGTCGACATCGCGCAGGGCCTGCCCGAGGATCTCCGCTTCCTGCGGAACTGGCGCTTCACGCCGACCTTCATTCTGATCGCGCGCGGTGCGGAGATCGGGCGTATCATCGGCTACCAATCCGACTGGTTCTTCTGGCAACAGGCGGAGGCGCTGCTGGCGCGCCTCTCCGCCGCATGAGGGAGGGAGAAGCAAGGTGATGCGCCATGCCCTGCTGGTCGCTGCAGCGATCGCGTCCCCGGCCGCTGCCGCCGATTTCATTCCGCTGCGCCTGATGTCGCCCCCGCTTGCGCTGGAGCTCGCGCAGGCGGCCCTGCGCAGCTGCCAGGAGCGCGGCTATCAGGTGGCGGTCGCGGTGGTCGATCGTTTCGGGGTGCCACAGGTGATGCTGCGCGATGCGCTGGCCGGCCCCCACACGCCGGATACCGCGATCGCCAAGGCGCGCACCGCCGTCTCCTTCCGTGCCCCGACCGAGGAGCTCTCGGCGCTGACCCAGGCCGGGCAGCTCAACAGCGCGATCCGCCACATCCCGGGCTATGTCTTCCTGGGCGGCGGCGTGCCGGTGGAGGCCGGCGGGATGATCGTGGGCGGCATCGGCATCTCCGGCGGGCCGGGCGGGGCGGAGGATGATGCCTGCGCCCGCGCGGGCATCGCGGCGATCGAGGACCGGCTGCTGATGTGAGTGCACGGCGCGCTTCGCGCCCATCCCGCTTGGCCCTGCTGGCCGCAGCTTCGGGCGGCGGGTGTGGCGGGGGGCCGAGGCAGGCGGCCGGCCCGCGCCGCGCGATCCGCTCTAGGGGCGCAGATGCACCCAGCCCATCAGGCTGCGCTCCACGATCTCGGGCAGGCCGTTCTGCACCACCTCGACCCCGGGCAGCAGCGCTTCCGGGCCGAGGCCGAGGGAATCGAGCGTCGCGCCGCAGGCGACGAAGGCCACGCCATAGGCCTGCAGGGAGGCCACGCGTTCGGCGAGCTGGCTTTCGGCGGCGATCAGATGGCGCACGCCGGGCCCGTAGGCGACGAGCATCAGCTCGACCATGTCCTGGCCGTAGAAGCCCTGGATGTTGATGATGTTGCTGAAGACGGCGTGCGCCCGGGCGGGCTCGGCTTCCGCCAGGGAGATGACGATGCGCCGCGGCGCCTCAAGCGAGGGGCGGGGATCGGCCAGCGGTGTCTCGCGCCGCTGCGCCGCCGCCGGCAGAGTGGCCGACAGGGCCAGGGGAAGCAGCAGGATCGGGCGTCGGTTCATCGTCCACTCCCCTCCGGGGACAGCAGCAGATGGGCCATCAGCCGCTCGACCGGCGCGAAATCGTCGGTCAGCAGCGGCACCCGCGCGCGCTCGGCGCGGGCGGCGACGATATCGGGGGGCAGCCGCGCCCAGGCGCGGGCCGGGCCGCGCGTGGCGGCCAGGCGCGCCACCTCGGTCGGCCGGTCGGAGGCGAGCACGAGATAGGTGATGCGCCGCCCGGGCGGCTGTTCGGCCATCTCGACCCAGATCTCGACATGGGCGAAATCCTGCGCGAGCGTGCGCCAGAGCGCGAGCAGGAAGCGCGGCTCGCGCCGGTCCTCCATCACATTGACCAGATAGGCCCCGCCGGGCTTGAGCCGCGCGCGCACCGCCCGGTGCCATTCGCGCGTCACCAGATGCACCGGCATCGCGAGATCCTGGAAGGCATCGGCGAAGATCACGTCGAAGGCGGCTTCCGCCGGCAGCGCCTGCAGCGCCGCCCGCGCATCCCGCGCGATGACCACGAGTGCCGGGCTGTCCTCGAGCCAGAAGGCCTCCCGCGCGAGGCGGACGACCGTCGGGTCGATCTCGGCCACCACGAAGCGGCCGCCGGGATGGTCAGCGGCCCAGGCGCGCGGCAGGGTGAAGGCCCCGCCGCCGGCGAAGAAGGCCGCCGGCCGATCGGGCAGGCCGCGCCGGCGCATCAGCTCATCGGCCAGGTGCAGATAGGGCTGCACCAGCAGCGTCGGGTCGTCGCGCACATTCACCCCATGGGCCAGGTGATCCAGCACCAGCAGGCGCGCCGGCTGTCCGACCAGGCCTGCGGCATCCACCACGCGCAGGCAGGCATAGGCGCTTTCGGCGTCGCAGCTGCGGGCATAGGCCGGAAGCCGGGCGGCCGCGGCCGGCAGCAGCAGTGCTGCCAGGGCGATCAGCGCGGCGGGAGCTGCGGCGCGCCGCGCGACCCCGGCATGGAGGGCCGCCATCAGCCCATAGAGCGCGGCGCAGGCGAGCATCGCGCCGCCCGAGCCGATCCAGGCAAGCAGCAGAAACCCCGCAGCCAGCGTCCCGCCGATGGCACCGAGCGCCGAGAGCGCGAAGAGCCGCCCGAGCACCCGGCCCACCTCGCCCTCTGCCGCCTCCTCCACCGCAAGCTTGGTGACGATGGGCGAGACGGTGCCGACCAGAAGGCTCGGCGCAAAGAAGCCGGCCAAGGCGAAGCCCAGCATGGCGAGCAGCGGATGCACCCCCGGCGCATCGAGATGCGGCGCGGCCAGCCTGAGCGCAGGCACCGCCAGCAGCGTGCTGGCCGCTGAGCCCGCCAGCAGCCAGGCCAGGCGGCGATGGCCGCGCAGCCGGTCGCAATCCGGCCCGGCAAGCCGCCCGCCCCACCAGTGGCCCAGCGAAAAACCGCCCAGCACCACGGCAATGACGGCGGTCCAGGAATGGACGCTCATCCCGACATAGGGGGCGAGCAGCCGGCCGGCCACGATCTCCACCGTCAGGCCGAGCGCGCTGGCGAGCAGGATGGTCGCCCCATCCAGCCACGCCTTCATTCGGCTTGACGCATATCCCCGGCGCGCGTTCATGATGAGTCGCAACGATCCTGGAGGGACCCGCCATGGCCCTGCTTCGCCGCCGGCTCTTCGCTGCCGCGCTGCCGATGCTCGCCGCGCCCGCCCAGGCCGCGCCGGTCCGCACCGAAAGCGGCTACACCCAGGACTGGTTCCACGAGGGCTTCCTCGACCTGCCCGAGGAGCTGGCCGAGGCCACCGCGGCGGGCCTGCGGCTGGCCGTGGTGTTCGACCAGCGCGGCTGCCCCTACTGCCGGGAGATGCACACCGACCATCTCGTCCAGCCCGAGATCGAGGGCTTTATCCGCCCGCGCTTCCGCATGATCCAGATGGATCTGCACGGCTCGCGCGAGGCGACCGACTTCGACGGGGAGAAGATGGAGGAACGGGCGCTGGCGCGGCGCTGGCGAGTGACCTTCACCCCGACCATCGTCTTCTTTCCCGAACAGGTCCCCCGCCGCCCGGGGCGGGAGGTGGAAGTGGCCCGCATGCACGGGCTGATGCCCAAGCCGGATTTCCTGGCCCTCTTCCAGTATGTGGCCGCGCGCGGCTACGAAGGGGGTGTGGATTTCCGCACCTGGCGCAGCCGCCGCCAGCAGGGCTGAGGCAGGCCTCATCCCAGGCGGCCCAGAGCCGGCCAGCGCTCGAGCATCCAGGCGCCGATCTCCTGGAAGGTGCCGGTCATGATCATGACGCCGGTGCCGATCAGCAGGGCGCCGACGGCGATCTCCACCGCCCGGAAATGCCGGCGGAAACGCTGCACGAAGCGCAGGAAGGGCGTGACGAAGGCGGCAGCCAGCAGGAAAGGCACGCCGATGCCCAGCGCATAGGTGAAGAGCAGCGCCGCCCCTTCCGCCACGCTGCCGGTGGCTGCCGCGATCGTCAGGATCCCGGCCAGGATCGGCCCCACGCAGGGCGTCCAGCCGAAGGCGAAGGCAAGGCCGACCACATAGGCCCCGGCCGGGGTGACCGGCCGACTCGCCGTCTGGAAGCGCCGTTCGTAGAGCAGGAAGGGAAGGCGCAGCAGGCCCGCGAAATGCAGGCCAAAGAGGATCAGCACCGCCCCCGCGATCAGCGCAGCGGTCTCCAGGTGATCCTGCAGCAGCTGCGAGACGGCGCTCGCCGTGGCGCCCAGCGCCGTGAAGACGGTGGCAAAGCCGAGGACGAAGAAGAAGGCCGCCGCCATCACGCGCAGGCGATCCGGCGCCTCGGCCACCGGGCCGCCGGGGGCGGCGCGCAGCGTCACCCCGCCGAGGAAGCCGAGATAGGGGATGATCAGCGGCAGCACGCAGGGCGAGAGGAAGGACAGCGCCCCCCCGACCAGCGCCGCCGCGTAGCCGACCTCCATGCCCTCGCCTCAGACGCCGCGCAGGCGCACATCCTGGCGCGGTTCGGCGCGCACCGGCCCGCGGGCGAGGTGGCGGAAGACGACCTCCCAGATCGGCGGGCCCTCGGTGCCCTGGTTGATCGAGGCCCAGCCGGCGACGACATATTCCCGCGCGGCCTCGATCGGCTCCCCGTTGCGCAGCAGCCGAAGGTCGGAGATGCGCCGGCCCGAAGGCGCCGACACGTCGAGCGTGAAGGACAGGCCCCCCGTGCGCACCATATCCCCGCCCTGCTGGTAGTAGGGATCCGGGTTGAAGAGGTTGTCCGCCACATCCTCGAGCACGGTCTTGAGCTGTTCGCCGCGCATGGTGATGCGGTAGGCGTTGGGATAGGTGATCGCGGTCTGGGCCCAGACATCCTCGGCCGTGATGTCGGTGCCGGGCAGCAGGCTGGTGCCCCAGCGGAAGCCCGGTGAGAGGGCGATCTCCGCCTCCCGTTCCCTGAGCAGCGCATCGCAGATCACGTCATCCCAGGTGCCGGCCGTATTGCCCCGGCGGAAGAGCAGCGATTCGGTGCGCCCGACGATGCGCGCGAGCTCCCTCACATGCGGGGCGCGCAGCCTTTCGACCAGCGCCGCCATCTCGGGATCGGGGGCGATGCGCTGGCTGAAGATCGGAATCAGCGCATAGCGGTATTCGACCACCCGCCCACCCTCCACCCGCAGATCGAGGCGGGAGACGAATTTGCCGCAAGCGCCGGTGGCCACCAGCAGGGTGCGCCCCACCTCGAGCGGCCGCGGCATCGCATCATGGGTATGGCCGGTCAGGATCACATCGATGCCGGTGACGCGCTGGGCGAGCTTGCGGTCGACGTCGAAGCCGTTGTGCGAGAGCAGCACCACCACCTCCGCGCCGTCGGCGCGGGCGGCCTGCACCCGTTCGGCCAGCTTCTCCTCCTTGATGCCGAAGGTCCATTCCGGAAACATCCAGCGCGGATTGGCGATCGGCGTGTAGGGGAAGGCCTGGCCGATCACCGCGACCTTGACGCCGCCGCGCTCGAAGAAGGCGGTGTGGGGGAAGACGTCCTCGTTCCACTCGCTGTCCTGGACATTGCTCGCCAGGAACGGCACCCCAAGTTCGGCAGCCAGCTCCTTCACGCGGTCGGCGCCGTAGGTGAACTCCCAGTGCCCGACCATGGCATCGACGCCGAGCGCCTTCTGCACCGCCACCACATCGGCGCCGCGGCTCTGCAGGCTGGTCCAGGAGCCTTGCCAGGCATCGCCCCCGTCGAGCAGCAGGGTCCGGCCGGGGCGTTCGGCCCGGATCGCCTTGATGACGGTGGCGATGCGATCGACCCCGCCCATCGGCCCGTAGCGGCGGGCGAGTTCGGCGAAGTCGAGATGGGTCAGGGCATGGGCCAGGGCGCTGCCGCGCGCCAAGCGGAAGGCCTCGAGGAAGGCCTCCCCGGTCAGGTGGGGCAGCAGGCCGCGCACCTCGCCGACGCCGAGGTTGGTCTCCGGCTCGCGGAAATACATGGGCAGCAGCTGGGCGTGCAGGTCGGTCAGGTGCAGGATGGTCACCTGGCCGAGCGGCTCGAAGCGCAGCAGCTCCTCCTGGCTCGGCTGGGCGCCGGCGGGCAGGCTGGCCAGCGCGGCGCTGGCCGCGAGCAGGTCGCGGCGGGTGATCATGCGGCCCTCCTCTTCGCGGGTCGGGGGCGCGGAAGCCCCGCGCCGCCCTCATGGCAGTGCGGTGCGCCGCCGCAGCCCGGATCGGCCGGCGGGCTGCCTCTCCGCAGCCCGACCTCTCCAGGGCTCAGCGCCGCACCGAGGGGCTTTCGACCGGCAGGCCCTGCGCCCGCCAGGCGAGGTAGAACTCGAGGTTGGTGAACTCCTCACCGCCCATCGGCGGGGATTCGCCGCGGACATCATTGACGCAGCCCTGCAGGCGGAACTGCAGGCTGATCACCCGCTGCTCCTTCAGCCGATAGGTGGGAAAGCCGTTGGACATGCCCTGGCTCAGCAGGTCGGCGCGGAGATAGCGACCGTAGTTGTCCTCATGGCAGGAGCCGCAGCGCAGGTCCAGCTGGCCGCGGCGGGTGTTGTAGAATTGCTCCCCCTTGTCGAAGAAGGGCCGCGCCGGGCCGGAGATGTCGACATTCACCGGCATCCCGCGCGACTGCAGCGCGATGTAGGTGGTGATCGCATTGAGCGGCCGGCTGTCGATCGGCAGGGCAGGCGCGCCCATCCGCTCGGTGCGGCAGATGTTGACCTGCTGCTCCAGCGTCACCACCCGCTGCAGCCGCGGGTGATAGGCGGGCATGCGGGCGCGCACCCCGCGCATGCTCACCGTCGCATCCTGGTGGCAGGAGGCGCAGGAATAGCCGGCCGTCCCCTCCACCCGGTTCCAGGCCTGCTCGCCCTCCTCCACCCACAGGAAGGCGGGGTTCAGGAAGTCATCCTCCTGGATCGCGCGCGTCTCCGGCGTGGCGTAGTTGAGCCCGGATTCGGGGTTCGGGATCTGCCGGCGCGGCTCGGGCGGGCTGCCCTGGGCGAGCGCGACCGCCGCACCCAGCGCAAGCGCTCCCGCTCCCGCCAGCCATCCTGCCCGCCGCATCGCTCAGCCCGCGATCCGGATCTCGTGCGTGGCGCTGCGGCTATCGCCCGCCTCGTTGGTCCAGGTGAACTCGAACCGCCCGGCGCGCTCCACCCGGAAGGGGAAGGCGATATAGGGGTTGGCCGAGATCGCGGGCGCGAGGTCCATGGCAAAGACCGTCTCGCCGTCGAACTTGGCCTCGAAGCGCTTGATGATGTCGCGCGGGATGACGTTGCCCGCCTGGTCGCGCCGCTGCCCGGTCTCCATGGCGTGGGAGATGAGGGTGCGGATCTCGATCACCTCGCCCACCCGTGCCTGGGCCGGCAGGCGCACACGGGGCTGCCCGATCGGTGAAGCCATGGCCTGTCTCCTCCTTCCCTTCTGATCAGCCGCCGCAGCCGCCGATGGTCACCTTGACCTCGGTGCGGGCCATGTAGAGCGCGCCGTCGCTCATCTCGGCCAGCACCACCAGATCCTGGGTCTGGCCCAGCCGGATGCGCGTATCGACCTGCGCCCGGCCGAGCGCCGGGGTCAGCGTGAAGGTGGCCACGTCAGGGGTCGGGTTCTTGTCGGCGAAGACGTAGATGCGCCGCACGTGATCGGCGGGCGTCATCGGGCTGTCGACCAGCACCGAAATCGGCACGGTATTGCCGTTCTCGGCGATGGGGGGGGCGCGCAGGGTGATCCGCCCCTCCTGCGGGGTGCGGCTGCCGCGAATGCGATCGACCGCGGCCTGGGTGGCGGCGGACAGCTGGGCCCAGGCGGGACGCGGCAGCAGCGCCACCGTCACGCCCGCAGCCAAGAGGGCCATCGCGCCGCGGCGGGTCGGGGATGTCGGCTGGTGCATCGGCTCTCTCTCCATCTAGCTCGGCAATGTCGGTGTCAGCGGAGCGTCATGAGGTAAGCGAGGAGATCCTCCACCTCCTGCGCGGTCAGGATGGTCCGGCCAACCCAGTCGCGGCGCACGCCGTGCAGCCCCTCCAGCCGGTAGAAGGAGGGCATGTTGCTCTCCGGGTTGATGCGTTTCATGTCGACGATGCGCAGCCGGAGCTCGCCGATCGAATAGCGCTCCCCGACCCCATCCAGCGGCGGGCCGAGATTGCCCTGGAAATCGGCCTCGACCGGCATGTTGTGGCAGGTGATGCAGTTGCCGCGGGAACGGTCGAGCGCCACCTCCCGCCCGCGGGCGGGATCCCCGGGCTGGCTGGTCAGCGGCTCGGGGATCGAATCCTCCACGATGCGGAAGGGCACGAGCTGCGTATCCCGCGACAGCGCGGCCGGCGAGGAGAGAGCCAGAAGCAATGCCAGCGCTGCGGGAATGGCCAAACGCATCAATGCCTTGCCTCGTGCTGCCTTGAGCTTCCTCTCCGCTCCGCCTGTCCCGGCGAATGTGGCGGCATGACTACATGGAAAGGCAGCCATCTTCAAGCGGAATATCGCCGGCCGCGAAAATAAGGGGGCTGCGCAGGATGAGCCGCAGCCTGGGCGCCCGAACTTGCTGCTTTCGGCACCCGCGTCTTAGGCTGCCAGCCAAAGGCCGCCCCGCCAGTGCGGCCGCGGGAGGAACATCCATGATCCTTGCCAAGTCTGCCCGAACGGCGCGCCGCCGCAGCCTGCTCGGTGCGGCGCTGCTGCTCTCCGCGCTCACCCCGGCCCGGGCCCAGGGCAGCTGGCCCGAACGGACCATTCGCATGTTCGTGGGCTTCGCGCCGGGCACCGCCACCGACAACCTCGCCCGCGTGGTGGCCGAGGCCCTGCAGGGCGTGCTCGGCCAGCCGGTGGTGATCGAAAACCGAGCCGGTGCCCAGGGCACCCTGGCCGGCAGCGCGGTCGCCCGCGCTGCCCCCGATGGCTACAGCGTGCTCATGGGCTCGGGCACCACCCATGGTGCGGCCCCTGCGCTGCTGCGCAACATGCCCTATGATCCGGTGGCCGATTTCGTGCCGGTCTTGAGGCTCGCGCATATCACCCAGGTGCTGGTGGTGCGGTCGGACCATCCAGCGCGCGACCTGCCGGGCCTTGCCGCCTGGATCCGCGCCCAGCAGCAGCCGATCCTCTACGGGTCCGGGTCCTCGGGCAATCTGCTGCCCGCGGCGACCATGCTGCGCCACCTGGGCGTGCGGAGCGAGGCGGTGAGCTACCGCAGCCCGCCCCAGGCCCTGACCGACCTCATCGGCGGACGCTTCCCCTTCATGTTCGTCGACCTCTCGGCCGGGATGGGTGCGATCCGCGGCGGGCAGGTGCGCGCGCTTGCGATCAGCAGCCATCGGCCAAGCCCGCATCTGCCCGGGGTGCCGAGCCTGCATGTCCTGGTGCCCGAATTCTCCTTCGAGACCTGGTTCGGGATGTTCCTGCCCGCCGGCACGCCGGCGCCGATCGTCAACCGGCTGGCCGAGGCGACCACCGCCGTGATGCAGCGCGACGACGTCTGGGCCCGGCTGTCCGCCATGGGCTTCGAGCGCAGCATGGGCAGCGCGCAGGAGCTGGCCCAGCTCACGGTGGCGGATGTGGCGCGCTGGCGACAGGCGGTGCGGGAGCTCGGCATCGAGCCGGAGTGAGCTTTCGCCGCGCAGCTGCCCCCGACCGGCCGCGCCGGCGCCTGGCGGCGCCTAGCGCGCGCTGCCGAAGCGGCGGGCCAGCTGAGCTGCGGTGGCGCGCAGCCGGCGCGCGATCTCGCCCTCCCGCCCGGCGAAGCGCTGGGCCGGCACGGGCACCGAGATCGCAAGCTTCTCCCCGCCCGGACCGATGAGCGCAACGCCCGCGGCGCAGATGCCCAGGCTGTGCTCCTCCCGGTCGAAGGCGACGCCGCTGCGCCTCACCTCGGCCAGATCGGCGAGCAGGCTGGCCAGCCGGGTGTGGGTGTTGGGGGTGCGGCGCGGGTAGCGGGTGCCGACCAGCCGCGCCACCTCCTCATCCGAAAGGGTGGCCAGATAGGCCTTGCCATTGGCGGTGCAGGTGAGCGGGAAGGCCTCCCCGACCGCGGAGACCAGCCGCAGCCGCTGCGGCCCCACCACCTGGTCGATGAAGACCGCCTGATCGCCGCGGATGATGGCCAGATCGACCGTCTCCTCCAGCGCGGCGGAAAGTTCGGCGAGCAGCGGCCGGGCCAGCGCGGCGATATCGCCCTGGGCCGAGGCGGCCAGGCGCAACAGCTCCGGCCCGAGGCGCACCCGCCCCGCGGGCGAGGCGGGGGCGAGCAGCCCCTCGGCTTCCAGCGCGGCGACGATGCGCTGCACGGTCGACCGCGCGAGCCCGACCCGGGCCGCGATCTGCCCGAGGCTCAGCCCCTCCTGCTCGCTGCCCAGGGTGCGCAGGATGGCGGCGGCGCGGGCGATCACCTGCACCTGGTGACGGGCGGCGGTGGCGTTCGTGCTGTCGGGCATCGGGCGTGGCGAGCTTGGCTAGGGAACATCCGCGCGGGCTAGCCGCCCGCGCGCATCCGCCCGGGGTTGAGCACCCCGGCGGGGTCGAAGACCGCCTTCACCCTGGCGGAGATGGCGGCGAGCGCCGGCGGGTCGGGCGGGATCACCTCCACCGCCGCGCGCAGCGCATCGGGGGCGCGAAAGAGCATCCAGCTCCCGCCGGCCGCGGCGGCGACAACGGCGCGGTGCCGTGCGACCTCGGCCGGGCCCGCCACCCAGATCAGGCCGCCGCCCCAGTCGAAGAGAAGCCTGGCCCAGGGCAGTGCGGCTGCCACCCGAGGCGCCTCGGAGGGCGCGATGGAGATGCGCCAGATCGCCTCCTCCTGCGCGGCAGCCAGCGCCTGCCCATCGCGGATTGCGCGCCAGAGGGCGCGGCTCTCCTCGGCCTCGATCAGCCGCACCGGGCCATGGGCAGCGAGCAGCGCCTGCAGCCGGCCGGCGCGATAGCGCACCGATTCCGCCACCTCCTCAAGCCGGAGCAGCGCCCGGCCGCCCCACAGCGCCGCCCCGGTCACGCCGAAGGGGGAGCCGAGCCCGGCCGAGAGCACCGCCACGCCGGCGGCGATATCGGGCACCTCCACCGCCAGGGTGACCGTCGCCTCCGGCGCCGGCAGCACCTTGAGCGTGATCTCGGTCAGCACGCCCAGGGTGCCGAAGCTGCCGGTCAGAAGCTTGCACAGGTCAAGCCCGGTGACGTTCTTGAGCACCCGCCCGCCGGAGCGGAAGAGCTGGCCATCGCCCGTGATCGCGCGGATGCCGAGGACATGGTCGCGCATGCCCCCCCAGGCGATGCGTCTTGGGCCCGAGAGATTGGCTGCCACCACCCCGCCCAGCGTGGCCGGCAGCTCCCCGCCGAAGAGCGGCCGCGGATCGGGCGGCTCGGCGATCAGCATCTGCCGATGTTCGGCCAGCGCGGCCTCGATCTCCGGCAGAGGCGTGCCGGCGCGCGCGCTGATCACGAGCTCGGCCGGGCGATAGAGGGTGATGCCCGAAAGGCCGCGGGTGGAGAGGAGGCGCGCCGCCTGCACCGGGCGCAGCATGGCGCGCTTGGTGCCATGCCCTTCGATGGCGATTGGCTCGCGCGCCGCATGGGCGGCGGCGATCGCCTCGCAGAGCGCGGCCTCGCTGCCCGGTGCCTCGGCCACGCTCATGCCGCCAGCACCGGATTGTCCTCGAGCGGGAAGACCTTGGCCGGATTGAGCAGCCAGAGCGGATCGAAGGCCGATTTGATCGCGCGCTGCAGCTTGAGCTCCTCGCGGCTGAACTGCACCCCCATCAGGTCGCGCTTCTCGATGCCGACGCCGTGCTCGCCGGTCAGGCAGCCCCCCACCTCGACGCAGAGCTTGAGGATCTCGGCCCCGAAGGCCTCGGCGCGGCGGAGACTGTCAGGATCATTGGCGTCGAACATGATCAAGGGGTGCAGGTTGCCGTCCCCGGCGTGGAAGACATTGGCGACAGGCAGGCCGTAGTGCTGCGACAGCTCCCCGATGCGGGCGAGCACCCGCGGCAGCTCCCCGGTCGGGATGGTCCCGTCCATGCAGAGATAATCGGGGCTCAAGCGGCCGATCGCCCCGAAGGCGCCCTTGCGCCCCTTCCAGATCGCCGCCGACTGCTCGGCGCTGTCGGCCACCTTGAGGCTGATCGGATCGAAGCGGGCGCAGATGTCGCGGATGCGCGCCAGCAGCGCCTCCTGCTCCGCCTCGGAGCCCTCGACCTCGATGATCAGCAGCGCCTCGGCATCCAGCGGATAGCCCGCCTGGGCGAAGGCCTCGCAGGCGTGGATGCAGGGCTTGTCCATGAACTCGAGCGCCACCGGGATGATCCCGCTGCCGATGATCGCGGCCACCGCCTGCCCGGCCACCGGCACCGACGAGAAGGCGGCGAGCATCGCCCGCGCCCCTTCGGCGGCGCGCAGGATGCGCACCGTCACCTCGGTGACGACGCCGAGCTGCCCCTCGCTGCCGGTGATCAGGCCGAGCCAGTCATAGCCCGCCGCATCGGGGTAGCGGCCGCCGATGTCGATCACCTCCCCCTCGATGGTGACGAACCTGAGCCCGAGCAGGTTGTTGGCGGTCACCCCGTATTTCAGGCAATGCGCCCCGCCCGAGTTCATCATGACGTTGCCGCCGATCATGCAGGCGAGCTGCGAGGAGGGATCGGGGGCGTAGAAGAACCCCTCCTCCTCGACCGCGCGGGTGATGCCGAGGTTGGTCACCCCCGCCTCCACCACCGCATAGCGGTCGGCGTAGTTGACCTCGAGGATGCGGTTCATCCGCATCAGGCCGATCACCACCGCATCGGCCAGCGGCAGCGCCCCGCCCGAGAGGCTGGTGCCCGCCCCGCGCGGGATCACCCGCACCCCTTCGCGGTGGCAGAAGCGCAGCACGGCGGCCACCTCCTCGGTGCTGCGGGGCAGGACGACCGCAAGCGGCGGCTGGCGGTAGGCGGCCAGCCCGTCGGTCTCATAGGGCTTGAGGCGCGCCGGGTCGGCAATCAGCGCATCGGGCGGCAGGATCCGCGCCAGGCCATCCAGGATCTGCGGCCGGCGGGCCAGGATCTCGGGCTTGGGGTCGGGCAGGCGGATCATCGGCTCTCCCCTCGGGCAGGCGCTCGGGCCTGCTCTAGCCCAGCCCGCCACTGGCGGGAAATGGGGCGGCGGCCGGCGGCTTGAAGCCGTCGATCGGGGCCCTATGCTGCCCGCGCGTGGGCGGGGGGGATCCGATGGCCGAGGCGCCGCACCGCATCCTGGTCACCGGCGCCGCCGGCTTCGTGGGCCGCCATCTGTTGACCGCGCTGCGCCGCACATTCCCGGCGGCCCGGCTGATCGCGGGCCTGCATCACCGCCCGGCCGAGGGGTGGGATGCCGCGCTGCCGATCGATCTGTCCGATCCCGCCGCTGTCGCCGCTGCGCTGGCGACGGCAGAACCGGATGCGGTTGTGCATCTCGGCGCGCAGGCCAATGTCGCGGCCTCCTTCCGCGATCCGCTCGGCACTTTCCGCGCCAATCTCGACGGCAGCCTCCACCTTGCCGAGGCGATCCGCCAGCGCGGTCCGGCCTGCCGGCTGCTCTTCGTCTCGACCGGGGAGATCTACGGCCTCAGCTTCCGGCGCGGCGTGCCGCTCGATGAGGAGGCGCCGCTCGCCCCCGCCAACCCCTATGCCGCGGCCAAGGCAGCGGCCGACATCGCGCTGGGGGAGATGGCGCTGCGCGGCCTGTCCGTGCTGCGGGTGCGGCCCTTCAACCATGTCGGCCCTGGCCAGTCGGAGGGCTTCGCGGTCGCCGCCTTCGCCCGGCAAGTGGCGCGGATCGAGGCCGGGCTGCAGCCGCCGGTGATGCAGGTGGGCGCGCTCGACCGCTGGCGGGATTTCCTCGACGTCCGCGACGTGGCGGCGGCCTATGCCCTGCTGCTCGCCCGCTGGGAGGCGCTGCCCAACGGGGCTGCGGTCAATATCGCCTCGGGCACGGCGCGGCGCATCGGCGATGTGCTGCAGGCCCTGCTGGATCGCGCCGGGCTTGCGGTGCGGATCGAGGAATCGGCGGCTGCCCTGCGCCCGACCGATGTGGTCAGCAGCCTGGGCGATGCCGGGCGGATCCGCGCCGCCCTCGGCTGGGCGCCGACCATTCCGTGGGAGCAGACGCTGGATGCCGTGCTGGCCGACTGGCGAGAGCGCATCCGGCAGGAGCTGGAGGCCGGCGCGGCCCCGCCCAGCTAGCGCGGCGCCACGACCGCGGCCGCTTCCGGCCAGCCGCGACCTGACCTAGCGGCCGAGCCAGGCCTTGAGCCGGGCCGGGGCGGCGCGCATCTCCTCGATCGGGCCGCAATAGCTGAAGCGCAGGAAACGGTGCCCGCGCCGGCGGTCGAAATCCACCCCAGGGGTGGCGGCGATATCCGCCCCCTCCAGCATGCGCGCGGCGAAATCCTGGCTGTCCTCGGTCAGGGCAGAGACGTCGCACCAGAGATAGAAGGCGCCGTCGGCCGCGGCGATCCGGTCGAAGCCGGCCTCCGGCAGCCCGGCGAGCAGCGCGGCGCGGCTTTCGGCGTAGCGCGCCTTGTTGGCCTCGGCCTCCTCGCGGCAGTCCATCGCCGCCTCGGCCACCAGCTGGGCGAGATGCGGCGGGCTGATGAACAGGTTCTGCGCCAGACACTCGACGGGGCGGATCAGCGCCTCGGGCAGCACCATCCAGCCGACGCGCCAGCCGGTCATCGACCAGTATTTGCTGAAGCTGTTGATCACCACGGCATGTTCGCTGAAGGCCGCGGCGGTGCTCTCGGGCACCGTGCCCCAGGTGAGGCCGTGATAGATCTCATCCGAGATCAGCCGCACGCCCCGCGCCTCGCACCAGCGCGCAATCGCCCGCAGCTCCTCGGGCGCCAGCATGGTGCCGGCGGGGTTGCAGGGGCTGGCCACCAGCAGCCCATCGGGCGGGGGATCGAGCGCCTCCAGCATCGAAAGGCTCGGCTGGAAACGCGTCTGCGGCCCGCATTCCAGCAGCACCGGCTGCATGCCGAGCGCGGTCAGGATATTGGCATAGGGAGGATAGAAGGGCGAGGCCATCGCCACCCGGTCGCCGGGGTCGAAGGCGGCCAGGAAAGCCAGGGGAAAGGCGCCGGAGGCGCCGACCGTCACCGCCACCCGCCGCGGGTCCAGCTCCAGACCGTAATGCTCCTTGTAGTGCCGGGCGATGCGCGCCCGCAGCGAGGGCAGGCCGAGCGCCTCCGTATAGCCCAAGGGGTCGCGTGCCTCGAGCGCGGCCATCGCCCGCTGCACCGCCCCAGCCGGAGCGCCGGTGGCGGGCTGGCCGACCTCCATGCGGATCACCGGCCGGGCCCCGGGCGGGCGGGCGGCGGCGCGCGCATTGGCGGCGCTGATCACATCCATCACCAGGAAAGGTGGGGCCTCCGCCCCCTTGCCGGTCTTCAGCACCGCCGCCTCGCGCTACTCTGCCGCCCCCAGCGCCACGCCCAGGCCGCGCGGATCGGCAGCCGCCGCACAGCCGGCCGGGTTGCGCGGCAGATATTCCGGGCAGGCGCCGATCTGGGCCCGCGCCTCGGGCGGGGAGGCCTCATCGACCGCATCCTCGACGGTAAGGCCGCGCCAGAGATGCGCATGGATCGGCCCGGCAACCGCCATGGGCGCCGCCGCCTGGCCCGACCCCGCCGCCGCCATGCGGAAGGCGCGGAGATTCGGGTTCCAGACGATCGCGGCCGAGAGCAGCGGCGGCTGAACCGCCCCGACCCCCGGGGCGGCGGCGAGCAGAATGCCCGTCCCCGGTGCGATGCGGCCGGTGCCGAAGAGGTTGTTCAGGGTAAAGGCACAGGCCACGGCCCCCCCGTTGCGGTCGAAGACGGTGAGCGCGGTGGAGGCCGGCAGGGGCGGGAAGGCGGCGGGCGGCAGGCCGGGCTGATCGAGCAGGGCCGGCGTCACCCCGGCGCCCAGCCGCGCCGCGAAGGCCACCGAGAGGGCGCGTTGCCACGCCCCCTCCACCCCCTGCCCGGCGGCCAGGGCGCGCAGCCCGGCTGCCGCGGCCAGCCCGCCCTCGAGCGGCAGGAATGCCGCCCGATCCCCGCCGCGCACCTCGATCGCGATCGCGTTGCCGAGGCTCGGCAGAGCCTGACGCAGCTCCTGGGCCGAGATGCTGCCGCCCCCGGCCAGCGCCACCCCTTCGATGAAGCGCCGGGCGAGCGTGCCCTGATGGAGGTCGGCCACGCCGGCGGTGCGCAGGGCGGCCAGGCTGCCGGCCAGGGCGGGATTCGTGAATCGCTCGCCCACCGGGACCGGGCTGCCATCGGGGCGGGTCAGCACGGCGCGGATCTGCGGATCGCGGAAGAGGGGGGTGCGCACCGCCTCGATGTCGGCGGCCAGCGCCCGCGACATCGGCGCGCCGAAGCGGGCGAGCTGTTCGGCCGGGCCCAGCACCTCCTCGAAAGGGCGGGCATTGGGCAGGCGGGTGGTCAGAAGGAACAGGCCGCGCGCCATCAGCGGCAGGGCGGCCGGCCGGTCGGCGCCGGCCAGCCCGGCCGGATCGCGCGGGCCGGGCAGGAAGAGCACCGCCTCGGGCTGGGCCAGGCGCGGCTGATAGACAAGGCAGGCGCCCCCGCCGCCCAGCCCGGCGCGGGAGGGCAGCGTGACCGCGAGGGTAAAGGCGGCCGCCGCAGCGGCATCGGCCGCCGTGCCGCCGGCGCTCAGCATGTTGCGGGCGGCCAGCGCGGCGGCCGGCTCATCGGCCGCGACCCCGCCCAGAAAGCCACGCACGAAGCCAACCTGGCCCGCCACCGGCCGCGGCGGGCCATCGATCAGCCGCCGCGCGGTCTCGCAGCCGGAGAGAAGAAGCGCGGCCAGCAGCAGCAGCGCGGGGCGAAGCGGGGCGGTCATGATCCTGGCGCGCACTCCCAATCCCGCGGTCGGATAGACGCCTTCGCCACCCCCGGCAACAACCCGGGGGCGTGCGCCCGGGCGCCGGATCTGCCATGCTGCGCGGGCCCATGATCCGCCGCCGCCTGCTCCCTGCCCTGGCCGCCGCCGCTGCCCTGCCCGCCGCCGCGCAGGGCCTGACCGAGGCGCAGCGCGCCGAGGTGCTCGAACTGCTCCGCCGTGCCCTGCGTGAGGACCCCTCCCTCCTGCGCGAGGGGCTGGCCGCCCTGCAGGCGGCCGAGGAGGCGGAGCGGGCCGAGGCGCAGCGCCGGGCCATCCGCGACCATGCCGCGGCGCTGTTCCGCGACCCGACCGATCCCTTCAAGGGCAATGCCGCCGGCCGGATCGTGCTGGTCGAGTTCTTCGATGCCCGCTGCGGCTTCTGCAAGGCCTTCCACCCGACGATGGAGGAGCTGCTGCGCCGCCGGCGCGAGCTGCGGGTGGTGCTCAAGGACCTGCCCATCCTCGGCCCGCCCAGCCTGCTGGCGGCCCGGGCGCTGCTCGCCGCGCACCGGCAGGAGCGCTATCTGCCGCTCTATGATGGGCTGATGCGCCTGCGCGAGGAGGTGACGGAGACCACCCTGCGGCGCGAGGCCGAACGCGCCGGCATCGACTGGGCGCGGCTGCGCCGTGACATGGCCGACCCCGCCATCGCCCGCCGCATCGAGGAGAACCTGGCGCTGGCGCGCGCGATCGGGGTGCAGGGCACGCCCGCCCTGGTGGTGGGGGAACAGCTGCTCTCCGGCGCGGTCGACCTTGCCACGCTCGAGCGCGCGGTGGCCGCCCTGGCCGGCTAGCGGCAGGCCAGCCTAGCCGCCCTTCTCGAGCGCCAGCCGATAGCCGCCCGCTTCGGTCAGCAAAAGCCGCGTAGCGGCCGGATCGGGCTCGATCTTCTGGCGCAGGCGATAGACGTGGGTCTCCAGCGTGTGGGTGGTGACCGCGCTGTTGTAGCCCCAGACCTCGTTGAGCAGGGTGTGGCGGGGCACCGGCTTGCCGCCCGCGCGGTAGAGGTATTTGAGGATCGCCGTCTCCTTCTCGGTCAGGCGGATCTTCCGGCCCCGCACGGGGTCGATCATCTGCTTGAGCGCCGGGCGGAACTCATAGGGGCCGATGGCGAAGACCGCATTCTCACTGCTGTCATAGACCCGCAGCTGCGCGCGCAGCCGGGCAAGCAGCTCGTTCAGCCGAAACGGCTTGGCGATGTAGTCGTTGGCCCCGGCATCGAGCCCGCGCACCACATCCTGTTCGCCGTCCGATCCGGTCAGCATGATCACGGGCATCGTCCAGCCTGCCTGGCGCAGCTTGGCGCAATAGTTGCGCCCGTCACCATCTGGCAGGGCGATGTCGAGCAGGATGGCATCGAAGCGGGCGCCGGGGCGGGAGAGGGCGGCGTCGGCCTCGGCCATGCTCGCCACCCCCTCGGGCGCGAATTCTCCCTCCTGGGCGAGTTGCTCCACCAGCGTCTCCCGCACCGTGGGGTCGTCTTCCACGATCAGCACCGGTCGGGCAGGGGGCATGCTCTCTCCTCTCTCGCGGGCGCGGAGGGCCTGCCGCAGGCGCGTCGGGCGCGCATCGGCTCCGCCGGGCCACGCATGCGCTCAGCTGAAAGTTACCATGCGGTCATGGCGGTTCAAACCGCTCTGCCGGCACGGGCGCGGGGGGGCGGGCATGGACGGATCGCCGATCCGCCCTACATGCTGGCCCGCCGCCGGGCTGCCGGCCCCGCCAGCGCGGGCCGCCGGGCCGGTCGGGCGTCTGAGGATCCTGTGGAACCGTCATCGATGCAGAGCCAATCCCTGGGCGATCAGAACGACCTGCCCGCTGCCCTCCTGCCCGGGCCGGAACGCTTGGCCATGCGCGCGGTGCACCGTGCGGCGGCCGACCTGCGCATGGGCACGCCGGTGCTGCTGCGCGGGCCGGAAGGTGCGCTGATCGCCGCCGCGGCCGAGACGGTCGGGGCGGCCGGCCTGGCCGAACTCTCGGCCGCCGCGCTGGTGCCGCCGGTGGCGCTGCTTGCGCCCGTGCGCGCTGCCGCCGTGCTCTCCCGCCCCGTCCCGCTCTCCGCCCCGGAACAGGGGGTGGCCGCGCTGCGCCTGCCGGAGGCGCTCTTCGCCCCGGATCGGCTGCGCGCCCTCGCCGACCCGACGGCCGATCTCCTGCTGCCCGAGGCGCCGGAGCGCGCGCCGGTCCCGCCGCTGGCCGCGGCGGCGCTGCAGCTGGCCAAGCTCGCCCGGCTGCTGCCTGCCCTGGTCGCCGCACCGGCGGCCGATGCGCCCCGCCGCGGCATCCATGCGGTGGCGGCGGCCGATGTGCTCGCCTACCCCGAGACGGCGGCCACCACCATCCGCCCCGTGGCCGAGGCGCGCGTGCCGCTCGAGGATGCGCGGGATGCGCGCATCGTGGCCTTCCGCCCCGCCGATGGCGGGATCGAGCATCTGGCGATCCTGGTCGGGCAGCCGGAGCGGCGCGCCACCTCCGGGGCTGCGCCGCTCGCCCGGCTGCATTCCGAATGCTTCACCGGGGATCTGCTCGGGTCGCTGCGCTGCGACTGCGGGCCGCAGCTGCGCGGGGCGCTGCGCCGGATGGCGGAGGAGGGCGACGGCGTGCTGCTCTACCTGGCGCAGGAGGGGCGCGGGATCGGTCTGGTCAACAAGCTGCGGGCCTATCGCCTGCAGGATCAGGGCCTGGATACGCTCGATGCCAACCGCGCGCTCGGCTATGCGGCCGATGAGCGCAACTTCCTCCTCGCCGCCGAGATGCTGCGCCAGCTCGGCATCCCGCGCGTGCGGCTGCTGACCAACAACCCCGACAAGCTCGCCGCCCTGGCCGCCTGCGGGATCGAGGTGGCGGGCCGGGAACGCCACGCCTTCGGGGCCAACGGCGTCAACGACGGCTATCTGGCGACCAAGGCCGCGCGGTTCGGCCATCTGCTGGGGTGAACGGGCCCGCCCTGGTGGTCGAGGGGCTGGCCAAGCGCTTCGCCCCCGACCGCCCGCCTGCGGTCGAAGACCTGACCTTCACCCTGCCGCGCGGGGCGACCTGGGGGCTGCTCGGCGGCAATGGCGCGGGCAAGACCACCACGATCGCCATGCTGCTTGGCCTGCTGGTCCCGAGCGCGGGCCGCATCCTGGCGCTCGGCCATGATATGGCGAAGGACCGCTTCGCGGCGCTCGCGCGGATGAACTTCTCCTCCCCCTACATCGCGCTGCCCCATCGCCTCTCGGTGCGCGAGAATCTCGAGGTCTACGCCCATCTCTACAACGTGCCGCGGATGCGCCGGCGGATCGCCGAGCTGGCCGAGGAGATGGCGCTGACCGAGTTCCTCGACCGTCCGGCCGGGGAGCTCTCGGCCGGGCAGAAGACGCGCGTCGCGCTGGCCAAGGCGCTGCTCAACCGGCCCGAGCTTCTGCTGCTGGATGAGCCGACGGCAAGCCTCGATCCCGACACCGCCGACTGGGTGCGCGGCCGGCTCGAGGCCTATCGCGCCGAGAGCGGGGCGGCGATCCTGCTCGCCTCGCACAACATGGCCGAGGTCGAGCGGTTGTGCGCGCATGTGCTGATGCTCAAGCGCGGGCGGGTGGTGGACCAGGGCGCGCCGGCCGATCTGGTGCGCCGCTACGGCCGGGCGGATCTCGAGCAGGTCTTCCTGGCCATCGCGAGGGCGGCATGAGGGCCTCGCTGCGCCGGATCTGGGGCCTCATCTTCCGTCATCTGGCGCTCTACCGCCGCAGCCCGCCGCGCGTGGTCGAGCTGATGTACTGGCCGATCCTGCAGATGGTGGTCTGGGGCTTCGTCACCGCCTATCTCGCCGGGGCGGGGCAGGGCGTGGCGAGCGTGGCGGCCGGCGTTCTGCTCGGCGGCGTCCTGCTGTGGGAGGCCGCGCTGCGCAGCCAGATGGGCTTCTCGATCTCCTTCCTGGAGGAGATCTGGTCGCGCAACCTCGGGCATATCTTCGTCTCTCCCCTCCGCCCGGCAGAGCTGGTGGCGGGCCTCGCGGCGATGTCGATGCTGCGCACCCTGATCGGCGTGCTGCCGGCCATGCTGCTCGCCTGGCTGCTCTACGCCTTCGACATTCTGGCCATGGGCCCGGTGCTGGTCGCCTTCTTCGCGGCGCTGCTCGCGATGGGCTGGGCGGTCGCCCTCGGCGTGACGGCGATGATCCTGCGCTGGGGCGCAGGCGCCGAGGCGCTCGCCTGGTCCGTGCTGTTCGGCCTGACACCCTTCGCCTGCGTCTTCTATCCCGTGGCGGTGCTGCCTGCCTGGCTGCAGCCGGTGGCGCTTATGCTGCCGGCCGCGCATGTCTTCGAGGGGATGCGCGCCGCCCTGCTCGAGGGGCGGGTGGATGGCGGGCATCTCGCGGCTGCCTTCGTGCTGGATGCGCTGTGGCTGGCCGCGATGGGGGCGCTGTTCTTGCGCCAGTTCGAGGCGGCACGGATCCGGGGCAGCTTGCTCAACATCGGCGAATAGCGGCATCAGGCGGCCCATGCGCGTGATCTTCATGGGCAGCCCGGAGTTTGCCGTGCCCGCGCTGCGGGCGATTGCCGCCCGGCATCGGGTGGTGGCGGTCTATTGCCAGCCGCCACGCCCCGCGCAGCGCGGGCAGAAGGAGACCCCCTGCCCGGTCCACCGCGCCGCCCTCGAGCTCGGGCTTCCGGTGCGCACGCCCGCCCGGCTGCGCCACGCGACGGAGGAGCAGGCGGCCTTCGCCGCGCTCGAGGCCGATGTGGCGGTGGTGGCGGCCTATGGGCTGATCCTGCCACGCCCGATGCTCGAGGCGCCGCGCCGCGGCTGCCTCAACATCCATGCCTCGCTGCTGCCGCGCTGGCGCGGCGCCGCGCCGATCCAGGCCGCCATCCTGCACGGGGATGCCGAATCCGGCGTGACCATCATGCGCATGGAGGAGGGGCTGGATACCGGCCCGATCTTGCTGGCCGAGGCGATGCCGCTGCATCCGCGCATCACCACGCCCGAGCTCACCCGGGCGCTGGCCGAACTCGGCGCGCGGCTGATCCTGCGTGCGCTCGACGAAGACCCGCCCCCCCGCCCCCAGCCGGCGGAGGGCGTGACCTATGCGCCGCGTCTGACCAAGGCGGACGGGCGGCTTCTCTGGCAGCAGCCGGCGATCGCGCTGGAGCGGCGGGTGCGCGCCATGAACCCCTGGCCCGGGGCCTTCTTCCTAGCCGGGGAGGAGAGGATCCGCCTGCATGATGCGATCGCCGAAGCGGCCCCGGCGGCGGCCGAACCCGGGCAGCTGCTCGCCCCCGACCTGGTGGCCTGCGGCGAGGGGGCGCTGCGCCTTCTGCGCCTGCAGCGCCCGGGCCGCGCCGTGCTGGAGGCAGCGGCCTTCCTGCGCGGCTATGCCCTGCCGCCGCGGCTGTCCTGATGCCGCGCTACGCCCTTCTGATCGAATACGACGGCACGGCCTTCCACGGCTGGCAGCGCCAGCCCCACGCCCCCTCGGTCCAGCAGGCGCTCGAGGAGGCGGCCGCCAAGCTCAACGGCGGCGTGCTGCCGTCCGCCCAGGCGGCAGGGCGCACCGATGCGGGCGTGCATGCGGCAGGCCAGGTGGTGGAGATCGAGATCGCCCGCGACATGCCGCCGGAGAAGCTGCGCCTGGCCCTCGACTACCATCTGCGGCCGGCCCCGGTGGCGGTGCTCGCGGTCGCCCCGGCGCCCGAGGGCTGGTCGGCCCGCTTCTCGGCGATCCGGCGGCGCTATCGCTATCGCATCCTCAACCGCCCGGGGCGGGCGGCGCTGGCGGCGGGGCGGGTGTGGCATGTGCCCCATCCGATGGATGCGGCGGCCATGCAGCGGGCGGCGCTGCCGCTGATCGGGCGGCATGACTTCTCGGCCTTCCGCGCGGCCTCCTGCCAGGCGGCCTCGGCGCTGCGCACGCTGGATCGGCTCGAGGTGCGGCGCGAGGGCGAGGAGATCGTCATCGAGGCGGAGGCGAGGTCCTTCCTGCACCACCAGGTGCGCAACATGGTGGGGACGCTGGCCCTTGTCGGCCTCGGCCGGCGAGAGGAGAGCTGGCCCCGGGCGGTGCTCGAAGCGCGCGATCGGCGCCTGGCCGGAGAGACCGCGCCAGCCCAAGGCCTCTGCCTGATGGGGGTCGACTACCCCCCCTCCCTCACCCCGCACTGGGGCTGAGGCGGAGAGCCGCCGCCGCCCCCGCCCGGAAGCCGGCGCGCTCAGCCGCGGGGCAGGGCCCGGCCGCGCCCGGTTGACCCCGTCCGCGCGCGCTGATCCCATGCGATGTGCACCACGCAAGTAAGGGGGAGACGTCGATGCGCGCCTGGGCCGTCGTCGAACACAACCAGCCCT
>JANWYF010000131.1 GCA_025057055.1 Rhodovarius sp. | reverse complement strand
ACGGCGATCCTGCCGACCGAGCTCATGCTGCCCGCCGCCTGCCAGGGCATCGTCGGCATCACCGTGCGCGCCGCCGATGAGGAGCTCGCCGAACTCCTCTCCGCCATCGAGGATCCGGCCGCTGCTGCCGTCTCCCGCGCGGAGCGGGCGCTGCTGGCGGCCCTCGACGGCAATTGCCGCACCCCGATTGCGGGCCATGCCACGCTGCTGCCCGGGGGGCGCCTGCGGCTTGAGGGGCTGACGGCGCGCGCCGATGGCAGTTTCCTGCTGCGCCGCTCCATCGAAGGGCCGGCGAGCGAGGCCGCCGCCCTCGGCACCGCCCTGGGCCAGGAGCTGCGGCGCGACAGCCCGGCCGACATCTTCGGCTGACCACCCCTCGGGACTTGCGCTGCGACCTCGGGCAGGATGGGGCCATGCGCTGCGGCCTGCCCAGCCCCATCCCGCCATGTCCGCCCGCGGCGTGCTGATCACCCGCCCCGAACCCGCGCTGTGGGAGACCGCGGCGGCGGTGGCGGCGCGCGGTTGGCAGCCGGTGCCGGCCCCCGCCCTGCAGCTCAGCCCCCAACCCTTGCGTGCCGCCCCGGCCCAGGCCGTGCTGCTGACCAGCCGCGCCGCCGCCCGCGCCCTGCCGACGCTGCCGGCGGGGCTTCCCGTGCTCGCGGTGGGGGAGGGCACGGCGGCCGAGATGCGCGCGCGCGGCCACGCCCCGGTCTGGGCGGCCGAGGGCGACGCGCAGGCTCTGGCCGAGCTGGCCGCGGGCCGGCTCGACCCCGCGGGTGGGCCGCTGCTGCTGGCGGTCGGCCGGGGCTATGCGCTCGATCTCGCAGCCGCCCTCCGCGCCCGCGGCTTTCGCGTGCTGCGCCGGGTGGTGTATGTGGCCCGCCCGGCCGAGCGGCTGCCCGAGGCGGCCGCCGCCGCCCTTGCCGGCGGGGAGGTTGCCCAGGCCATGTTCTTCTCTCCCCGCTCCGCGCTGGTGGCGATGCGCCTGATTGTGCAGGCGGGCTGCGCCGGCGCGCTCAAGGGGGTGCGGGCGGTGGCGATCAGCCAGCGCGTGGCGCGCTGTCTGGCCGCGCTGCCCTGGGCCGGGGTGGTGGTGGCCGCCCGCCCCGATCATGCCGCCATGCTCGAAGGATTGGGATGCCCTCCATGA
The DNA here is from genome assembly GCA_025057055.1 of Rhodovarius sp. Taxonomy (GTDB): domain Bacteria; phylum Pseudomonadota; class Alphaproteobacteria; order Acetobacterales; family Acetobacteraceae; genus Rhodovarius. The sequence continues at coordinate 6,006 of JANWYF010000131.1, read as the reverse complement.
CGAGACCGACCGCGCTGCTGCGCCATCTGCCCCTGGCCGCGCTCACCGCCGGCGCGGTGGTGGTGCTGCTGCTGCCCTTCCTGTTCCTTCCTGGCAGCGGGGAGGTCCCGCCTGCGCGGCCGCCCGCCCCGGCGCCCGCTTCGGTGGCCGACCCGGCCGCCCAGCGGCTTGCCGCGCTCGAGGGGCGCCTTGGTCTGCTCGCGCCGGTCGAGGAGACGCGCCGGCTGGCGCAGCGGCTGGAGGCGGCGGAGGCCCGCCTGGGCGAGCTCGGGCGGAGTGGCGCGGCCGCGGCCGAGGCGGTCGGCAGCCTCGCCGCTCGCCAGCAGCTCCTGGAGGGGCGGCTGGCCGAGGCAGCGGCTGCCCAGCGCGAGGCCCTGGCCGTGCTGGAACGACGCGCCGAAGCGGCGGAGCGGCGCTTCACCGAGGTTGAGGCGGGCATGGCAGCGGCCGGGCAGCGGCTGGCCGGGCTTGAGCGGCGGCTGCTGCGCCTGGCCCTGCGCGATTCCCTGCGCGAGGCGCTGGCGCAGGGCCGCCCCCTGGGCGCGCTGCTGCCGCCCGGGGCGCCGCCCGCGCTGGCCCGCTATGCCGAGGCGGCGCCGCCGACGGAAGCAGAGCTGCGCCAGGGTTTCGAAGACGCGGCGCGGGCTGCCCGCCTCGCCACCCAGGCTGCCGGGCGCGGGCTGGCCGGGATGCTCACCATCCGCCGCGGGGAGGAGCTGATCCTGGGCGATCCGGCCGAGGCCGAGATCGAGCGCGCCCGCCGCCTGCTGAGTGCGGGCGACTGGGCCGGGGCCGTGCAGCGCATCGCCGCCCTGCAGGGCCCGGCGCGGGAGGCGATGAACCCCTGGCTGCGCGAGGCCGAGGCGCTGCTGGCCGCGCGCGCGGCCCTTGCTGCCCTGGGGACGGAGTGAGATGCGCGAGCTCCTCCTGTTCTTCGCCGCGGGCGCCCTGCTGGGCGCGGGGGTGGCCTGGATCTCGGGCCTGGGCGGGGATGTCGAGGTGCGTTTCGGGGAATGGTTGATCGCCGCCCCCCTCGCCTTGGCAGCCTTTGCCGTGGCGGTCTTCTTCCTCTTCGGCCATGGGCTGCTCGCCGGCTTGGCCGCCCTGTTGCGCCGGCCGGCCTGGCGGGCGCTGCGGCTCTCGCTCGACCAGCGGGCCCAGGCCGACCGCGCCTTGACCGAGGCGCTGGTCAAGATCGCCCTCGGTGCGCCCGCGGCGGCGCGGGAGGCGGCGGAGCGTGCCTGCCGGCTCTCCGGCGGACAGCCGGTGACGCTGCTGGTGGCCGCCGCCGCCGAGCGCCTGGCCGGGCAGGAGGAGGCGGCGGCGGCGCATTACCGCAAGCTGGCCGCCGATCCCGCGACCCGCATTCTTGGCCTGCGCGGCCTCATCCGCCAGGCGCGGGCGGCCGGCGACCGCGAGGCCGAGCTCGCGCTGCGCGCGGCGGCCGAGGCGCTGCAGCCCGGTGCCGGGCGGATCGACAGCGAGACGGCCGAGCGCGCCCTCGCGGGGCCTGACCTGCAGGCGGCCCTGGAGATCACCCCGCCCGAGGCGCCGCGCGCCGAGAGGCTGCTCGCCGAGGCGGCGGCCGCGACATCGGCCGAGGAGGCGGCCCGGCTGGAGCGCGAGGCCTTCGCGGCCGACCCCGGCTTCGCCCCGGCCGCCATCGCCCATGCCGCGAGGCTCTCGGCCGCCGGGCATGAGGAGGCGGCGCGCGCGGTGCTCGAGGTGGCCTGGGCCGCCGCCCCTCATCCCGACCTGGCCTTCGCCTATCTCGGCGCCGAGACGGACGGGCACCGGCGGCTGGCACAGGCGCAGGTGCTGGCGCGGCATCATCCCCACCATCGCGAGACCCGGCTGATGCTGGCCCGCGCCCATCTCGGCGCCGGAGAGCTGGCCCCCGCGCGGCGCCTGCTCGAGGAGCTGCTCGCCGAGGGGCCGCCCGATCGGCGGGTGCACCAGGCGATGGCCGAGCTCTGCCGGCGCGAGGGCGATGTCGAGGGGGCGGCGCGGCATCTCGATCTTGCCCTCGCGGCGCCGCTGCCAGCCGTCTGGTCCTGTTCGGCCTGCGGGGCGGAGGTCGAGCGCTGGGTCCCGGCCTGCCGCGCCTGCGGGGCGGCGCTGGCGGTCCGCTGGGGGGCGAAACGCGATGGTTGACGCCACCCCGCGCTGCGGGGTTTGCTGCATGATGAAGGGCTTGTGCCGCCCTGTTGATGTGTGGGAGCGCCCCGCCGCATGGAGACATTGACGCGCGCCCAGCTTGCCGAGGCAATCTACCTCGAGGTCGGGCTGTCGCGCACCGAATCGGCGGCGCTGCTCGAGGCGGTGCTGGACCGCATCGCCGCCGCCCTGGGCCGGGGGGAGACGGTCAAGATCGCCGGCTTCGGCACCTTCGCCGTGCGCCAGAAGGCCCAGCGCATCGGGCGCAATCCCAAGACCGGGGTCGAGGTGCCGATCAGCGCGCGCAAGGTGCTGAGCTTCCGCGCCTCGCAGGTGCTCAAGGCGCGCATCAACCAGCAGCCGCCGCCGCGCGCAGGCGGGGCGTGACCGACCGGGCATGAGCGGCCAGGATACCATGCCGGGCCTCGAGCTGCCGAAGCCCGCGGCGGCGGGAGAGGAGGGGCGGCCGCGCAAGGGGGCGCAGGCCTTCCGCACCATCAGCGAAGTGGCCGACGAGCTCCAGGTGCCGCAGCATGTGCTGCGCTTCTGGGAGGGCAAATTCCCCCAGCTCAAGCCGCTCAAGCGCGCCGGCGGGCGGCGCTACTACCGGCCCGAGGATATCGCGCTGCTGCGGCGGATCGCGAGCCTGCTCTACACCCAGGGCTATACGATCAAAGGCGTGCAGAAGCTGCTCAACGAGGACCAGTCCCCGGCCGTCTCGGCGGCGGGCAGCGGCGGGCTGGATGCCGCCCTGGCGGCCATCGAGGCGGTGGCCGCGGAACTGCGCGCGCTGGCCAAAAGCCGTTGAGGCGCCGGCCGCCCTCCTCCCGCAGCGTGCGAAGGCTGCCCCATTCCCGCCCCAGACGCGGCTCGGGCCATGCGCCGCGACGGCCATCCGGCCGGCAGCGGCCAAGCAACGCCCGAGAGGGGCGGGCTCCGGCGGGCCGAAGCCCGGCGCGCGCCGGCACACAGCGCCCCGTTCCCGGCCGCTCAACGCGGCCGGAGACGGCGGCGCGCCGTTTCGTCTGACTCCCTCAGGCCTTGCGCATCAGGGTCGGCACTTCCTCGCGCAGGCGGAAGCGCAGCGCCGACCAGGTGGCATCCAGCGCGATCTGCGCCACCGGCAGGAAGCCCGCCTGGGTCAGCGGCTCCCACCCATGGTCGCGGTCGAGGTCGGTGCGCAGCGGTCCGGTCTTCTTGGGGTAGGCGAACCACAGCCGCCCGCCCACGCCGTAGAGATCGAGCGCACGGGCGGCCACCCGCCCGAGGCTGGCCCGATCCAGGGCGAAGGCCAGGATCAGCTCCGGTTCGGAGGCGTTGGAGACCGGCAGCCCATGGCGGAAGCCCGCGGGCGGTTCGATCACCGCGCAGACCATGCCGGGCTTGTAGCCGAGCTTGCGGGGGATGTCGTTCTCCCCGGCCGCGGCTTGGAGGGGCGCACTGTTGTGGGCACCCGCTGCGGCGGCGGGGCCGGTTCTGCGTTGCATGAGCATGACGGCGCGGGGGCTTACGCCTGATCGGCCGCGGGAGCAAACCCCTTTTTTCGAAAACCAGACCAGAGCGCGGCGCCGCCCCCAGACTGGCCGCGAGGGCTTGCCGGGCGCTCGGGCAGCCGGTCGGGCCCGGAGGCTGAGCCAACTGGCCGGGATCCGCCCGACTCGCCGCCCGCTGCGGCAGGTCAGGGCGGGGGCGGAGCCGGGCTGACCCCGCCCGGCGGCGCGGTCCGCCGCGGCCAGCAGGCGCGCTGGCCCATCCTCTTGCGGACAGAGCTCGCCGCCGCGCAGCCCGGTGCGGTCTTCCTCCGTCCTCGCCGGCGATCTGCGGGCCGGCATTGCGGGCGATCCCTGCCTCCGGGCGCCGCGGGAGAAGCCGCCAGGGCCGGATGGCCCCGCTCGATTCGCGGAAGATCCGCAGCCTGTCCGCGCCCCCGGCCGGTCTTGCCCGCCACCGGAGCCTCCCCGACGCCGCGGCTGCGGTTGAGGATCAGGGGCGGGACGGCCCCCGGGGCGGTGGCGCGGCGCTGATCGGCTAGAGGGCCACGGGGCGGCTGCAACCGTGACCACCCCTTCCCCCGGCTCGACCCGCCCGGGCGCGAGCAGGAGGGAGAGGCCGGCTTGGCAGGCCCCATGGGCGGGAAGGCGATGCGGCGGCGGTGATGCGCAAGCCGCGGCAGCGGCGGCGATCCGCCGGCCGCAGCCAAGCGTGAGAGGCGCCGGCCCCCGCCCGGCCAGCCGGTCCCGCACTGCGCAGCCCCCTCGGCGATCGACCGCGCCAGACAGGTCGGAGACAGCCGCAGCCTGACGGGCTCGCGTGGGCCAGCGCGTTGCCCCCGCGCGCCGGCGGGCCCGGGGTGGGAGACGCCGCGGGCGCGGAGAGGTCAGCCCTCGGCCGCGGCCAGCATGCGCGCCAGCGCCTCCTCCTTGCCCAGCGCGGCGAGGGTGACGTCGATCGGCGGCGAGACGGTGCTGCCTGTGAGCGCCGCGCGCAGCGGCTGCGCCACCTCCTTGAGCGGCAGGCCCTTGATGTCGGCATAGTCGCGCAGCCAGCGCTCGAGCTCCTGACGGTTCCATTCCGCGCCGGAGAGGAACTCCGCCAGATCGGCAAGCCGGGCGCGGGCTTCGGGCGTGAGCAGGGCCGCGGCCTTGGCATCCATCGGCGGCGTCCCGTCGGTGACGGCAAAGGCCGCCGCCTCGGCCAGTTCGGCCAGGGTGCGGCAGCGCTCCTGCAGCGCGGGCAGCAGCGCGCGCACGCGGGCCGCCTTCTCGGTGCCGAACATCAGCCCCCCGCGGGCCAGGCGGCGCATCACCTCGGGCAGCAGCGCCTCGGGGTCGGCCTTGCGCAGATAGACGGCGTTGATGTGGAGCAGCTTGGCATAGTCCATCCGCGCCGGCCCGCGCCCGACATCCTTGAGGTCGAAGATGCGCTCGGCCCGCTCGCGCGGCACGATCTCCTCGTCTCCATGGCCCCAGCCGAGGCGCAGCAGGTAGTTGAGCAGCGCCTCGGGCAGGATGCCCTGTTCGCGGAACTCGAGCACCGAGACGGCGCCGTGGCGCTTGGACAGCTTGGTCCCGTCGGCCCCGTGGATCAGCGGGATATGCGCGAAATGCGGCCGCCGCCAGCCCATGGCGTCGAAGATCTGGCACTGGCGGAAGGTGTTGGTCAGGTGATCATCGCCGCGGATGACATGGGTGATGCCCATGTCATGGTCGTCCACCACCACCGCATGCAGGTAGGTGGGCGTGCCGTCGCTGCGCAGGATGATCATGTCATCAAGCTCGGCGTTGGCGACGCGCACCGTCCCCTGCACCAGATCCTCGATCACCGTCTCGCCCTCGCGCGGGGCTTTGAGGCGGATGGCATAGGGCTTGCCCGCCTCGGCCGGTCCCGGCTCGCGGTCACGCCAGTAGCCGTCGTAGCGGGGCGGGCGCTTCTCCGCGATGGCGCGTTCGCGCATGGCCGCGAGCTCCTCCGGCGTCTCATAGGCGCGATAGGCGAGGCCGCGTGCGAGCAGCTGATGCGCCACCTCGGCGTGGCGGGCCATGCGCTGGCTCTGGAAGACCGGCGGCTCATCCGGGCTGAGGCCGAGCCAGGCGAGGCTGTCGAGGATCTGCTGCACCGCCTCCTCGCTGCTGCGGGTGCGGTCGGTATCCTCGATCCGCAGCAGATATCGCCCCCCATGGCGGCGGGCGAAGAGCGCGTTGTAGTAGGCGGTGCGGGCGCCCCCCACATGCAGGAAGCCGGTGGGCGAGGGTGCGAAGCGCGTGCGGACGGTCATGCCCCTCCGTATCCGCCCGCGCGGCCGCCGCGTCCAGGGGGAGCGCATGCGCCTCCCCCCCGGCCGCCATGCCC
>JANWYF010000062.1 GCA_025057055.1 Rhodovarius sp. | reverse complement strand
GTGATGTCGAAGAAGGGGGCGAGCGCCTCCCCGTAAGCCGGGCGGGTCCAGTAGTCATGGACGGCCACGCAGCCACCGGGGGCCAGCCGGCCATGGGCGGCCAGGGCGCAGGCGATGCGGAAGCGGCCATCGACCAGGATCAGATCCGCCCGCGGCATCATCAGCCAGGGCGCGCCCCAATAGCGCCAGGCGACATCGGCCGTGACCGGGCCGGTCGGCCAGCCCCAGGCGCCGGTCGGGCCGATCGCGGCATGCCAGAGGGTCAGCCGACCCTCCTCGCGCGCGGTCGCGGCAGCGGGTTCCGCGGCCAGGCGGGCGAGCCAACCGGCATCGCTGTCGACCGACAGGACGAGCCCTTCGCAGGCCTGGAGCAGCAGCAGGGTGCTGCCGCCGCAGCCAAACTCCAGGATGCGGGTGGCATCGCGCGCCAGGCGGGCAAGCAGCCTGGCCTCGGCCCGGCTCATCCGCGGGGAGAGCCCGGACGGCTCCCCAAGCCCGGTCAGCAGATCCGGCAGGGCAAGGTCGGGCAGTGCGGGGCTGGCGGCCGGGCTTTGGGGGGCGAGGCGGTCGGGGCTGAGCACCTGCATCGCGATGGCTCCTGCAACGGATGCCGCAAGCCTGACCCGCTGCTTCTGAACAAAGGGTAAAGCCGGCCCCTTACGCGGTGGCGAGCAGAACCACCCCGACCGCGATCAGGGCGATCGCGGCGATCTTCTGCGCGCCGAGCGGTTCGGCGAAGAACCACCAGCCGAGCAGGGCGATGATGCCATAGCCAAGCGCGGTGCTGGGCAGGGCCACACTCATCGGGATGCGGCGCAGCGCGATGATGTAGAGGAGGGCCCCCGCAGCGTAGCAGGCAAGCCCCAACAGGGTCTGCCAGCGCAGCAGCTGAATGAGCAGGCTGCCGCTGCCATCACCGCTGCCCGCCTTGAGCAGCACCTGGCCGGCCAGGCTGACCAGGATCGCACCCGCCAGCGCCAGCCAGTAGAGCGTCATGACACGCGCTCGAGGCGTTCGACCTGCGGGCTCGTCACCACCTCCCGCACCACGCCCTGCGGCTTGCCGTTGGCCGAGAGGAAGGCCCGCCCGACATATTCGCCGAGCACGCCGAGGATCATGAACTGCACGCCGGTCAACAACAGATAGACCGTCATCATCGAGGCCCAGCCGGGCGGGGTGACGCCGACCAGCGCCTCGATCACCACGAAGGCGGCCAGGATCATGCCGAGCAGCCCGAGTGCGGCCCCGGCGAAGACGGCGATGCGCAGCGGCAGCACCGAGAAGTTGGTGGCCAGATTGAGCCACAGCAGCACCAGCCGCTTCAGCGTATAGTTCGACCGGCCGACCGCGCGCGGATAATGCGCGACCTCGATCGAGGCGATCCGCTGCGTGACCTGCATGATCAAGCCATCGACATAAGGATAGGGGCCGCGGTAGCGCGTCACCTGCTCCACCACGAAGGCCGACATGCAACGGAAGGAGGAGAGATAGAGCCCCTTCGGCTTGTCGAGCAGCCAGTCCGCGACCTTGTTGGCGAAGCGGCTGCCCAGGTTGCGCCAGCCCTCATGCTCCTTTTTCGCATAGCGGGTATAGACCACATCCCAGCCGCCGAGCCGCGCATGGTCGTAGAGGCGCACCACTTCCTCGGGCGGGTTCTGCAGATCATCGTCCATGGTGATGACATAAGCGCCCCGGGCATGGCGCAGACCGGTCATCACCGCGTTGTGTTCGCCGAAGTTGCGGGCATGCTCGATGTAGGTGATCGGCACCCGCGCCCGCGGCAGCAGGGCGCGAATGACATCGCCGCTCTCGTCCGGGGAGCCGTCATTGACCAGCACGATCTCGAGGCCACCTGCGGGATGGAGGTCGGAGAGCGCCTCGACCAGCCGGCCGATGGTGGCCGCCCCGCGATAGACGGGCACGACGATGGACAGGCCCACAGGATGCTTGTCGGTCATGGGTCGAAGATCCTTCAGGGGCGGCGCGCGGTGGCCAGCACCGAACCACCGGCCGGAAAGACGATGCCGCGCCGTTCGAGCCAGGACTCGAGCCGGGTGGCGGCGAAGAGGAGCGAGTCGAGCCAGGGCGGAAAGCGCATGACGTCGGAGGGGGCATCGGCCCGCCGGGCCAGGAGCTTGCGCTGCAGCACCATCAGCGGCAGCAGCAGGCTGTTCCAGTAGCGGGCGCGGATGTCGACAAAGCCCGTGCGCGCGAGCAGCGCCGCAATGCCGGCGCGGGTATAGCGCCGCGCCGTGTGCACCCGCCGATCATGCGCCGAGGTCAGCCACGGCAAGGCAGGCAAGTTGAGCACCAGAAGGCCCCCCGGGCGCAGCACCCGCCTCAGCTCCCCGAGCGCCATCGCCTCCTCGACCGCGGCATGGCAGAGCACATCCAGGCTGACCACAACATCGAAGCTGCGCGGGGGATGGGGCAGGGCGTTGATGCTGCCTGCGATCACCGCCGCCCCCGACTTCTCGGCCGCACGGCGCGCCGCCTCGGGCCGGTATTCGATGCCCGAGAGCTCGAGCCCCGGCCGCGCCTCGCGCAGGCGGCGCAGGAATCCGCCGGTGCCGCAGCCGGCATCGAGCAGCCGGCCGTGCTCCGGCAATTCGGCGAGGATGCGGGCATGCAGGGCGCGATACCACCACATGCCATCCTCGGCCGCGTCCATCAGGGCGTATTCCTGCGCGTCCACGCCGGCCTTCTGGCCCCCGATCATGGCCAAAACAAGCCGGCATCCGCATCTTCTTGGGGCAGCCGGGATGGGGCAGCCGGGGGGCGGGCCCTTCCGGCCGGGCCCGTCCGGCGCTACCCGTGCCGGCAGGAGGATCCGCCGCCATGGGCCGCTACGCAGAGTATCTCGGCCGCAGCGAAACGCGCCAGGACCGGGCCGACCCCAGGCTGTTCGAGGCGATGGCCGCCACCCTCGACCTGCCATCCGCACCGGCCGAACTGCCGCCGCTCTGGCACTGGATGCTGTTTCAGGACTGGCGCCGGCCCGGCAGCCTCGGTCCGGATGGGCATCCGAAGCGCGGCGGCTTCCTGCCGCCTGTGCATCACCTGCCGCGGCGGATGTGGGCGGGCGGGCGCATCACCTTCGCCGGCCCGGCTATCCTCCGCGACGATATCCTGACCCGCAGCTCCACCATCGCCGCCATCGAGGAGAAGACCGGCGCCTCGGGCGAGCTCGTCTTCGTCACCGTCCGCCACGCCATCGCCGGGCCGCGTGGCCTGGTGCTCGAGGAGGAGCAGGACATCGTCTACCGCAGCGCGGAGGGCGCGGCGGTCAAGCCTGCCTCGGCCGCCCCGGACTGGCCGCGCGCCATCCGCCGCGTCGTGCTGCCCGACCCGGTTCTGCTGTTCCGCTACTCCGCGCTGACCGGCAACGGCCATCGGATCCATTACGACCACCGCTACGTCACCGCCGTGGAGGGCTATCCCGGCTTGATCGTGCACGGCCCCCTGCAAGCGACCTGGCTCGCCGCCCTGGCGCAGGAGGCCGCCGGCCCGCGGGCGCGGCTCCTGCGCTTTCGCTTCCGCGGACGGCGTCCCTGCTTCGTCGACCGTCCCCTGACCCTCTTCGCCGAGGCCGAGGGCCGCACCGTCCGCCTGGAAAGCCGCGACGATACCGGGGCGACCTGCATGGAGGCCGAGGCCGTCTTCGCCTGAGCGGCTTGCCGGCCTTGTGGGGTGAGCCCACACTGCAGACCAGGGCGCCGGGGTGCGCCGCGGCTGCGGAGGGATCGGCATGGGCCAGGATCGCCCGCCATCGGAACGGCCATGACCCGCATCCTCAAGATCGAGGCGAGGGTGGAACGGCTCGCCGCCGAGGGCGCGGCGGCCGGCTATGGCGGGGTCGAGGCCGCCCCCTTCGTGCTCTGCCGCATCCATGCCGAGGGGGGGCTGACGGGGACCGGCATCACCGGCCGCTTCCTCGCCGAACAGGTCGCGGCGCTGCTGCAAGGGCCCTTTGCCGACGCCCTGGCCGGGGAGGATGCGCGCGACATCGAAAGGCTGCGGCGCCTCCTGATCTCCCGCTTCAATCCGCGCGGCGGCACCGGCGTCTTCGCCGCCGCGCTCTCCGCCCTCGACATCGCATGGTGGGACCTGCGCGCCCGCGCCCTGGGCGAGCCGCTCTGGCGCGTGCTCGGCGGGGCGCGGCGGCGGGTCGAATGCTATGCCACCGTCGGCCTGCCCGCCTTCAGCGAACATACCCTGGCGGCCACCTGCCGCGAGTGGATCGAGAAGGGCTTCACTGGCGTCAAGATGCTGGTCGCAGCCGGCGGGCGCAGCCTCGAGGAAGACGCGCGCCGGGTGCGGGCCGTGCGTCGCGCCATCGGTCATGGGGCCATGCTGATGATCGATGCGAACTGCGGCCTGAGCGTCGCCGAGGCCCGGCGGCTCGCCCATCTCGTGGCCGATTGCGACATCGCCTGGTTCGAGGAACCCGTTTTCGACAACGACATCGAGGCGCTGATCCAGCTCCGCCAGAGCATCCCGATGCCGATCGCGGCGGGGCAGATGATGCAGTCGCTCTCCTGGTTCCGCGATGCGATGGCGCGCGGTGCGCTGGACTGGGTCAACTGCAATGCCTGCTACTGCGGCGGCATCAGCGGCATGCTGCGCGTCCTCACCCTGGCCGAGGCGCATGGCCTGCCGGTGGCCCATGCCGGGGGCTGGGATATCGCCAATGCGGCGGTGCTCGCCGGCCATGGCCATGGCGGGCTGCTCGAGGTGCACGCCGCGCAGCTCGGCCTGCGCGGCCTCCTCGCCGAGGAGATGGCGCCCGCATCCGGGGCGCTCACGCTGCCGGAACGGCCCGGGATCGGCTTCGCCTTCCGCTGGGAGGAAGAGGGTGGGGGATAAGCCGGGCGCTGATCGCCCCACGCGGGGGGCTAGACCGGCGCCCTTGCCCCTGCCGTGCAGGCCGCCCTGTCCGGTGCCGCTTGCCGGAGCCTTCGCCCCGCGCAGCCCGGCCCGCCGGACCGGCAGGGGCGGGGCATGAGCCGCGAGGCGGCCGGCCTGCGCCATGACATGCGGCGCGGGGCGCTGCTCATGCTGGCCGCGACCGCGCTCTTCAGCCTGATGGCGGCCGGGGTCAAGCTGCTCTCCGAACGCATCCCCTTCACCGAGATCATGTTCTTCCGCTGCGCGCTGGCGATGCCGGTGGTTGCCCTGATCGTCCTGCGCCGGGGCGAGCGGGGCATCCTGCGCACGCGCCGGCCGTTCGGGCATCTCGCGCGCGCCGCCACCGGCACCATCGCCATGGGCAGTTCCTTCTTCGCCCTCTCCCTGCTGCCGCTGCCCGAGCACACGGCGCTCTCCTACACGACGCCGATCTTCGTCACGCTCCTGGCCATCCTCTTCCTGGGCGAGCGGGTCGGCATCCACCGCTGGGCGGCGGTGATCCTCGGTTTCGCCGGCATCCTGGTGATCGCGGCCGGGCAGGGCGCCTTCGCCGCCGGGCTGGCGGCAGCCTCGACGCTCGGTGTGCTCTTCGCCGTCAATCAGGGGCTGTTCTCGGCGATCACCTCGCTGCTGGTGCGCAACCTCTCGGCCACCGAGAGATCGGCCACCATCGTGATGTGGCAGTCGATCCTGATGACGCTGCTCACCGGCCTCACCCTGCCTTTCGTCTGGGTCACGCCGGGCGGGATGGACTGGCTGCTGCTGCTGGCCGTCGGGCTGGTGGGCGGCATTGCCCAGGTCCTGCTGACCGAGGCGCACGCCTCGGCCCAGGTCAGCGCGACCGGGCCGCTCGCCTATACCTCCATGCTGTGGGCGATGCTGCTCGGCTTTCTCCTCTGGGGCGATCTGCCGAGCCTTTCGATGCTCGCGGGGGCGGGGATGATCGTCGCAGCGGGCCTTTATATCCTGCACCGCGAGCTGAGACGGAGCCGCCGGTCGTGAGCATTCCCTTCCTGCGCGAGGACCCGCACCCGCATGGCGAGGTGCAGCGCATCGCGCCCGGAATACGGCGCATCATCTGCCGCAATCCGGGCCCCTACACCTTTCGCGGCACCAATACCTGGATCATCGGCGAAGGGCGCGTGGCCGTGCTCGACCCGGGGCCGGCCGATCCTGCCCATCTCGAGGCGCTGCTGCGCGCGCTCGAGGGGGAGGTGGTGACGCATATCCTGATCTCCCACACCCACCGCGACCATTCGCCGGGCGCGGCGGAGCTGAAGGCGGCAACCGGCGCGCCCACCCTGGGCTTCGGGCCGCATCTCACGCCCCCCGAGGCGGGCGGCGAGGGGGGCGATCACGCCTTCCGTCCCGACATCACCTTGGCCGACGGCGCGGAAGTGACAGGCCATGGCTGGCGGCTGATCGCGCTGCACACGCCCGGCCATTGCGCCAACCACCTCTGCTTCGCCTGGCCCGACCGTGCTGCGCTGTTCTCGGGCGATCACGTGATGTCCTGGAACACCAGCGTGGTCTCGCCGCCCGACGGGGACATGCGGGCCTACATGATGAGCCTCGCCCGGCTGCGCGCGCGCGAGGGGCAGGATCGCCTCTATCTGCCGGGCCATGGCCCGCCCCTGCCCGACCCGATGCCCTTCCTCGATGCGCTGGCCGCGCATCGGCGCAAGCGCGAGGCACGGGTGATCGCCGCGCTCAGGGAGGCCGGCAGCGCCACGGCGCAAGCCCTGGTCGGGCCGGTCTATGGCCCGATGGACCCGGGGCTGATCGGCGCGGCCGGGCGCAGCCTGCTCGCCCATCTCCTCATGCTGGAGGAGGAGGGGCTGGTCCGGCGCGAGGGCGATCTCTGGCGGCTGGCGTGATCGCCGCCGCTGGCGGTTCCGGCGGCCTCCGATCTGACTTAGTCTTGCGCTCATGGAGCCCGGACCGCCGACCATCCCGCTTGCCGAGGCCGAGGCCTTGGCCCGCGCTGCCGGCCTGGAGCGCGCCTGGCGGCAGCATCGCGCGGATGTGCTCGAGGCGCTGGCGAGCATAGCCCGGCTGCGCCGCCACCTGCCGCGCGGCGAGGATGAGGCGATCGAGCCCTGCCCCGCCCAGGTGGCGCGCCCGTGACCCGCCCGCATGAGCTGACGCTGGCCGAGGCGGCGGCCGCCATCGCTGCCCGGGGGCTTGCGCCCTCCGAACTGCTGGCCGATTGCCTCGAGCGCATGGCCGCGCTCAATCCGCTGCTGGGCGCCTGCATCCGCATCGATGCCGAGGCGGCGCTCACCGCCGCCCGCCGCCTGGATGAGGAGGCCCCGCGCTCCCCGCTGCATGGCATCCCGGTCGGGGTCAAGGATGTGATCGACGTCGCGGGCCTGCCCACCACCTGCCATTCGGCGCTGCGTCTGCATCACGTCGCGGCGCGCGATGCCGCGGTGATCGCGCGGCTGCGTGCGGCCGGGGCGATCTTCCCAGCCAAGCTTGCCACCCACGAGTTCGCGATCGGCGGGCCGGCCTTCGACCTGCCCTTTCCCCCGGCACGCAATCCCTGGAACCTTGCCCATCATCCGGGCGGATCCTCCTCCGGGTCGGGTGCTGCGGTCGCGGCGCGGCTCATGCCGGCTGCACTCGGTACCGACACCGGCGGCAGCGTTCGCCACCCGGCCAGCCATTGCGGGATCGTGGGCCTCAAGCCGACTTATGACCTGATCCCGCGCCGGGGCGTCTTCCCCCTCGCCTGGAGCCTCGATCACGTCGGGCTGCTGACGCGCACGGTGGAGGATGCCGCGCTGATGCTGGAGGCGATGGCCGGCGGGCATTATAGGGCCGGGATCGAGGCCGGGCTGCGCGGCCTGCGGATCGGCTTCGTGCGCCATTTCCACGAACGCGACGAGCCGGCCGATCCCGAGATGGCCGCCGCGATCGAGGCGGCAGCCCGGCTACTCGCCCGCGAAGGGGCCGTGCTGCGGGAGGTGACGCTGCCGCCCCTGTCGGCCTTCGCCGCGGTCAACCGCGCCATCCTCTGGGGCGAAAGCGCACCCGTCCACTCCCGATGGCTGCGCGAACAGCCCGAGGGCTATGCCGCCATCACGCGCCGACGTCTGCTGCCGGGTCTTCTCCTCTCGGCCGAGGACTACCTCGAGGCCCAGCGCGTGCGCGGTCCCCTTCGCGCCGCGGTCGGTGCCGCCTTCCGCGAGGTCGATGTGCTGCTCACCGCGAGCTCCATGGATCCTGCCTGCCGCATCGATGACCCGGCGGCGGTGGAGCGCACCTATCCGAGGCAGGCCCGCATCGCCTTCAACGTCACCGGCCATCCGGCGATCACGCTGATGGCAGGCCTCTCGCGCACCGGCCTTCCGCTCTCGTGCCAGTTCGTCGCGCCGCTCTGGCAGGAGGGGCTGCTGCTGCGCGCGGCGCGCGGCTACGAGCGCGCCGTCGGCTGGCGCGGCGCCCGCCCGCCCATCGCATGAGCGGCGCACCCGGCCCGGGGCTGCTCTGCATCGTGGGCTTCACCGCGGAGGCGGCGCTGCTGCCTCCGGGCGTGCCGGTCGTGATCTCCGCCGCCGATCCCGCCCGGCTCGATGCGCTGCTCGCCGCTGTGCCGCGGCCCGCGGCGATGCTGAGCCTCGGGCTGGCGGGGGCGCTCGATCCCGGCCTCACGCCCGGGACAGTGCTGGTGGCCGATGGCATCGCGGGGGCCGAGGCCCGCCCCGATCCCGCCTGGAGCGCGGCCATCGCCGCTGCCACCGGGGCACGGCCGGCGCTGCTCGCCGCGGTCGATGCGCTCTGCGCCACGCCGGCCGCCAAGGCCGCCCTGCGCGCCGCGACGGGCGCCGCGGCGGTGGAGATGGAAAGCCATGTGGTTGCGCGTCATGCCGCACGGCTCGGCGTGCCCTATGCCGTGCTGCGTGCCGTGGCCGACGGTGCGACGGAGGGGATTCCGCCCGCCGCCGCCGCTGCTCTCGATGCCGAAGGGCGGCCCGCCCTCGGCCGCGTGCTGGCTGCCCTGTTGCGTCGGCCGCGCGATGTTCCGGCCCTCATCCGGCTCGCGCGGCGCAGCCGGACGGGGCTTAGCGCCCTCGCCGCCGCTCTGCCGCGGCTGCCGCCACCGCCGCAGCTTAGGGGATGACTGCCCATGGCCCTGCCCGACGAGCCCTTCCCCTATGCTGCCTTCATCACGCGCCATCTCCTGCAGCCCCTCTCTCCGGCAGATCCGCTGCGCCGTGCCGCGGCCGAGACCGAACAGCCGCTCGACGGTGACCGCTGGTTCTGGGCCGACGACAATGCCAAGATCCTGGAGTTCCTGACCCTGCCCGCGCTCTGGCGCCGTTGTCAGGAGGAGGTGGCGGCGCTCTTCGCCTTCCTTCAGGACATGATCGAGGGGCCGCTGATCCTGCGGCGCATCGGCTGGCCGCTGCTGGAGGCGCAGGGCGAGGCGGGCGGGTGGCTGCGCTTTCGCCACACCTTCATGAGCATCGCAGCCGATCTGCCGCGCGGCGTGGTGCAGGCCGGCATGCGCTTTCATGACGGGCGCGATGCGCGCAACCTCACCCTGACCGGCAATCGGGTGGCCGCCCGCATCGGCGGTGCCTGGCAGGAATGGCCGGTCGAGCCCCACATCACGGCCTGTGGCAGCGAGCAGAGGTCAGGCCAGCTCACCCTCTGGCATGCGGCCGACCTCCCTCTCCCTGCCGCGGGCGGGCAGGGCCAGCGTTTCGGCAGGATCCTGCACCGCTATCGCTTCTCGGCCGCCAGCATGGCGATCGAGGCTGAGGCCGAGTTCGACCTCGAGCCTGGAATCGCGGCCGAGGAGGTGGTGCTCACCCTCGCCCAGGCCGAGCTCAGCCATGGGCAGGGCGGGATCAGCCACGGCGCGGTGCATGCGCTGCTGTCCGACGGCGGGGGGCTCAGCCTCCAGGTGGAGAAGGCGGGCGAGGAGCATCGCCCCGTGCCTGGGCTCCGCTACTACTCCCTTGCGCAGACCGGCACCATGCGCGGCTTTGCCTCCGGCATTCACGCCCTGCCGCGCAATCCGGCGGCGGTTCACGCGCTGGCCTGGCGGGCCGAGGGATCCGGCCGGCTCGCCTGGATGACGGCCGAACACCGCTTCCTGCGCCCCGCCCCGGGGGCGAGGCTGTTGGCCGCCGAGCGCAAGCTGATCACCTCCGGCTTCCTCCACGAGAGGCTGGCCGACGGGGCGCGGCTGCTTTCCGCCCTGCCGCAGCGTTCTCCTCTCCTGCCGCTCGATCTCTCCATCTCCTACGACTACGGGGCGGAGATGGTGGCGCTCGCGCGGGGGGTGCGGGGCCTCTCCGCCGGGGTGCTGTTCGACGCCGCGCACAGCGCCTCGCTGCTTCAGCTGCATGAGCAGCTCTGGCGCGGCTACGAGGAGGCCTTCCTCGCCCCGGCGCGGCAGGATGCGGGGGTGATCTTCTCGCGCTCGCTCGCCTTCGTCGCACTCAGCCTGTGCGATCTGCTGGCCGCCGGGGAGGTTGCGCGGCAGCGCGAACGCTTGGCGCTGCTCATCGATCTGCTCCTCGGGCTCGAGCGGCGCCAGCGCGATGCCGCGGGAGGCGAGGCAGGGGTGTTCCCGATGACGGTGCGGGACCCGCATTCGGCCTTTCTCGACTGCCAGGCGGCTGCGCTGCTCGCGCTGGTCCGCGCCGCCCCTTGGCTCAAGGATCGGCGGATCGGCCCGGCGGTGGCGCGCGGGCTCAATGCGCTCTGCCTTGCCTCCATGCCGGTGGGCTTCGGCCCGCCCCGGCTGCATGATCTGGTTGCGGTCGCGATCGAGGCAGAGGAGGAGGGCCGCCCGCCCCTGCTGCGCGAAGGGTTCTGGAACTTTTGCTCCGCTCTTGCCCTGCGGGCGATCCGCGCCGCCCGTGCCTCTCCCGATGCGGGTGTGCGGGCGGCCGTCGAGGCCCTGGCCGACCGGCTTGCGGTGTTCGAGCCTGTGCTGCGGGCCCGGATCGAGCGTTCCGCCCGCCCGCGTGGCGATGCGATCGAGATCCGCACCAGCACCCTCTCGGCCGAGGGCAACTCCGAGACCCAGCCCTGGGTCGCCCTGGCGCTGATCCGGGACAACGGCGATCACTAGGGCTGGTTTCGCCGGCTTGTGCTCCGGGCCGCCTCTTGCGGCTGATCGGCGCGGAGCGGCCTCGCCCTGCGGCCGATGGCGGCCCTGCGCGATCTCCCCGAGGCTTGCGGGCAGGCGCCGCCCGCGCTCAATACCCCTGGCGCAGCAGCGGGAAGGCGCTGTGCACGTCGGGCCAGACCACGGGCGGGGCACCGATGTGGACATGGGCGCGCGTGAGGTCGGCAAAGCGCGTCACGCCGCACAGGCCAAGCGCCCGGATCACCTCATCCTCGAGGATTTCGAGCACGCGGGTCACGCCCTCTTCGCCCTCGGCGGCCAGGCCGTAGAGGTAGAGCCGCCCGAGCCCGACCCAATCGGCGCCCAGCGCGATCGCCTTGACGATGTCGGTGCCCCGGCAGAAGCCGCCATCGACCATGATGCGCGCGCGGCCCTGCACGGCCTCCACCACCTCGCGCAGGATGTCGAGGCTGCCCCGCCCGTGATCGAGCTGCCGCCCGCCGTGGTTGGAAACATAGACGACCTCCACCCCGCATTCGACGGCCAGCAGCGCATCCTCAGCGGTGCCGATGCCCTTCAGGATGAGCGGGATGCTGTGGCGTTCCTTGAAGCGGCGGATGTCGTTCCAGTTGAGCGCCGCCTGGTATTCCATGCCGGTGTTGGCCGCGCGCCAGGTCTTGACGAAGCGCTTGGCGATGTCGCGTTCGCGTCGGGAATAATGGGCGGTATCGACGGTGATCGCGAAGGCGTCATAGCCGGCATCGACGGCGCGGCGCACATGCTCGTCGATGTAGGCGGCATCCCCGCGCGTGTAGAGCTGAAAGACGCGCGGCCCCTGCGAGGCCTGCGCGGCCGCCTCGAGCCCCGGTTCGGAGACCGAGGAGAGCATGAAGGGCACGCCGAAGGCATGCGCGCCGCGCGCCACCGCCGCCCCGCCCTCGGGGTCGAAGGATTGCAGGCTGCCCACCGGCGCGAGAAAGACCGGAAGGCGGATGCGGTGGCCGAAGAATTCGGCCGTGGCGTCGACCTCGGAGACGTCGTTGAGCACGCGCGGGCGCAGCGCGACCATATCCAGCGCAAGCCGGTTGCGCGCCAGGGTGGTCTCCGTCTCGGTCCCGCCGATCAGATAATCCCAGATGTTGGGGTTGAGCCGCTGCTTCGCGACCTTGATGAACTCGTGCAGCGTGAGATAACGCCCGCCTTCCAGTTCGTTCTTGTTGAGCCGATGCTTCATGGTGCGCTTCGTCCCGCAGGATGACGGGAGGAAGGCTAGAGCAGATCGGCCGCCGCTGGAATGATAGGGCAGGACCGCGGGGGAGGGAGACAGCTATGCGCTGGAGCGAGAGGCGGGCGATGGCGCGGGCCGTGCTGGAGGGTGGGGGCTGCGTCCACCCGGCCTCGGTGCATGATCCGATCAGCGCCCGCATCGCCGAGGATCTGGGCTTCGAGCTCGGCATGCTGGCGGGCTCGACGGCAAGTCTTGCGGTGCTGGGCGCGCCCGACATCATCCTGCTCACCCTCACCGAATTCGCCGAGCAGGCGCTGCGCATCAACCGCGCGGTGACCCGCCTGCCGCTGCTGGTCGATGCCGACCACGGCTATGGCAATGCGCTCAACGTCATGCGCACCGTGGAGGAGCTCGAGATCGCGGGGGTTGCGGCACTCTCGATCGAGGATACCGACCTGCCGCGGCCCTACGGCCATGCCAAGCCGCGGCTGATCGCGCTCGAGGAGGGGGTGGCCAAGATGCGCGCGGCGGTGGCGGCGCGCAGCGATCCGGCGCTGATCGTGCTGGCGCGCACCGGCGCCTGCTCGATCCTGGGCCTGGGCGAGGCGGCGGCGCGGGTACGCGCCTACAACGAGACGGGGGTGGATGGGATCTTCCTCACCGGCGTGACGACCCGCGAGGAGCTCGACGCCCTGGCGGCGGAGGCGCGGCTGCCCCTGGTGCTGGGCACCCTCTCCCCCGCCATCGCCGATCCGGCCTATCTGGCCAGCCGGGGCGTGCGCATCGCGCTGCAGGGTCATCTGCCCTTCCAGGCCGCGGTCGCAGCCATCCACGCCACGCTCCAGGCGCTGCGGGCAGGCACGCCGCCGGCCCTGATCCAGGGTCTGGCGCCCGCGGCCCTGCTCAAGGCCCTGATGCGCGAGGAGGAATACGACGACCGCGCCCGCCGCTTCCTTGGCTGAGGCGGCGGGCAGCCTCCCGCCCCGCCCCGCGCGGGACCGCCAAGGCCCCGCGCAGGGCTGAGGGCTGCCCTCAGACGCGCCGGACGTTCCAGAACAGCGGCGGCTGGCCCTTGAGGATGCCGGTCAGGTTTCGCCGATAGGCGGTCGGCTGGTAGTACATCCCGGTCGGGACATAGGGCACCTCCTCGAAGGCGATGCGCTGCATCTCCCGCGTGGCGGCGCGCTCGGCCGCCTCGTTCGGCGCATCGAACCAGGCATCCCGCTGTTCCTCGATGGCCGGAATGTTCGGCCAGCCGGGCCAGGCATTCTCGCCATGGCCGCGGATCGCCGCATGGCTCGAGGGGTTCCAGTGGTCGATGCCGGACCAGAAGGTGAAGAAGCCCGACCAGCCGCCCTGATCGAGGGGGTTGCGCGAGGCGCGGCGCGCCACCAGCGTGCCCCAGTCCATCGCCACCAGCTCGACGTTGAAGCCCATGCGGCGGAAGAGGTCGGCACCGACCAGGGTCGCCGCGTTGATCGAGCTGAGATCGGTGGCGTTGAGCAGCACCAGCCGCGCGCCCATCGCACCTGCGGCCTGCAGCTCGGCCCGCGCGGCGTCGATGTTCTTGCGCAGCCGATCGAGGCCGACATCAGAGGCGGAGGGGCTCTCCGGCGCGAAGAAGCCGATGCCCTCGCGCCGCAGATCCGGCCGCCCCTCGATGCCCGAGGTGCCGATCACCGCGGTCATGAAATCCATCTGGTTGACCGCGGTGATGACGGCCCGGCGCACGGCGGGATTGTTGAAGGGGGTGGTGACGTGGTTGGGCCGGAAGATGCCGATCAGCCCGGTGTTGTTGATGATGTCGACGCGGATGTTGCGCGCCGCCGCCCCGCGCAGGAAGAGCGGGAAGAGATCCGCCGTCGGCTGTTCCCACCAATCGACCTCCCCCGACTGCAGCGCGGCCGAGGCGGTCGAGGCATCGGGGATGATGTGCCACTCGATCCGGTCGAAATGCGCGACCTTGCCGCCCGCGGTCATGCTGGGCGGCTCCTGGCGCGGGATGTAGTCGGGGTTGCGCGCATAGGCGAGGCGCGAACCCGGCACCCACTCATTCTGCAGGAAGCGATAGGGGCCGCTGCCCACCGCCTCGGTGATGTTGGTGAAGGGATCGACGTTGGCCAGCCGCTCCGGCATCACGAACAGGCAGCTCGTGGTCACC
Source organism: Rhodovarius sp. (assembly GCA_025057055.1). Taxonomy (GTDB): domain Bacteria; phylum Pseudomonadota; class Alphaproteobacteria; order Acetobacterales; family Acetobacteraceae; genus Rhodovarius. The sequence goes on along the minus strand of JANWYF010000062.1, from coordinate 3,096 downwards.
TTGCCGAAGGCTTCCAGCATCTTCGGGAAGGGGCGGTGCAGGCGGATCGAGAAGACGCGGTCGCTCTCCTCCCTCATCTCGGCCACGCGCGACATCAGCACCTGGCCGAAGGCATCGCGCCGGCCCCAGCGCCGGATCGAGGCGATGCAGTCACGCCCGCGCACCGGCACCCCGTCGTGGAAGCGCAGCCCCTCGCGCAGGGTGAAGCGCCAGAGCAGCCCGTCATTCTCGACCACATGGCCCTCCACCATCTGCGGGCGGGGGCGGAAGTTCTCGTCCATGCCGTAGAGCTGGTCGAAGACCAGCATGGCATGGTCGCGCGCCACAAAGGCGGTGTTGGTGAAGGGGTCGATGTTGCCCGGATTGGCGTGCGGCACATAGCGCAGCACGCGGTTCTGCGCGGGCTGGGCCAAGGCGGGCGCGGCGAGCGCGCTGGCGGCGGCCCCCAGCATGAGATGGCGGCGGAGCATTCTGTTGTGACCCTCCCTGCGAGACGTTTGATCGGGCGTCTGGAGGCGGGATATGACCCGACAAAAGGCCCGCCCGGCAAGCCCGCCGCCGCACCGCCGGCCCGCGGTCAGGGCCGGTGGCCGAAGAAGAGCGCCGGGGCCTCGCGCGGGTCGGTCCAGACGGCGCGGGTGGCGGTGTAGGCGTGCAGCGCCTCGAGCCCCGAAGAACGCCCATGCCCTGAGGCGCCAAAGCCGCCGAAGGGGACAGCGACGTGGATGGTGCGATAGCCGTTAATCCAGACCGTGCCGGCCCTCAGCGCCCGCGCCACCCGGTGCGCGCGCCCCAGATCGCGGGTCCAGACCGCCCCGGCCAGCCCATAGCGGCTGGCATTGGCCAGCGCGATCGCCTCTGCCTCCCCGCTGAAGGGCAGGGCGACGGCGACCGGGCCGAAGATTTCTTCCGTCACGGCGGGGGCATCGGGGGCAAGGCCGTGCAAGACCATGGGCGGCAGGAAGCAGCCGCCCTCCGGCGCCTGCCCCTGGAGCGCCGGGGCGCCGGCAATCAGCGCCCGCACATGGGCCAGCTGGGCGGCATGGGCCAGCGGGCCCATCTCGGTCGCCTCGTCGAAGGGATCGCCCACGCGGATGCGCTGCATGGCCTGATGGAGCAGGTCGAGGAAGCGCTGTTCGACCGCATCCTCGATCAAGAGGCGCGACCCGGCGACGCAGGACTGGCCGCTGCCGGCGAAGATCGCCTGTTGCGCCCCCTGCACCGCGGTCGGCAGGTCGGCATCGGCGAAGACGATATTGGCCGATTTGCCGCCCAGTTCGAGCACGCAGGGAATGGCGCGCGCGGCCGCCGCGGCCGCGACCTTGGCCCCGCCTGCCGGGCTGCCCACGAAGACGACCTTGGCCACCGCCGCGCTGGCGACCAGACCCTCGCCGGTGGAAGCGCCTCCGGCGGCGGCGGCCAGCGGAATGTCCAGCGCCGCGGCAAGCTGGGCCAGGCGCAGCGCGGTGAAGGGCGTATATTCGCTGGGCTTGACCACCGCCGCATTGCCCGCAGCCAAGATGGGAAAGGCGTTCCAGCCCGCGGTGAAGAGCGGCGCGTTCCAAGGCAGAATCGCCGCCACGACGCCGAGCGGCACATGCTCGACCATCACCAGATGGCCGGAGGGGACGGGGATGACGCGCCCTTCCAGCTTGTCGCACCAGCCGGCCCAGTATTCGGCCATCTCGGCCACGCGCTGCACTTCGCCCCGGCAGTCGCGGATCGGCTTGCCGGTCTGGGCGCATTCGACCAGGGCGAGCGCTTCCGCCTCGCGGCGGATGGCAGCACCGAGCGCCCAGAGCCGCCGCCCTCGTTCGGCCGCGGGCAGGGCAGCCCAGGCAGGCTGGGCGGCGCGCGCCGCCTCGGCCACCGCGGCGGCATCCATGGCCCGGTAGGAGGCCATCGCCTCGCCGGTCGCCGGGTCGTGGAGGAGGAAGGGCTCGCCGGAACCCTCAGGCAGCGCCCAGGCAGCTCGGGCCTCGGCGAGGACGGCGCGGGCGCGGCTCATCACCCATCCCCCATCGCGATGGCGTGGGAGAGGCGATTGAAATCCGCCTCATCGGGCAGGGCTTGATCCTGCCAGGCGGCGGCGGCACTGCGGCAGACCGGCAGGGCGGCGTTCAGCGCATCGGCCAGGGCAAGGGCCAGGCGCAGGTCCTTGCGCATCAGCCCGGCGGTGAAGCCCGAATCGAAGCCGCCCGGCAGGATCCAGCGCGGCCAGTTGACCTCGGTCACCGCCGATCGGCCCGAGGCGGTGTTGATGACCGGCAGGATCACCTCGGGCGGCAGGCCGGCCCGGCGCGCAAGTCCCAGCGCCTCACCGGCCACCACGAGATGGGTGGCCACCAGCAGATTGTTGACGAGCTTGGCAAGCTGCCCCGCCCCGGCGGGCCCGATATGCAGGATGCGCTGGGCGAGGCGCTCCAGCACCGGGCGGGCCCGGGCGATCGCCGCCTCCTCCCCGCCCAGCATCATGGTCAGCGTGCCGGCGGCCGCCCCGGCCGGCCCGCCCGAGACCGGCGCGTCGAGATAGGCGATGCCGTGTCCGGCGGCCCGGGCAGCAAAGGCCCGCGCCGCGGCGGGATCGAGGGTGGAGGAGTCCACCACCACCGCCCCGGCGGGCAGGGCGGGCAGCAAGGGGGCGAGCACCGCCTCGACCGCCCCGGCATCGGGCAGAGAGAGCAGGACCACCGGCGCGGCCGCCCCCGCCGGTCCCTGGACCGGAAGGCCGCCCGCCGCCGCAGCGCGGGCCAGTGCCGGGGGCGATTCATCCCACACCAGCGGGGCCGGGCCGGTTGCGACCAGCCGCGCGAGCATCGCCCCTCCCATCCGTCCAAGCCCGATCAGCCCGACCTGCCCCATCCCCACCCCCTCTCGCGCGCGGCTTCGGCCGGGGCAGGCTGCGGGCTGCGGCGCGCCAGGGCAAGGGGAGGGAGGGGGGCGGTTCCCTGGCGGGGCGGTTCCGCCTAAGCCTGGGCGATGCCGCAGCTGATGGGACAGTTCCTGCGCTTCGGGGTGGTGGGCACGCTCGGCTTCCTGGTCGATGCCGGGGTGCTCATGGTCATGCTCTGGCTTGGGCTTGGGCCTTATTGGGGG
>JANWYF010000207.1 GCA_025057055.1 Rhodovarius sp. | reverse complement strand
GAAGCACGGCCGCGGCGCCGGGCAGCCAGCCGCATCGCCAGCGGCAGCCGCGGGCCCGGCGGTGCCCGGCCGCACCGGCGCGCCCGGCCCGGCTGCGCGGAGGCCAAGCTTTGGCTGCGGGTCCGGCGCGCCTGGGCCCGCCCCCCGCCTGACGGATGGCGGAAGGGCCGCTAGCATCCCGGCCGAGGAGACCGCCATGACCGCAGCCCGCAACAGCACCGCCATGCGCGACATCGCCCATGTCCTGCATCCCTATACGGATGCGCGGGCGCATGCGGCCTCGGGGCCGCTCGTGATCACCCGCGGGGAGGGCTGCCGCGTCTACGACGAACAGGGCAGGAGCTATCTGGATACGGCGGCCGGGCTGTGGTGCGCCTCGCTCGGCTTCTCCAATGAGAGGCTTGTTCAGGCCGCGGCGCGCCAGATGCGCCGCCTGCCCTTCTACCACGCCTTCACCGGCCGTTCCCATGAACCGCTGGTGGAACTCGCGGAGATGCTGATCGAGCGCGCCCCGGTGCCGATGAGCAAGGTCTTCTTCGCCAACAGCGGGTCGGAGGCCAATGACAGCGCGGTCAAGATGATCTGGTACTACAACAACGCCATCGGCCGGCCGCGCAAGAAGAAGATCATCTCCCGCCGCAAGGCCTATCACGGCGTGACCGTGGCGGCCGCTTCCCTGACCGGTCTGCCCAACAACCACCGCCTGTTCGACCTGCCGATAGCGGGCATCCTGCATGTCGGCACGCCGCATCACTACCGCGAAGCCCTGCCCGGCGAGGATGAGGAGGCCTTTGCCACCCGCTTGGCCGAGGAGCTGGAGGCGCTGATCCTGGCCGAAGGGCCGGATACCGTCGCCGCCTTCTTTGCCGAACCGATCATGGGGGCAGGCGGGGTGATCGTTCCCCCCGCCACCTATTTCGACAAGATCCAGGCCGTGCTGCGGCGCCATGACGTGCTGCTGGTGGCCGATGAGGTGATCTGCGGCTTCGGTCGCACCGGCCACTATTGGGGCAGCCAGGCCTTCGGCCTGCGCCCCGATATCCTGACCTGCGCCAAGGCGCTCTCCGCCTCCTTCCTGCCGATCTCGGCCGTCATGGTGAACGAACGCCTCGCCGAAGGGATCGCCGAGGGCAGCGCGAGCATCGGCACCTTCGGCCATGGTTTCACCTATTCCGGCCATCCGGTGGCGGCCGCGGTTGCGGTGGAGACGCTGCGCATCTACGACGAGATCGATATCCTCTCGCATGTTGCGCGCGTCGCCCCCGTGCTGCAGCGGGGACTGCGCCGCCTCGGCCAACATCCCCTGGTGGGAGAGGCGCGCGGCATGGGCCTGATCGGCGCGATCGAGCTGGTGGCCGACAAGGCGACGAAGCAGCCCTTCGACCCTGCGCGCAAGATTGCCTTCCGCCTGCAGAAGCTGTGCGAGGCCGAGGGGCTGCTGATGCGCGTGCTGCCCGGCGATGCGATCGCCTTCTCACCACCCCTTGTCATCACCGAGGCGGAGATCGAGGAGATCATCGCCGGGGTGGCGCGCGCCCTCGACGCCCTGGCGATCGAGCTGCGGCGCGAGGGGCTGGCCGCGGTCTGAGCGGCGGCGGCGGGGCTTGTCCTTCCCGGCGGCGGCGATAGCCTGCCGCCAAAAACCAGGAGGAAGCCTTGTCCCTGCCCACGCTGCGTGATCCCGCCTCGCTGCGCCGCCTGCTTGCCCCGACCTCGGTCGCCGTGGTCGGGGTCTCGGCCGATCCGGCCAGTTTCGGGGCCCGCACCATCCTCAACATGCGGGGCTTTCAGGGGCCGGTCTTCGCGGTCAACCCGAAATATGCGGGGCAGGAGCTGCACGGCTTTCCCTGCGTGGGCAGCATCCGCGACCTGCCGATCGCGGTCGACAGCATGGTGCTCTGCATGCCGCGCAGCGGCGTGATGGAGAGCCTGGAGGCCGCGGCCGAACGCGGGGTGGGTGGCATCACCGTCTATGCCTCGGGCTATGGGGAGACCGACCTGCCCGAACGCGCGCGGGAAGAGGCGGAACTGCGCGATCGCGCGCGCGCCCTCGGCATTCCGCTGCTCGGCGTCAATTGCCTGGGCTTTGTGCACCACGCCCTGCGCGTCGGTGCGACCTTCATGCCCGACTACCACAAGATGACGGCACCGGCCGGCGGGGTCGGGGTGGTCAGCCAATCGGGCGCGCTCGGCTATGCGCTGATGCAGGCGGCCGAACGCGGCTTTGCCATGTGCCACATGGCCACCGCCGGCAACTCGACCGACCTTGACGTCTGCGACTTGGCGGCTTTCCAGCTCTCCATGCCGGAATGCCGTGCGATCGCGCTGGTGGTCGAGGGTCTGCGCGACGGGCGGCGCCTGCTCACCCTCGGGCGCATGGCGCGCGAGGCGGGCAAGCCGATCGTCGTGCTCAAGCTCGGCCGAGGGGAGACAGGGGCGAAGGCGGCGATGTCGCACACCGGCTCGATGGCCGGCTCCACCGCCGCCTGGTCGGCTGCCTTCCGCCGCGCCGGCATGCTGGAGGTCGAGGATTTCGACGCCCTGCTCGAGACCGCAGGCTTCCTGGCCAAGGCGCCGCCGCCCAAGGCGCGCGGGGTGGGCATCGTCACCCCCTCGGGCGGGGCTGGCATCATGGCGGCCGATCATGCCGAATATCAGGGCCTGAGCCTGCCCCAACCCCTGCCGCAGACGGCCGAGGTGCTGCGCGCCTCGATCCCGGATTTCGGCAGCCCGCGCAACCCCTGCGACCTGACCGCGCAGGTCGCGACCAATCCGGCGAGCTTCGATGCCTGCATGCGCGCCGTGCTGGCCGATCCGCAATATGGCGTGGTGGTGATGCCGGTGGTCTATCACAACCCTGCACCCACCGCGACGCCGGCGCGGCTGCGCAACATGTCCCCGCTGGCCGAGGAGGCGGGCAAGCCGATCTGCATCGCCTGGATCCCGGAGAGCCTCGAAGGCCCCGGCCCGGAGGCGGCCGATGCCTCCCCCGGGCTCAGCCTGTTCCGCTCCATGCGGCGGCTGATGAAGGCGATCTCCCTCTGGCTTGCCTGGCACGGGCCGCGCGCGCCGGAAGGCAGTGTGGGGGAGGCAGCGCGCGCGGCGGCGGCGGCGCTTCCCTCCGGCCCGGCCACCCTGATGGAGGCCGCGGCCAAGGCAGCGCTGCGCGCCGCCGGCCTGCCCGCGATGCCGGATGAGCGCGCCCGCAATGCGGAGGAGGCGGTCGCAGCGGCCGAGCGCATCGGCTATCCGGTCGTGCTCAAGGTCGACAGCCCCGATATCGCTCACAAGACCGAGGTCGGCGGGGTGCGGCTCGATCTGCGCGATGCCGATGCGGTGCGCGCGGCCTTCGCCGCCATCATGGAGGGGGTGCGCCGGCATGCCCCGGCAGCGCGGGTCGATGGGGTGCTGGTGCAGCGCATGGCCGAACGGGGGCCCGAGCTGATCCTGGGCGCGCGGCGCGACCCGCAATTCGGCCCGACGGTGCTGGTCGGCCTGGGCGGCGTGCAGGCCGAACTCTGGCGCGATGTGGCGCTCGACCTGGCGCCCGTCTCTCCCGCCCGGGCCGAGGAGATGCTGCGCAGCCTGAAATCCTTCCCCCTGCTCGATGGCTTCCGCGGCGCACCGCGCGTCGATCTGGCGGCGGCAGCGTCCACGATCGCCGCCTTCTCCGAACTGGCCGCCGCGCTCGGCGACAGGCTCGAGGAGATGGAGATCAACCCCCTGGTCTGCACCCCGCAGGGCTGCCTCGCCCTGGATGGGCTGATGAAGCTCGCGGCCTGAGCGGGCGCGGCCGTCTTGCCGGGCCGGGGCGAGCGGGCCAGAACAGCGCCGGAGCTTAGGGATCGAGGGATCGCCGATGACCAGCTGGGACAAGTCCAGGCTGCCGAGCCGCCATGTCAGCCTGGGGCCGGAGCGCGCGCCGCACCGCAGCTACTACTATGCGATGGGCATGACCAAGGAGGAGATCGCCTCTCCCCTGGTCGGCGTCGTCTCCTGCTGGAATGAGGCTGCGCCCTGCAACATCGCCCTCAGCCGCCAGGCGCAGGCGGCCAAGCGCGGTGTGAAGGATGCCGGCGCCGCGCCGCGGGAGTTCACGACGATCACGGTGACCGATGGCATCGCCATGGGCCATCAGGGGATGAAATCCTCCCTCGTCTCGCGCGAGGTGATCGCCGATTCGATCGAACTCACCGTGCGCGGGCATTGCTATGACGCGCTGGTCGGGCTGGCCGGCTGCGACAAGTCCCTCCCCGGCGTGATGATGGCGATGGTCCGCCTCAATGTGCCGAGCGTCTTCATGTATGGCGGCTCCATCATGCCCGGCCGTTTCCAGGGGCGGGATGTGACGGTGCTCGACGTCTTCGAGGCGGTGGGCGCGCATGCCGCGGGCAAGATGACGGATGCCGAGCTCGAGGAGCTTGAGATGCACGCCTGCCCCGGCGCGGGGGCCTGCGGCGGGCAGTTCACCGCCAACACCATGGCCTGCATCAGCGAGGTGATCGGCCTTGCGCTGCCCTATTCGGCCAGCGCGCCCGCCCCGGATACGGAGCGCGACCGCTGGGCCTACGAATCGGGCCGGGCGGTGGTGGAGCTGATCCGCCTGGGCATCCGCCCGCGTGACATCGTCACCCGCAAGGCGCTGGAGAATGCGGCGCGCATCGTGGGGGCGACGGGTGGGTCGACCAACGCCGCGCTGCATCTGCCCGCGATCGCGCATGAGGCCGGGATCGACTTCCCGCTCGAGGAGGTGGCGCGGCTGATGCGCGATACCCCCCACATCGCCGACCTCAAGCCCGGCGGGCGCTATGTCGCACTCGATGTCCATCGCATCGGCGGCGTGCCGGTGATCATCAAGGCGCTGCTCGAGGGCGGGCTGCTGCACGGCGATTGCCTGACGGTCACCGGCAAGACGCTGGCCGAGAACCACCGGGATGTGGTCTTCCCGAAGAACCAGGATGTGGTCCGCCCCGTCTCCGACCCGATCTCGAAGATCGGCGGCGTCGTCAGCCTCTTCGGCAATCTCGCCCCCGATGGGGCGATCGTGAAGATCGCCGGCATGAAGAACCTGCGCTTCGAGGGCACCGCACTCTGCTTCGACTGCGAGGAGGACGCCTTCGCCGCCGTCGAGGCGCGCGCCTACAAGCCGGGCGATGTGATCGTGATCCGCTACGAGGGGCCGAAGGGCGGGCCGGGGATGCGCGAGATGCTCTCGACCACCAGCGCGATTTACGGCCAGGGCATGGGCGAGCAGGTGGCGCTGATCACCGATGGGCGGTTTTCCGGCGCCACCCGCGGCTTCTGCATCGGCCATGTCGGGCCCGAGGCCGCGGTCGGCGGGCCCATCGCGCTGGTCAGGAACGGCGATCGCATCGTCATCGATGCCGAGAAAGGCACGATCGACGTCCTGATCAGCGAGGAGGAGATGGCGCGCCGCCGTGCCGAATGGCGCCCGCGCGGGCATGACTTCAACTCCGGCGCGCTGTGGAAATACGCCCAGCTTGTCGGCCCGGCCCGCTACGGAGCGGTGACCCATCCCGGCGCCAAGGCCGAGACTCACGTCTACGCCGATATCTGACCAGGCGGGCCGCGGGGTGGGGGCGCGCGCCGGGCTGTATGCGCGGGCGCAGCCTCTGCGGCCTGTCTTGCCGCACGCGCCGGCAAGAGGCGGCAGGACCCGGCGCGGCCGGGGCAGCGGGCCGCGCCGCCGCTATTCCGCCGCCAGGCCCTGGCGGCGCGGCGGCAGGGCAAGGCGCATCAGCCCCTCCACATCCGGCGCGCGATCAAGCCCGAGCACGGCATCGGCCAGGCGCGCCGCCTGTTCGGGCCCGATCACGGCATCGGCCAGGCCGTGGAACTTGGCGCGCAGCTCCGCCTCGGTCAGGAAATTGGCAGGCTCGCCCTTCGGCACCTTGACGAAGCGCTCGAAGACCTGACCGCGGGCGCGCAGCGTCAGCCGCCCCGCCATGTTGCGCGGGAATTCGGCCTCCGCCTCGGCATCCTGGCCGGTGGTGATGCGCGCCATCAGCCGACGCAGCAGCGGATCCTGCAGCCGGTTGTAGCTGTCCCAGCCGAACTGGCCATAGGCCAGCGCGTGAGCCACCACGAAGGGGCCGCTGAACTGCGCATCGACCAGGTTCTGCGGGTTCTGCTTGTACTCTTGCGGGTGGCCGACCAGCGTCATCCCGCGCGCCGGCAGCCCCATATGCGCCCCCTCGATCTCCTCAGGCTTGAGGTCGAGCTCCGCGCGCAGCGCCAGCGCCGCATCGACGCAGGCATGGCCATAGCGGCAGGAGGGATAGGGTTTGACCGCCGTCTGCATCAGCTCGAAGGCCTCTCCGAGCCCCTCCAGCGCCCGCCTCGGGTCGGGGTTCGGGGCATAGGCGCGCAGGAAGCCGTGCCGGCCCTCCAGCGCCTCCGAAGCGCCGCGGAAGCCCTCGCGCGCGATCAGCGCGGCGGAGAGCCCGGCCATCGCCGCCCAGCCGACCTGGAAGCGCTTGGTCCAGGCGCCGTTGTGCAGGAAGGCGAGGGAGCCCGCGCATTGGCTGAGGGCGATGCCGAGCGCATCCTCGATCCGCGCCGCGGGCAGGCCAAGGACCCGCCCCGCCGCCACCGCCGCGCCGAATGCGCCACAGGTGGCGGTCGGGTGGAAGCCGCGGTCGTAATGCTCCCCGCCCGGCAGGGCCAGCGAGAGGCGGATCGTCACCTCATAGCCCGCGACGATGCCGGCCAGCACTTCGGCCCCGGCTGCCCCCGCGAGCTCGGCCGCCGCCAGGGCGGCTGGGATGACCGGCGCCCCGGGATGGAGGGTGGCACCGGCGTGGGTGTCGTCGAAATCGAGGCTGTGGGCGAAGGCGCCGTTGAGCAGGGCGGCACCGCTTGGGCTCCAGCGGCTCTCCTCGGCGAAGACGATGTGCCGCCCGCCCGCCAGCCCCATCGCCACCGCGGCGCGCAGCAGCGGGGCGGAGCTTTCGGCATCCACCCGCCCGCGCAGCATGTTGCCCGCGAGATCGAGCAGGAGGAAGCGCACCCTCTCCTGCACTGCCGCGGGCAGGGCAGCATAGGTCAGGCCGGCGGCAAACTCGGCGAAGATGCGGCTGAGGGCGGTCATGGCAGGTTCCTCCTGGGCGCGCAGCTTAGGCCCCGGGCCGCGGGGCGCCAAGGTTGAGGAGCCTTGGCGCGCTGTGGCAGGGAAAGGCCATGCCGGTCCTGCCCCGTCGTCTTCTGCCCCGAGTCGTGCCTGGCCTTCTGCTGCCGGCCGCCGCGGCCGCCCAGGGCAGCAGTTTCGAGGCCTTTCTCGCTTCCGTCCGGCGCGAGGCGCTCTCGGCCGGCATCTCCGCCGCCACGCTGGATCGTGCCTTTTCCGGGTTGCGCCCCAATCAGCGGGTGATCGAGCTCGACCGCCGCCAGGCCGAGTTCACCCTCACCTGGGAACAGTATCGCGACGGCCGCCTATCCGCCGCCCGCATCGAGCAGGGGCGCCGGATGGAGGCGCAGCATCGCGGGTTGCTCGCGGCGGTGGAGGGGCGCTTTCGCGTCTCGCCCGGCATCATCCTCGGCATCTGGGGGTTGGAGACCAACTACGGCGGCTTCACCGGACAGTTCCGCGTGATCGAGGCGCTGGCCACCCTGGCCTGGGAGGGCAGGCGCGCCGCCTTCTTCCGGACCGAGCTGCTGGCTGCGCTGCGCATCCTGGAGGCGGGGCACATCACGCCCGAGCGCATGATCGGCAGCCATGCCGGTGCGATGGGCCAGCCCCAGTTCATGCCGACCAGCTTCGAGCGGCTGGCGGTGGATTTCGACGGGGATGGGCGGCGTGACATCTGGGGCAGCGTGCCCGACACGCTGGGTTCCATCGCCAACTACCTGGCGCGCTCCGGCTGGCGCGGCGGGGAGGGCTGGGGCTTCGAGGTCATCCTGCCCCCCGGTTTCGACCCCGCCCTGGCCGAACCGGCCCGCCCCCGCCCGGCCGAGGAATGGCGCAGCCTGGGCGAGTGGCAGCGCCTGGGCCTGCGCCGCGCCGACGGCGCCCCGCTTGGCCCCTCGACGCAACGGGCGGGCCTGATCCTGCCCGCCAACCAGCGCGACGGGCGGCAGGCCTTCCTTGCCCTGCCCAATTTCCACGCGATCCGCCGCTACAACCCCTCGAACTTCTACGCCCTGGTGGTCGGGATGCTCGGGGATCGGATCCTGCCCTGATGCGCAGGGGGTTGTGGTCGCTGCTTCTGGCCATGGCAGGCTTGGCTGCCTGCGCCCCGTCCCTGCCCGAAGCGCAGCCGCGCTATCTGGTCGGCGGCGCCTACGAGCTGGCCGGGGAGTGGTCCTATCCGGCCGAGGATTTCGCGCTGATCGAACAGGGGCTTGCGGTCGTGCTGCCGCCCGGCCGCCCGCGGCTGACCGCAAACGGCGAGCATTGGGACGATGCCGCCCTGCTGGCCGCGCATCGCACGCTCCAGCTGCCTGCCATCCTGCGCGTGACCAACCTCGAGACCGGGCGGGCGCTGCTCCTTCGCCTCAATGACCGCGGGCCGGCGGTGCCGGGGCGGATGCTAGGCGTCTCGCCCCGTGCCGGGGAGCTGCTGGGCGCCGCCCCCGGTGCCGTCTTCCAGGCCCGGCTCGAGGTGCTGGCCGAGCCGAGCCGCGCCCTGGCCGAAGCTCTGGACGGCGAGCGGAGGGGCCCGGTGCTCGCCGCCGCTCCGGTGGCGGAAGTGCGGCGCGAGGCGCTCGCCGCTCCGGAGGGCAGCCGCGCCCTCCCGGCACCTGCCGCGCGCCTTCTGCCGCGGCCGGAGGCTCCAACCCCGCCCGGCCTGCCGCCGCTGCGCCTGCCGGAGGAGGTGGAGCAGGGCCCGGTGCGACCCGGGCTCTTGTGGGTCGAGGCGGCGCAGTTCTTCTCCGCCGCACCGGCGCGCCTGCTCGCTGCCCGGCTCGGCGGGCGGGCCGAGCCTTTGGGCCCGCGCGGGCGTCAGCAGGAATGGCGCGTCCGCCTGGGCCCCTTCATGGGGGTGGGGGAGGCCGATGCCGCCCTGGCTGCCGCTCGCCGCGCAGGGGCTGCCGGGGCGCGCATCGTGGTGGAGTAAGCCCCGCCTCCCGCAGCACCGGGCCGGGCCAGCCCAGGCCCGCTGCCCCACGCCGGCAAGGCGGCGGCCCCGGCCTCCTACACCACCGGGCCACCCCGCCTCCCTCGCAGCCGGCCAGAGGGGTATGTGTGGCGCCGATGAGCAGCAACGGCAGCACCCCACCCGCCATCCGCACCGAAGGCGACAGCGCCCCACCTTATGCGATCGAGGCCTCGCCGGGTTTCGCAGCTTGGCTGCATGCGGCCGGCGTGGCGCTCGCCGTCACCACCTACCAGATCGGCAAGCTGTTCCTGATCGGGGCCGATACGCCGCAGACCCTCTCGGTCTGCGAGCGCACCTTCCAGCGCTGCCTGGGGGTGGCGCCGGATCGGCAGGGCGGGCTCGTGCTCGCCGGGCTTCATGCGATCTGGCGCTTTGCCAATGTCATCCCGCCGGGCCAGTCGCTGGAGGGGCATGATGCCGTCTTCCTCCCCCGCATCGCTTGGTTCACCGGCGATGTGCAGGCCCATGACGTGGCGGTCGCACCCTCCGGCCGGCCGGTCTTCATCAACACGCTCTTCTCCTGCCTGGCCGCGGTGGATGAGGATGCGAGCTTCCGCCGCATCTGGCAGCCGCCCTTCATCACCGCCCTGGCGCCGCAGGACCGCTGCCACCTCAACGGCCTGGCCACCGACCGGAACGGCCTGCCGCGCTACGTGACCGCGGCGGCCGAGACCGACACCCCTCGCGGCTGGCGGGACCGGCGCGAAGGCAGCGGCGTCGTGCTCTCGGTGCCGGATGGGAAGATCATCTGCCGTGGCCTGACCATGCCGCATTCGCCCCGGCTGCATGAGGGCCGGCTCTATCTCCTCAATGCCGGGACGGGGGAGTTCGGCTTCGTCGACACCGATGCCGGGTGCTTCCGGCCGATCTGCTTCCTGCCTGGTTTTGCGCGCGGGCTTGCCTTTGCCGGCGGCTGCGCGCTGGTCGGCCTCTCCCTGCCGCGGGCGGATGCGACCTTCAGCGACCTTCCGCTGGAGGCCAAGCTCCAGGAGAGGAAGCTCGAGCCGCAATGCGCCGTGGTGGCGGTGGACCTGGCGACCGGGCAGGTCCGGCACACGCTGCGCCTCGGCGGTGTGGTGCGCGAACTCTACGACATCGCGGTCCTGCCCGGGCTGCGCCGGCCCATGCTGGTCGGAACCCAGGCCGGAGGTCCGCTCGACCGTCTGGTCTCCCGCGGGCCGGATCTGCCCTTTGCGGCGCTGGCCGCGGCCCCGGCAGCCGGGTGAGTCGGCGGGCGTTCCGCGGGCGGGCAGGGGCGGTGCGCCCGGCCGCGTGCCGCGCGGGAGGGGGCGCGGGAGGCAGGGGCGGCCCGCCTGCTCACTCGAGGCCCAGGTAGCGGCGTGCCACCAGCCGCACCGCCTCCTCGATCGACGCGCAGGCGCGTGCGCCCGGCACCTGGGGTGCCAGCGGCAGGGCCAGCACCAGCCGGCCCAGGCGCAGGGCGAAGCCCATCTCGGTCAGGGTGCCGTAGCTGAAGGGCTCCTCCGCCCCGCCGACCGCGACCAGCGCGAAGGCGGCGGTGGCGATCAGCGCATTGCGGGCTTCCCCGATGCCGGTGGCGATCGGCACCGTGAGGTGGGGATTGGCCTCGCGCCAATCATCGCCGGGCAACAGCCCGATCATCAGCCCCCCGGCCTCGGCGCAGCCGGCCGAGGCGGCAGCCATCGCCCCGCCGCGCCCGCCGCAGAGCAGGGGAAAGCCGAGCCCACCGAGCCGCCGGCCTGCCTCCGCCGCCGCTGCGAGCACGGCGGGCGAGGCCTCGCGCGGGCCGATGATGGCAACCGGCAGGCGCGGCGCCCCGGCCTCGCGCAGGGCCCAGGCCGCCGCTTCCTCCGCCGTCACCGCCCGCCCGGGGCAGGGGGCGGCCGGATCGGGCACCCAGGCCAGCCGTGCGGGATCGAAACGCTGCCCGTAAGCCCTGTGCAGTCCGGATGGGCTCAGCCGCAGATCATCGCCCATGGGCTGCTCTCCCCCGTGCTGTTGTGGTCGCTCTCGCGGTCCTCCCGCTCACCCGGCGCCCAGCATCCGCCGAACCGCGCGGGCCGGCCAGGCCCGGCCGGGGCGAAGGCCTGGCTGATCCCCTCGCCCGGGGTGCCATCCGAGCGCCACCGCCCGCCGCGGCAAAGCGGCGGCCGGCATCTCCGCGCATTTGCTCCGCCGGCCGGATCCGCCCGCCCGCTGGCGCAGCGCTGCCGGCCCGGCAAGCCAGCCGGCACCTCACGGCCGCATTCAGGGCAGCTCCACCCGGGTGACGAAGCCGCCCACCCGCCCGCGCGCCACCAGCACTGGCGAGGGCTCGACCACCCCGTAACGCGGGCTGTGCCATCCCTGCTCGAGGCTGACCGTCATCTCTCCCTCGCCGGCGATGCGCAGGCGCGCTCGCCCGCTTTCGACCCCATCCGGCAGCAGCCGCCAATCGGCCGGGGCAAGGTGCCAATAGAGCGCCGCCTCGCGATAGGGGCCTGACAGACGGTCGATCACAAGCCAGCGGCGCCCGGCCGCTTCCACCTGCCGCAGATGACGCCGGCCGCGCGCATCCTCCAGCCAATCCGCCCCGCCGTCGGCGGTGGTCCCGCAGCGCGGCCAATGCGCGTGCAGAAAGGTGGACAGGCGCGGCATCTGATCCTCCCCGTCGAAGGCGACCGTGTTGTGGGCGGCCGTGGACCAGAAATAGGACAGCCACCAGCGCGACTCGGGCGGCGGGTTGTAGGCGCCGCTGCCGGCATCGCGCAGCAGCGGGGCCGCGCCGTCCCAGAGCTCGAGGTGCAGCAGATCGGCATGGGCCGGGCGGAAGCGCAGCGGGCCACGGCGCAGCAGGACGCGGGCACCGGCCGCCTGCCAGCCGCGCAGCCAGCCCCCCTCCCAGCGGTCGGGCGCCGGGCCGGGATCCCCGAAGAGGGCGGCGGCGCGGGCGATGCTGCCGCGCGCATCGGCGCTGCCGTCGAAGGCGCTGTCGTCCTGATGGCCGATGCGAGGCAGGGCGCCGGTCTGCGGGCAGGCGACCCAGGCCAGCCAGCGCGTGGCCGCCGCCGCCCGGCCCAGGGTGCCGGGTGCTGCGGGAGGGCCGCCCCAGCGGCGGCGCAGCAGCTCTGCCGCCGTCAGCACATCGAGCATCAACCGGTGGTAGCAGGGAGAGGGCTGGGCAAAACTGCCATCCGCCGCCACCAGCCGCGCTGTCACGCGGTCAAGCCGAATGGAGGCACGGCGGGCCAGCGCCGGATCGCCGAGCAGCAGCGCGCCGGCCAGCAGCCCCGCGGCTTCGCTCACCGGATGGTTGTTGTCCTGCGCCAGGGCATAGGCCGGATTGGCCTGGATGCGGCGGAGATGGGCGGTGATGATCGGGCGTGCCCAGTCCGGCAGCGGCGGCGCCAGGCGCAAAGCGAGCTGGAGCAGCCGCAGCGCCGCCTCCTGTCCGCATTGCCAATGCGGGCCGGAGAAGGGCGGATGGGCCGCCATCCAGGCCTCCGCCGCCGCGCGCGGTTCGGCCGGCAGGTCGGTCCAGCGCGCGGCCTCCCACAGCGGGCGGATATCCTGCCCGGGGCGCAGCAGATCCTGCTGTTCTGCGCGCAGGCGCCGGGCGGCAAGCCATCGGCCCGGCCCCTTGCCCCAGGCGGCCAGCACCACCGGGCGTGGGCCAAGCCGCATGGCGGCGTCCCACATCAACGCTAATCTACTGGCCATGCTCGCGCGATGGTTGCATACGTCGCCGGAATGATGAACTGGGTCCAGCCGGAGAGATGAGAAGCCGCCGCCTTCGTCTGATCCTCGCCCTCGTGCTGCTGCCGGTGCTCTGTCTGCCGCCGGCGGCGCAGGGACAGACGCCAGGCGGTGGCGGGACGGTGCTGGCCCCGCCCTCGCTGCCCCCCGTTCTGCCGGGCGGGGCGCCGCTGCCCAGCCTCTCTCCCACCGCGCAGCAGGAGATCCTGCAGCGCCTGCTCGATGCCGGGGCGGGGCGCGGAGCAGGCGCGCTGGCCCCCCCGCCGCCGCCCCTGCCCGGCCTGCCGGAGCGCAGCCCGCCCGGGCGAGCCCCGGATCCCCAGGCCCAGCCGGCCCCACCCGTCGGACCACCAGCGCGGGAGGAGCCGCTCTCTCCCGTCGAGGCCTTCTTCGCCGCACGCCTGACCACCCCGCTGCGCCAGTTCGGCTACGACGGCTTCCGCGCCGAGCGCGAGGCGGCAACCGGCGTGGGCTTCGGCGCGGTGCCGGAGGATTACGTGATCGGCCGCGATGACGAAGTGATCCTGACCTTCCGCGGCCGCACCCGGCAGAGCGTGAGCCTGCGCGTGACCCGCGAGGGGCTGCTGCTGCCGCCCGATATGCAGCCGATCCCAGCCGCCGGGCGGAGCCTGCGCGCCCTGCGCGCCGAGATCGAGGAGCGCGTGGCGCGCGAGCTGCCGGGCAGCGAGGTCTACGTCTCGATCGGCCAGCTCCGCCAAGTGGCGGTCTTCGTGGGCGGAGAGGTGATGCGCCCCGGCATGGTTGTCCTCTCGCCGCTCGCCAATGTGCTCGATGCCCTGATCGCCGCCGGCGGGCCGCGGCGCACCGGCAGCCTGCGCGCGATCCAGGTCGGGCAGAGGGTGATCGACCTCTATCCCGTGATCGCGGGTGGGGAGGGGCCAGCGCCCGACCTGACCCTGCGCGAGGGGGAGCGCATCCTGGTGCCCCCGGTGGGCGGGGTGGTGGCGATCGGGGGGGAGGTCGCGCGCCCCGGCATCTATGAGCTGCCGCCGGGTGCTGCCTCGGCCCCCCTGGCGGCGATGCTGAGGCTGGCTGGGAACACGCTGCGCCCCTCGGGGCATCGCTTCCTGCTCGAGACCACGGATGCCGAAGGCCGCCGCGCCTTTCGCGAGATCGGGCCGCGCGATCCGCTGCGCCGAGGCGATGCGCTGCTGGTGCAGCCGGGCGTGGATGCCCAGGCAGGCGGGCTGCGGCTGGCCGGCCATGTCACGACGCAGCTCACCCGCGCCAGCGCCGGCCGTGGCGCCACGCTGCGCGGGCTGCTGTCGGACCCGCGCCTTCTGCGCCCCGATCCCTACATCCGCATGGGCGTGATCTGGCGGGCCGATCCGGTGACGCGGCTGCGCCGGCTGATCCCCTTCGACCTCGGCCGGCTGATGGCCGGCGGACCGGACATCCGCCTGCAGGAGGGCGATGAGGTGATCCTGATCGGCCTCTCCGACGTCTTGTGGCTGACCAGCCCCTCGGTCCAGCGCGCCCTGCGCGGAGAGGGGGTGGAGCCGCTGGCGGCCGCCCGACAGGCCGAGGGCCGGCCGGGGGCGAATCTGGCCGCGGAATGCCCGGCCCTGACCCAGCTCGTGGTGGCCGCGCGCAGCACCCCGCAGCGCTTTGCCCATGCCCGGGCGGCGGGCTTTCCCGACTTCGGCACCACGCCTTGCCCGCAGCTCTTCCTTGACTACCCCTCCCTGCTGCCCTTCCTGCTCGATCATGCCGTCTTGCTGCTGGGCGAGGTGCGGCTGCCCGGCCTCTATCCGGTGCTCGACAACACCGGCCTCGATGCGCTGCTCGAGGTGGCGGGCGAGGTCACGGACGCGGCCGACCTGGCGGCGGTGGAGCTGACGCGCGAGCCGGTGGAGGGCAGCGGGGCGGTCCCGCTCTCGCGCGCCATCCTCGACCTGCGCAGCCGCAACTTCGCCGCCGTGCGCCTCTCCCCGCGCGATACGCTGCGCATTCCGCGCGGCTTCACCGACCGCGACGCCGGCCCGGTCACCCTGCTGGGCGAGTTCCTCCGCCCCGGCGTCTACGACATCCGCCGCGGCGAGCGCCTGTCGGAAGTCATCGCCCGGGCCGGGGGGCTGACGCCCCAGGCCTACCCCTACGGCGCCGTGCTGACGCGCGAGAGCGTGCGCCAGCGCCAGCAGGAGGGGTTCCAGCGCATGGCGCGCGAGCTCGAGATGGGCCTGATGCAGGTGGCCGCCGGCCAGGCGGTGATCGGCAACCGCAGCGGCAGCGCCGATCTTGCCGGCGCGATCGCCGCTGGCCGCGAGATGGCCGCCGCCCTGCGCGAGGCCCGCGCCGCCGGGCGTCTGGTGGTCGAGGCCAATCCGGTCGTGCTCGCCGCCCGGCCCGAGCTCGATATCCTGCTCGAACCGGGCGATCTGCTGGTGATGCCCAAGCGCCCGAACGAGGTGACGGTGGTGGGCAGCGTGCTCAACCCCGGCAGCCTGCAGTTCCAGAGCGGCTGGCGCGCCGCCCAGTATGTGCGCGCGGCCGGGGGCACCCAGCGCTTTGCCGACCCCTCGCGCGCCTTCATCGTGCTGCCCAACGGCACTTCGGTGCCGGCTGGGCTGGGTGCCTGGCAAGCGGGCGGGCCGCCCGTCCCGCCCGGTTCGCTGATCGTGGTGCCGCAGGATCCCTCCCCCTACGAGACCTGGGGGCTGCTGCGCGATGCCTCGGCGGTGCTCGGGCAGGTCGCGATCTCGGCCGCGGCGCTGGCGGTGATCGCCCGGCGATGAGGCGGGCGCGGGCGGCGGCCGCGCTCTGCCTTCTCCTGCTGGCCGAGGCCGGATCCGCCCCGCCCGCCCGCGCCGAGGAGGCGATCGAGCCCAGCGGATCGAACTTCGGCGGCGCCGGCCTGATCGAGATGCGCAACGCGCGCATGCGGCCCGATGGGACGATCGAGACCGGCATCTCGCTCCGCCGCGACCGTAGCTTCTGGTTCGTCAGCTGGCAGGCGCTGCCCTTCCTGGAGGCCACTTTCCGCATCGCCGACCGGCTCAACGCCACCCGCGGCTTCGGGCGCAGCAGCGACCGCGCCTTCGACCTGCGGCTGCGCCTGCTGACCGAGGATGCCTGGCGCCCCGCCGTGGTGGTGGGCCTGCAGGATGCGATCGGCACCGGCATCTACGCCGGGGAGTATGTGGTCGCCTCGAAACGCTTCTGGGATCTGGATCTGAGCCTGGGGCTCGGCTGGGGCAGGCTCGGCACCGGGGGGGATCTGCGCAACCCGCTCGGCCTTCTCCACCCCGCCTTCGAGACCCGTCCGCGCCGGGTGGGGCAGGGTGGTCTGCCCGGCATCGAGGGACTCTTCCGCGGGCCCCGCGCCGGCATTTTCGCCGGGGCGGAATATGCGCTGCCGCCCATCTCCACCCCGGCCGGGAGGCTCTCTGGCCTCAGGCTCAAGCTCGAGTATTCGGCCGATGCGCTGCGCGACGAACGCGGCGGCTATCCCGCCCGCACCACCGGCCTGACGGGGCTTGCGCGCAGCCGGGTCCATGCCGGCCTGGCCTGGCAGACCGAGCACTTCGAGTTCGGTGCGGCCTTCGTGCACGGGAGCGATGCGATCTTCCGCATCGCGGCCCGGCTCGATCCCCATGCCCCGCCCCTCCTGCTGCCGCGCCCGCCGAGCCCCCCGCTCGCTCCGCGGCCGGCGCCGGTGGCGGCCTGGAGCGAGGCCTCGGTCGCCGCTGCCCTCTTCCCGGCCCTGCGGGAGGCCGGCTTCCGCCCGATCGGGCTGGAGATCCGCGGGCTGACGGCCGTCATCGCCGTCTCCGGCGGGCGGTATCGGAGCCTCGCCCAGGTGGCAGGCAGGGTGCTGCGCGCAGCCCAGCCGCATCTGCCGGCCGAGGTCGAGCGGGTCGAGGTGATCTGGCAGCAGGAGGGTGCCGCCATCGGCCGCATCGCCCTGCTGCGGGGGGGGTTCGAGGCCGCCGCCCGCGGGGCGGGCAGCGCCGAGGAGATCCATGCGACGGCCGAAATCCTCCCTGCCCGACCGTTCCGCAGCGCTTTCGCCGCGGCACCGCTCGGCCTCTCCTGGGGGGTGGAGCCGCGGCTCAACCTGGTGGTGGGCGATCCGACGGCGGCGCTGCGCTACCAGGCCGGGGTGGCGGCCGGGGCGCGGCTGTCGCTCGGCGGGGGCTTCGCGCTTGCCGGGTCGGTGCAGCAGATCCTGGCGCAGAACCTCGATGCCGGGCTGCCGAGCGATTCCGTGCTGCCGCGGGTGCGCAGCGATTTCGCCCGCTATGCGCGGGAGGGGCGGACGAGCCTGCCCGCCCTCTATCTGGAGGGGCTGTGGAACCCCGCGCCCGATTGGTATGCGCGGCTGACCGCGGGGCTGCTCGAGCCGATGTTTGCCGGCCTCTCAGGCGAGCTGCTGTGGCGCCCGGCGGGGGGGCGGCTGGCGCTTGGGGTCGATCTCAACTGGGTGCGCCAGCGCGACTATGCCCAAGGCTTCGGGCTTCTGCCCTACCGCGTCTGGACCGGACACGCCTCGCTCTACTGGGACACGCCCTGGTGGAACAGCTACGCGGTGCTGCGGGCAGGACGCTACCTGGCCGGGGACTGGGGCGGGACGATCGAGCTCGGCCGGCGTTTCGACAACGGCATCGAGGTGGGCGGCTTTGCCACCTTCACCAATGTGCCCTTCCGCCGCTTCGGCGAAGGCAGCTTCGACAAGGGCATCTACCTGCGCATTCCGCTCGATGTCTTCGGCCCCGCCACCCGGGCCCGGGTCGGGCTCAACCTGAGGCCGGTGCAGCGGGATGGCGGGCAGCGGCTGGTGGTGGACCATCCGCTCTGGGACCTCTCGCGCGAGGGCAGCGCGCTCGCGCTGGGGCGCGGCTACCTCGGCTTCCTGCGCTGAGCCTCGGTCCGATCGGCTTGGCGTGGCGGCAGGCGGGCGGGAGGCGAGGCAGGCCGCGCTGCCGCGGTGCCCGCGGGCAGCCGCCCGAGCCCCGGATGCGGCGGGGCGGAAGCTGCGGGGCGTGTCAGGTCAGGCTCGCCCGCTCATACTGCACGGGCCAGGCCACTTCGGCGTGAAGGGCCCGCGCGGCCTTGAGCGGCCAGTGCGGGTCGGCCATCAGCTTGCGGCCCATGACGATGAGGTCGGCCCGGCCATTGGCCAGGATCTCCTCGGCCATTTCCGGGGTGGTGATGAGCCCCACGGCGGCGGTGGCGATGCCGACCTCGCGCCGGATCGCCTCGGCAAAGGGGACCTGGTAGCCGGGGAAGGGGCGGATCCGCTGGCGCGCATCGCCTCCGCCGGAGGAGCAGTCGATCACATCGACCCCGCCGGTGGCCTGGAGCAGGCGGGCGATCTCGATCGCATCGGAGAGGGTGAGCCCGCCCTCGACCCATTCCGTGCAGGAGAGCCGGACGAAGAGCGGCCGTTCGGCCGGCCATTCGGCGCGCACCGCGGCCACCACCTCGAGCAGGAAACGGGCGCGGTTCTGGAGGCTCCCGCCATATTCGTCCTCCCGCCGGTTGGAGAGGGGGGAGAGGAAGCTGTGCAGCAGATAGCCGTGCGCGGCGTGCAGTTCGAGGATGGCAAAGCCGGCTTCCCGCGCCAGCGCGGCGCTGCGGGCGAATTGCCCCGTCACCTCGGCGATGTCGGCACGGGTCATGGCGCGCGGCGGGGGGTGGTGGGGCAGGAAGGGCAGGGCGGAGGGGGCCAGGGTCTGCCAGCCGCCCGCCTCGGGCGGGATGGGGCGCGTGCCCTCCCAGGGGCGGGTCACGCTGCCCTTGCGGCCGGCATGGGCGAGCTGGATCGCCGGCACCGCGCCTTGTTTCGCGACGAAAGCGGCGATGCGGGCCAGCGCATCGCGTTGGGCGGCATTCCACAGCCCGAGGCAGTGCGGCGTGATCCGCCCCTCGGGCGAGACATGCGTCGCCTCGACGCAGACGATGCCGGCCCCGCCCACCGCCCGTGCGCCGAGATGCACAAGGTGCCAGTCGTTGGGCATGCCCTCCTCGGCCGAGTATTCGCACAGCGGGGAGAGCATGATGCGGTTGCGCGCGGTCACGCCGCGCAGGCTGATCGGGCGGAAGAGGAAAGGATCGGGCGCGGGGCGGGCGATGCGGCGTGCATCCTCCCCGCTGCCGGGATTGGCGGTGCTCATCTCAACCCCGGGCCATAGCGCCGCCGGGCCACGCCGTCACGCCCCGGGGGCTATTCCAGGCGGATGCGCGCGACCCGCACCACCTCGCTCCATTTGGCGTTCTCGGCCTCGATGAAACGCTGGAAGGCGGCGGCATCGAGCGGGGTGGCGGCCGCGCCGATGTCGCGGAAGCGCTGCTGGGTGGCCGGTTCGGCCAGGATGGCGAGCGCCACTTCCGACAGCCGGCGCAGGGCGGCCTCCGGCGTGCGGGCGGGGGCCTGCAGGCCGAACCAGGCGACCGCCTCGAAATCGGCGATGCCGCTTTCGATCACGGTCGGCGCCTCGGGCACGGCGAACCAGCGCTCGCGGCTGGTGACCGCGAGCAGGCGGAGCCGGCCCTCGCGCAGATGGGGCAGATAGGCGGGCAGATTGTCGATCGAGAGATCGACCCGGCCGGCCAGGAGATCCGGGAGCAGCACGCCGGTGCCGCGATAGGGCACATGGCCGATGTCCACCCCGGTGCGGAACTTCAGGTATTCGCCGCTCATATGGCCCGAGCTGCCGTTGCCGGGCGTGGCGTAGTTGAGCCGCCCCGGATTGCGGCGGGCGAAGTCGATCATCTCCCGCAGGTTCTGCGCCGGCAGCGAGGGATGGGCGATGATGCCGTTGGCCACCATGCTGACCAGGGCGATCGGCGCGAAGTCGCGCTGCGGGTCGAAGGGCAGGCGCGGGTAGAGGAACTGGTTGATGCTCGCGGTGCCGATCGTGCACATCAGCAGCGTATGGCCGTCCGGATCGGCCTTGGCCGCCGCCTCGGCCCCCACATTGCCCCCCGCGCCCGGGCGATTTTCGACCATCACCGGCTGGCCGAGCAGCGGGCCCATGCGTTCGGCCATGATCCGGGCCGAGGCATCGGTTGCGCCCCCGGCGGTGAAGGGCACGATCAGGCGGATCGGTCGGCTGGGCGCCCAGCCCGGGGCCGCGGCCGCGGCCGGCAGGAGGGCAGGCAGGGCGAGGGCAAGGCGACGGCCGGTGCGCATGATATCCTCTCCTGGGCGTCGGCGGGGCTATGGCGCGCCCCGGCCGGGCTGTCCAGCACCCGCCCTCAGCGCTGGCCGGCCCGGAAGCGGCGTTCGAGGGCGAGCGAATAGCGACTCATGGCGAAGCAGAGCACGAAATAGACCGTCGCGGCATACACATACGCCTCGGTCGGGAAACCCAGCCAGTTGGGATCGCCCAAGGCCGCGCGCAGCGTGGTGAAGAAGTCGAAGACGCCGATCACCACGACGAGCGTGGTATCCTTGAAGAGGCCGATGAAGGTGTTGACCTGGGCTGGGATGGTGATGGTCAGCGCCTGCGGCAGGATGATCAGGCGCATCTTCTGCCAATAGGTCAGGCCGAGGCTGTCGGCCGCCTCGTACTGCCCGCGCGGGATTGCCTGCAGCCCGCCGCGCACCACCTCGGCCATATAGGCCGCGGTGAAGAGGGTATAGGCGAAGAGGACGCGGATCAGCCGATCCACCGTCACGCCTTGCGGCAGGAAGAGCGGCACCATGATCGCTGCCATGAACAGCAGCGAGATCAGCGGCACGCCGCGGATGCACTCGATCAGCGCGGTGCAGAACCAGCGCAGCAGCGGCAGGGAAGAACGCCGCCCGAGCGCGAGCAGGATGGAGAGCGGATAGCCGAGGGCCAGGCCGAAGACCGCGATGATGCCGGTGATGGCCAGCCCACCCCATAGGCGCGTCTGCACATAGGGCAGGCCGAAGAGGCCGCCCTGCATCAGGATCCACATCGCCGGGGCGGCCACCGCCCAGGCCAGCAGCAGCCAGCGGTTCCAGAAACGGCGGATGGTGGAGGCCACCACCATGGCGACCAGGATCACCAGCATGGTGGCGGGCCGCCAGCGCTCCTCGAAGGGATAGAGGCCGAAGATCGAGAACCAGAACTTCTCCCGCACGAAGGCCCAGCAGGCCCCGTTGCCCGCCCGGCAGGTCGCGGCGGTGCCCGACCAGGTGGCCTCGATCAGCGCCCAGTTGACGAAGGGCGGCAGGAAGAGCGCGAGCAGGCCAAGGCAGCCGAGGGTGATGAGGGTGTTGACCGGGCCTGCGAAACAGGCCGCCACGAAGGCGCGCAGACGGGCCGCGAGACCGGGCAGGGCGGGGGCGGCGGCCATCTCAGCGCTCCTTCAGCGCCACCGCGCGGTTGTAGAGGTTCATCAGCAGCGAGGTGAACAGCGAGATCAGCAGATAGACCGTCATGAAGATCAGGATCACCTCGACGGCCTGGCCGGTCTGGTTGATCGAGGTGTTGGAGACCGAGACCAGATCCGGATAGCCGATGACGACCGCAAGCGAGCTGTTCTTGGTCAGGTTGAGATACTGGCTGGTCAGCGGCGGGATGATGACGCGCAGCGCCTGCGGCAGGATGACCAGGCGCATGATCCGCCCGCGCGGCAGGCCGAGGGCGCGCGCGGCCTCCCACTGCCCCTTCGGCACGGCTTGGATGCCGGCGCGCACGATCTCGGCCACGAAGGCCGCCGTGTAGAGCACGAGGCCGAGGAGGAGGGCGAAGAACTCGGGCGAGAGGGTCACGCCGCCTTCGAAGTTGAAGCCCGCGAGCTGCGGCCAATCCCAGCGCGGCGCGCCGAAGATGGCGGCTGCCAGTACAGGCAGCCCCGCCGTGAGCAGCAGACCGGGCAGCAGGGTGGAGCGCCGTTCGCCGCTCAGCCGTTGGCGCGCACGCTCACGCCAGGCAAGCACGAGCCACAACAGCAGCCCGAGCGCGAAGCCCGCAAGGCAGGCGAACAGGGCCTGATCGGCGACGAAGACCGGCAGCTTCACCCCGCGCTGGGAGAGATAGACGCCAGGCAGGGGGTTGAGCGCCTGGCGCACGGAGGGCAGCTGCAGCACGATCGCATGCCAGAAGACGAGCTGCAGCACGAGCGGGGTGTTGCGGATGACCTCGATATAGGCGCCGACCAGGCCGCGCAGCAGCGGGTTGGAGGAGAGCCGGGCGATCCCGAGCAGCACGCCCAGGATGGTGCAGAGCAGGATGCCGAGCACCGCCACCCGCAGCGTATTGAGCAGCCCGACAGTCAGCGCGCGCTGATAGGTATCGGCCGGCGTGTAGGGGATGATGCTCTCCCCGATCGGGATCCCGGCCGAACGGCCGAGGAAGCCGAAGCCGAACTGCAGGCCGCGCGCGGCCATATTGGCCTGCATGTTGTGATAGATCGACCAGCCGAGGAGCAGCAGTGCGATGACCAGCACCGCCTGCCAGAGGATGCCGCGCAGCCCCTGCCCGCCGGGCAGCGGGATCAGCGGCCGCGGCGGGTCGAGGGGAAGGCTGCTGCTGCTCATGATCCCCGGCCGAGGTCAGACGGATGGCAGGATGGGGGGCGCGCAGCCCCCCGGCCCTGTTCAGCGCGCCGGCGGCGCGTAGAGCAGGCCGCCCTGGAGCCAGGTGCGGTTCATGCCCCGCTCCAGGTTGAGCGGGGTGTTGGGGCCGAGCCAGCGGTCGTAGATCTCCCCGTAGTTGCCGAAGGTGCGGATGATCTGCCGCGCATAGTCGGGCCGCGCCGCGCCGAGGCTCTCGCCCATATTGCCCTCCACGCCGAGCAGCCGGCGCACCCGCGGGTCGGTCGAGGTGGCGGCGATCTGGTCGACATTGGCCTGGGTGATGCCCATCTCCTCCGCGTCGATGAGGGCGAAGACCGTCCAGGCGACGATGTTGGTCAGCTCCTCATCACCCTGCCGGATGACCGGGGAGAGAGGCTCCTTGCTCAGGCGTTCGGGCAGGATGATGTGATCCTGCGGGCGGGAGAGCAGGGTCCGCTGGGCGGCGAGCGCGGCGAAGTCGTTGGTGAAGACGTCGCAGCGGCCGCTGTCATAGGCCCGGCGCAGCTCGTCGAGGTCGGCCACCACCACCGGCGTGAAGCGCATGTTGTGCTGGCGGAAATAGTCGGCGAGGTTGAGCTCGGTCGTCGTGCCGGGCTGGACGCAGACGGTCGCGCCGTTGAGCTGGCGGGCGCTGGTGACGTTGAGGCGCCGCGGCACCATCATCGCCTGGCCGTCATAGAAGACGATGGCCGGGAAATTGAAGCGGTTGACGTTGGAATCGCGCGTCAGGGTCCAGGTCGAGTTGTTGGAGAGGATGTCCACCTCGCCGGAGGCCAGCGCCGGGAAGCGGCTCTGCGTGGTGACCGGGATGAACTCCACCCGGTTGGGATCGCCCAGGATGGTGATGGCGATGGCGCGGCAGATCTCGACGTTGAAGCCCTGCCAACGGCCCTGGGCGTCGGGGAATCCGAAGCCCGGGTTGGAGGGGGCCTGCACCCCGCAGCGCAGCACGCCGCGCTGGCGGATCTGATCGAGGTCGCGCCCGGCGAGCGCATCGCCCGCGCTCAAGCCCAGGAATGCGGCCACAGCGGCCGCGAGCACTGCCCATTTCATCGGCTCGGTCCTTCGCCTTCGGTTGTCCCAGAACACGCCGCCTCCCGACGTGTTGCCCCGGATGTGCGGCCTTGGCCGCCGTCCATCAAGGGGATAGCCGGCGGCAAAGCACCCGCCGGCGCATCGTCTGCCCAAGCCGCGGGCGGGCGATGCCCCGCCAGCGCGGAACCAAGGGGCAGGGATGGCCGCCGCCCAGATGCGCCCGCCCGGCAGACAGCCATGCCAGGGCGGCGGCCCGGCTGATGCACCGCCCGGCCCGCGCCCCGCCCGAGCCCGGCGGCGGGCGGGAGGATGCAGGCCGCCGGCCGGGGTCGCGGCTTGCGGACCGGTCGCTGCAGCCAGCGCAGCGGCAAGGGCCAGCGCCGGGGCGCGGCCAGGGGGCTGCTCGCGCAGCGGCTAGTGATGAAAGCGGGATGGGCGGCCCAAGCCCTCCGCACCTCGGGCCATCACCCTGCCATCTGGCCGGGCGGGGAGGTGCCGGCCGAGGCCGCCCCCTTCCTCGCCGGGGGCTGGCCAGAGGCCGGGTCGGGCTGTTGCGCCATGCCTGGGCACCGACTCGGGGCGGCGGGATTCGAACCCACGACCTCCTGTACCCAAAACAGGCGCGCTACCAGGCTGCGCCACGCCCCGGATGGCCCGCGGCAAGCTATGGGGCCGGAACGGAAGGCGCAAGGCCGCTATCGGCCGGAGGCGGCGGGAGCGGCATTGAAGATGCGGTGTTCCACCCGATCACCCACCCGGATGCCGAGGCGTTCCACCGTGCCGGCGGCCAGTTCGAGCGTGGCGCGCACCGGCCCGCGGGAGGAGATGGTCTCCAAGCTGAGCGGCACCGCGCGTTCGGCGATGCGGTGGATGCGTCCATCGGCGGCGATGAAGAGCATGTCGAGGCTGACCAGGGTGTTGCGCATCCACATGCTGGACTCGCGCGGGCTGCCCCAGTCGAAGAGCATCCCCTCATCTGGCCCGATGCTCGGGCGGAACATCAGACCGATCATCTGCTGGGCGGGGTCCACCGCCATCTCGACCACGAAGCGATGGCGCCGGCCATCGCGGGTCAGGATGTAGAGCTCCTCCGTCGGCAGTCGGGGCTGGGGCCGATCCACCCCGGGCTGGGCAGCCCCTGGCAGGGGCAGGGCGATGAGCAGGAAGGAGAGAAGCGGACGGCGACGCATGGCCCATCATGGCACGGCGGCATGCCGCCTGAGCAGGTCCCGGGTCTCCTCGCGCAGCGGAGCCAGGCGCGGCGGATCATGCAGGGTGGTGAACCAATGTTCGGGCGGGTGGCGGCCGACCGCGCGGTCGAGCGAGAGCCGGCGCAGCACGGCCTCGGCCGCCGCCGGCAGGCGGTCAGGCGCGGACCAGCCGTTAAGCACGCCCCACAGCGCCGTCCAGCAGCGCGCGACCGACCACGGGTTATAGCCGCCGCCGCCCAGCAGCAGCAGGCGCGGCGCCATCGGCTGGAGCGCGGCCACCACCGCCCGGTGCGCCGCGTTAGAGAAGGCGAGGCGGGAGAGCGGGTCCTCCGCGATCGCATCGGCCCCGGCCTGGATCATGATCGCCTGGGGCTTGAGGCGCTGCGCGAGCGGCAGGATCACCCCATCGAGCAGGGCGAACAGATCGGCATCGGTCGCCCCCGGGGGCAGCGGCAGGTTGAGCGCGGCGCCACCGGCGCGGTCATCCGCCGCACCGGTGAAGGGCCAGCGGCCCGCCTCATGCACCGAGAGGGTGAAGACCCGATCCTCGTCGTGGAAGGCATCTTGGACCGCATCGCCGTGATGGGCGTCGATGTCGACATAGAGGATGGGCGCAACCCCGGCATCGAGCCAGGCGAGGATGCCGAGCACGCAATCATTGAGGTAGCAGAAGCCCGCCGCGCGGTCGGGCCTGCCGTGATGCGTCCCCCCGCCCGGGATATGGGCGATGCCGCCCCCCAAGGTCAGCCTGGCGCCGGCCAGCACGCCGCCTGCCCCGGTGGCCGGGCGGCGGAACATCTCGCGAAAGATCGGATTGCCATCGGCCCCCAGCCGGAAGCGGGCGCGGTCGGCGGCGCTCACCTGCTGCGTCGCCTCGGCCCGCTGCAGCGCGGCGATGTAGTCAAGGCTGTGAAAGCGCGCCAATTCGGGCACGGTCGCAACCGGCGCCTCGCGATAGCGGGCGGGGTCGAACCAGCCCAGGGCGCGGATCAGGTCAAGGGTAGGCGGGACGCGCTCGATCGCCAGCGGATGCTTGGGGCCATAGGAGGAGCCGCGATAGATCTCGGAGGCGATGAGCAGCGGCGCCGTCACGGCTGCTGCGCCATGGCCTCCGGCAGGACGGTGCGGATCAGGCTGTGATCCAGCGCCTCGTAGTCGTGGTAGCCGATCGTCTCGTAGAGTTCGGCGCGCGTCTGCATCCGCGAGAGGCTCTTGTGGGTGCCGCCCTCGGCGCGGATCTCGGCATAGAGCGACTCCCAGGCCTTGGCCGCGACGCGGAGGTGGGAGACCGGCCAGATCACCATCGCATAGCCCATCTGCTCGAACTCGGCGGCGGTGAAGAACGGGGTGCGCCCGAACTCGGTCATGTTGGCGAGCAGCTTCACCCCCGGCAGGCGGCGGGCGAACTCGACGAACATCTCCCGGCTGGTCAGCGCTTCGGGAAATATCGCATCCGCCCCCGCCTCCAGGTAGCGCTTGGCCCGGTCGATGGCGGCATCCATCCCCTCGCTGGCCACCGCATCGGTGCGGGCGATGATGTAGAGATGCCGCCGCGCCTTGCGCGCCGCTGCGATCTTGGCGGCCATCTCCCCGGCCGGGGCGAGCTTCTTGTCGTTGAGGTGGCCGCATTTCTTGGGCAGCAGCTGATCCTCGAGGTGCACCGCCGCCGCGCCCGCCTCCTCGAAGCAGCGGACCATGTGCATGACATTGAGCGCCTCGCCATAGCCGGTATCGCCGTCCACCAGCACGGGCAGCATGGCGGCGCGCACCACCTGGCGGATGTGGAAGCAGACATCCTCGATCGTGATCATGCCGAGGTCAGGCAGGCCCATGGTGGCCGACATCGCCGCACCGGAGATGTAGAGCGCCTCAAAGCCCTGGCGCTTGGCGAGCAGCGCGGCCAGGCCGAGATGCGCTCCCGGCATCTGCAGGATTCGCCCCCGCTCGAGCAGGGCGCGGAAACGCTCCCCGGCCGGTGCCGTGGGCAGATCCTCACCGACGATGTAGGGCATCTCGCACCTCCCTCCTGCAGATGGGGGCGCTCATAGCCCGGATCGGGCAGCCGCGGCAGCATCCCCCCTGGCCAGCGGCGCCCGCCACCCGTAATACCGCCCGGGCAGCGATGGAGGTGCGCGCATCATGGACATGACCGGCGAGCGGCTGATCCCCGCCCCGCGGGAGAGGGTGTGGGCCGCGCTCAATGACCCTGCCGTGCTGCAGGCGGCCATTCCGGGTTGCGAGGCGCTGGAGAAGCACTCCGACACCGAGCTGACGGCCCGCGTCGCCCTCAAGATCGGCCCCATGGCCGCGCGCTTTACGGTCAAGGTCGCGCTCTCCGACCTCGATCCACCCGCCCGCTACATCATCTCCGGAGAGGGGCAGGGAGGGGCCATGGGCTTCGCCAAGGGCAGCGCCGAAGTCCGGCTGGAAGAGCACGGCCCGCAGGAGACCCGCCTGACCTATGCCGCCAAGGCCCAGGTCGGGGGCAAGATGGCCCAGCTCGGCGCCCGGTTGATCGACGCCACCGCCAAGCAGATGTCGGATCAGTTCTTCGACCGCTTCGCCGCGCAGCTGGCGGCCAGCTCGCCGGCCCCGGCGGCCGAACAGCCAGCCGCCCCGGCCCCGGCCCCCGGTCTGTCGATGCTCAGCCTCATCCCCAAGGAGTTTGCCGGCATGCCTCTCGCCTTCTGGATCGGAAGCCTCCTCTTCCTCTGGGTGCTCTACCTCCTTTTCCTCTCGACCTGATGGACAGCCCAGCCACCCCCGCCCCCCGCCCCCTGCCGGCCAGCGTCGAGGAGACGGAGGCGCTGCTCGCCGCCCAGGGCTATGTCGCCGACCGGGCCCTGGCGACGGTGATCTTCCTGGCGCTGGTCATGGGCCGGCCGCTGTTCCTCGAAGGGGAGCCAGGCACCGGCAAGACCGAGATCGCCAAGGTGCTGGCCGCGGGGCTGGGGCGGCGGCTGGTTCGGCTGCAGTGCTATGACGGGCTCGATCTGGCCGCGGCCGCCTACGAGTGGAACGCGGCCAAGCAGCTCTTGGCCATTCGGATGGCCGAGGGCGGTGCCCGCCCTGACATCTACAGCCGCGAGTTCCTGCTCGAACGGCCGCTGCTGGCCGCCCTCTCCGGCCCGCCGGCGGTGCTGCTGATCGACGAGCTGGACCGCGCCGACGAGCCCTTCGAGGCCTTCCTGCTCGAGGTGCTGGCCGATTTCCAGATCACCATCCCGGAACTTGGCACCATCCGCGCCGAGACGCCGCCGATCGTCGTCATCACCTCCAACCGTACGCGGGAGGTGCATGACGCGATCCGCCGCCGCTGCCTCTACCAGTGGGTGGACTACCCCTCGGCCGCGCGGGAACGCGCGATCCTGGCCCTGCGCGCGCCCGAGGTGGGGGAGCAGCTCTCCGCCCAGGTCGTCGCCTTCGTGCAGAAGCTCAGGCAGGGGGATTACTTCAAGCTGCCCGGCGTGGCCGAGACCATCGACTGGGCCCAGGCCCTCACGGCCCTCAACGCCGAGGATCTCTCCCCCGCCCTGGTCGAGGAGACGATCGGCGTGCTCCTCAAATACCAGGACGACATCGCGCGCCTGCGCGGGGCCGAGGCGGCACGGCTGGTGGCGGAGGCGCGCGCCGCCTCATGACCCATCGCGCGGGGCTTGCCTGATGTTCGACGCCTTCGAACGGATGGTGGCCTTCCGCTATCTGCGCGCGCGCAAGGGGGAACGCTTCGTCTCCATCATCGCCGTCTTTTCGCTGATCGGCATCGCCCTCGGGGTGGCCACGCTGATCATCGTGATGTCGGTGATGAACGGCTTCCGCGAGGAGCTGCTGACCCGCATCCTGGGGCTGAACGGCCATCTCGGCGTTCATGCGGCCGACCGCACGCCGCTGTCGGACTGGGTCGCCCTCACCGAACGGCTGCGCGCCGCACCGGGGGTCGTCTCCGCCACCCCGATCGTCGAGGGACAGGTGCTCTTCACCTCCGAAGCCGGCGGGGCGACGGGCGGGATCGCGCGCGGCATCCGGCCGGAGGATCTGCGCGCCCGGCGCATCATCGCCGAGAATATCCGCGCCGGCAGCCTCGAGGAGTTCCGGGGCGAGGATGCGATCGTGATCGGCACCCGGCTTGCCTTCCGCCTCGGCCTCGCGGTCGGGGATCGCATCACCCTGGTCTCGCCCCAGGGGCGGGCGACCGTGATCGGCACGATCCCGCGCCTGCGCGCCTTCCGCGTGGTCGCGCTGTTCGAAGTCGGCATGCACGAATACGACAGCGCCTTCGTCTTCCTGCCGATGGCGGCGGCGCAGAGCTATTTCCAGATCGGCGATGCCGCGCACCAGATCGAGGTGTTCCTGGCCGATCCGACCCGCCCGCGCGCCGCGCATGCCGCGATCCGGGCCGCCGCCGGAATGCCGGTGCGCATCCTCGATTGGCAGGAGCTCAACAGCAGCTTCTTCGCCGCGGTCCAGGTGCAGCGCAACGTCATGTTCCTGATCCTGACGCTGATCATCCTGGTCGCCGCCTTCAACATCGTCTCCTCCCTGATCATGCTGGTCAAGGACAAGGGGCGCGATATCGCGGTGCTGCGCACCATGGGGGCGACGCGCGGGGCGATCCTGCGCATCTTCCTGCTCGCCGGCGCCTCGATCGGCGTGGCCGGCACCGCGATCGGCTTCGCCCTGGGCCTGCTCTTTTGCGCCCACATCGAGGAGATCCGCCAGCTCGTGCAATCGCTCTCGGGCACCGAACTCTTCAGCCCCGAGGTCTACTACCTCACCCAGCTGCCGGCGGTGGTCGATCCGGTCGATGTGGCGCAGGCGGTCGGCATGGGCCTGGTCCTCTCCTTCCTGGCGACCATCTATCCGGCCTGGCGCGCGGCGCGGACCGATCCGGTGGTGATGCTGCGCCATGAATGAACGGGCCGCCGGCGTCACGGCACAGCCGGGGGGCGCAGCCTCGATCCCGGCGACCGACCCGCCGCTGCTCGAACTGCGCGGGGTGGCCCGGCGCTTCCGGACCGAGGCCGGGATCCTGACCGTGCTCGAGGATGCCTCGCTCACGCTCCGCGCGGGGGAGATCGTGGCCCTCATCGCCCCCTCGGGCACCGGAAAATCGACGCTGTTGCACTTGGCCGGCCTGCTCGAACGCCCCGATGCGGGGGAGGTGCTGATCGAAGGCCGGGCGGCCGGCACCCTGCCCGATGACGCGCGCACGGCGCTGCGCCGGTCGAGGATCGGCTTCGTCTACCAGTTCCACCACCTGCTGCCGGAGTTCACCGCGCTCGAGAATGTCCTGCTGCCGCAGCTTGCCGCCGGCACGCCGCGGGCAGCGGCGGCAGCCCGGGCGCGCGAGCTGCTCTCGCGCCTCGGTCTGGCGGAACGGCTGTCGCACCGGCCGGGCAAACTCTCCGGCGGGGAGCAGCAGCGCGTCGCCATCGCCCGCGCCCTCGCCAACCGGCCGCGGCTGCTGCTGGCCGATGAGCCGACGGGCAATCTGGACCTTGCCACCGGCAGCCGCGTCTTCGAGGAGCTGCTGGCCGAAAGCCGCGCCCATGGCCTGGGCGCGCTGATTGCCACCCACAATCCGGAACTGGCGGCGCGGATGGACCGGGCGCTGACGATCCGCGAGGGCAGGGTGATGCCCGCCCTGGTCGTGGGGCGTTGAGGGAGCAGTCGGCGCCGGCGTCCGCGGGCGCTGTCAGGAGGCGGCAGCACCGATCGAGCAGGACAGGCGCAGCTGCCCCCCTGCGCGATGACCCCGATCAGCCTTCCGGCGTGATCACGCGCCCTGGCGCCGGCGGCAGGCGCGGCTCAGGGCGCACAGGCTGATCACCCCGGCCACCCCGGCCAAGGCTCCCGCGGCAAAGCCAAGCCGCGCCGCACAGCGCGCGATCAACACCGGTGCCAGCATGGTCCTGACGATCATCCGAGGCTCCTCCGCCCGATCGCTTGCCAGATGGTCGATCGCTCTGCCGGATCAAGCGGGGGGCCCTGGGCGGTGACGCGGCCTGGCCAAAGGTCTAGACAGGTGGGGCCGGAGGCCTGCCATGCCCGTGATCCCTCGCATCGCCGAATTCCACGCCGAGATGACCGCCTGGCGGCGTGATTTCCACCAGCATCCCGAACTCGGCTTCGAGGAGCACCGCACCGCCCGGCTGGTGGCGGAACGGCTGCGCGCCTTCGGCTGCGACGAGGTGGTGGAGGGCTTCAGCCGCACCGGGGTGGTGGCGGTCATTCATGGTCGGGGCGGCCCCCATGGCCGGGCCATCGGGCTGCGCGCCGACATGGACGCCCTGCCGATCGAGGAATGCAGCGGCGTCCCGCATGCCAGCCGCCATCCGGGCAAGATGCACGCCTGCGGGCATGACGGGCATACCGCGATGCTGCTCGGTGCCGCCCGCTACCTGGCGGAGACGCGGAACTTCTCGGGCAGCGTGGTGCTGATCTTCCAGCCGGCGGAGGAAAATCTGGCCGGCGGCAGGGTCATGGTGGCCGATGGGCTGTTCGAACGTTTCCCGGTCGAACGCGTCTTCGGCATGCACAATTGGCCCGGCCTCCCGGCAGGGCATTTCGCCTGGCGCGAGGGGCCGGTGATGGCGGCCGTGGCCAATCTCGAGGTCCTGATCACCGGCCGCGGCGCCCATGCCGCCATGCCGCATGAGGGGACGGACCCGATCCTCGTCGCCGCCGCCATCATCCAGGCCCTGCAGAGCATCATCGCGCGCAATGTCGATCCGCTGGAGGCGGGCGTGCTGACCATCGGCCATGTGAAGGGGGGCTTCACCTACAACGTGATTCCCGACACGGTCAGCATGCAGGGCACGGCGCGCTGGTTCCGCCCGGAGGTGGGGGATCTGCTGGAGCAGCGCTTCCTGCACATGGTGCCCACTATCGCGGCTGCCTTCGGTGCGCAGGCGACGGCGCGCTTCGACCGCTCCTACCCCGCCACCGTCAATGATCCGGAGAGCACGCGCCTCGCGATCTCGGCCGCCGTCGCCATCGCCGGGGAGGGGCGGGTGCATGAGATGCCCCAACCCACCATGGGGGCTGAAGATTTCGCCTTCATGCTGCAGGCCCGGCCGGGCTGCTACATCATGCTGGGCAGCGGGCGGACCGGCTCCGACCCGGGGCTGCACCACCCCGCCTATGATTTCAACGATGAGGTGCTGCCGATCGGCGCGAGCTACTGGGCGCGGCTGGTCGAGCAGCTGCTGCCGCGGTGAAGCCCGGCGCGGCGGCGCTGTTCCTGGCCTATCTGCAGGTCGGGCTGTCGGGCTTCGGAGGCGCCAATGCCTGGGCCCGGCGCATGCTGGTCGAAAAGCGCGGCTGGCTGACCGATGCCGAATATGCAGAACGGCTGGGCCTGGGCCAGGCGCTGCCAGGCCCCAATGCGATGAATACGGCGATCATCGTGGGCTATGGCTTTGCCGGCCTGCCCGGAGCCTTGGCCGCGGTGGCCGGCCTCTTTCTGGGGCCGCTTGTCATCCTCGCGGCTTTGGCCGGGCTCTATGACCAGTATGGCACGCATCCTCCGGTCCGCGGGGCGCTGGCTGGGGTGGCGGCGGGGGCAGCGGGGATGATGCTCGGCACCGCGATCAAGATGGCGCGGCGGTCCCGCCCTTCTGCGGCGATGTGGGCAGTAGGGGGGCTGGTCCTTGCCCTCGCGCTGCTCCGCCTGCCGATCGGTGCGGTGGTGGTCGCCTGTGCGCCGGCCGGCATCCTGGCGGCCTGGTGGGAGTGGCGGGGCAGGGCGGGCTGATGGAGGATGACCTCTGGGCCCTGATGGCGGGTCTTGCCCTGCTGTCGCTGGTCGCGGTGGGTGGTGGCAGCGCCGTGATCGCCGAGATGCATCGCCTCGTGGTGGTCGAGCACGGCTGGCTCGACGATGCTGGCTTCGCCCGCGCTTATGCGCTGGCCCAGGCGGCGCCCGGGCCCAATGTGCTGGTGGT
>JANWYF010000165.1 GCA_025057055.1 Rhodovarius sp. | reverse complement strand
GCGCGGATCGCCTCCGGCCGGCCGGTCGCAATGGCACGGCCATAGACCAGCACCGTGATCCGATCGGCCAGAGCGAAGACCGCATCCATGTCATGCTCGACGAGCAGCATCGCCACCCGGCCCTTGAGGCTGCGCAGCGTGGCGGTCATGCGCAGGCTCTCGCTGGCGCCAAGGCCCGCCATCGGCTCATCGAGCAGCAGCAGCCGCGGCGACCCGGCCAGCGCCATCGCAAGCTCGAGCACCTTGCGCTCGCCATGCGACAGGCCAGCCACCGGCAATTCCCGCCGGGCAGGATCGAAGCCCACCGCATCGAGCAGCGCATGGGCCGGTCCGATGAGCGCGGCCTCCCGCGCCGCGGGGCGCCAGAAGCGGAAGGAATGCCCGGCCCGGGCCTGCACGGCGAGCGCGACATTGGCGAGGGCCGAATCGTCATCGAGCAGCTGCACGATCTGGAAGGAGCGCGCCAAGCCGCGCCGGATGCGGCGGTGCACGGACAGGCGCGTGATGTCCTCGCCAAGAAAGAGGATGCGCCCCGAATCGGGGGCGATCTCCCCCATGATCTGGTTGATCACGGTGGTCTTGCCCGCCCCGTTGGGGCCGATCAGCGCATGCAGCTCCCCCTCCTCGACCGTGAAGGAGAGGTCATCGGTTGCGGCGATGCCGCCGAAGCGCTTGCACAGCCGCTCCACCTCGAGGACCGGCGCCATGGCCTCAGCGGCTCGCTGCGGGCTGGCCGGCCGGCAGCGGATCGCGCACCGGCAGGTGGATCAGCGCGGCGAAGGCAGCAGCGGCGATGCAGATGCTCCACATCAGGTCATAGCTGCCGGTCCGATCGAAGATCAGGCCGCCCAGAAAGGCACCGGTGAAGCCGCCGATCTGATGGCCGAGGAAGACCAGGCCGAAGATCGTGGCCAGCCAGCGCGTGCCGAAGTTGCGGGCGCACAGCGCCATGGTGGGCGGCACCGTCGACAGCCACAAGAGCCCCATGCCGGCACTGAACAGCAGCACGGTGGCGGTGGTCTTCTCGGCCAGAAGGAAGGCCGTCATCAGCGCCCCGCGCGCGGCATAGATCGCCACCAGCAGCCCGCGCCGGCTCCAGCGCGCCGAGACTTCGCCGGAGAGCAGGCTGCCCAGCACATTGAACAGCCCGATCAGCGAGATCGCCCCCGCCCCCACCGCCGCCGGCAGATGGCAGGTGGCCACGAAGCCCGGCAAATGCACCGCCAGGAAGGAGACATGCAGGCCGCAGACGAAGAAGCCCGCGAAAAGACACCAGAAGGAGCCCGAGGCGAAGGCACGGCGCAGCGCCTCCGTCGCCGGTTCCTCGGCGCCCGCCGCGCGGGCACGGGCCGCGCGCGCGCCGGCATCATCCATGGGCAGAGCAAGCGGGGCCATCAGCAGCGCCGCCCCGGCCATCAGCAGCAGCGCGCCCTGCCAGCCGGCGAGCGAAATGCCGGCCTGGGCGAGCGGCACCACCAGGAACTGCCCGAAGGAGGAGCCGGCGGTGGCCATGCCGACGGCCCGGCTGCGCACACCCTCGGGCAGCAGGCGTGTGAGGGCGGCGGAGATGATCGGCATCCCGGCCGCCGAGACCGCCGCGCCCATCACCAGGCCGGCGAAGAAGGTAAAGGTCAGCACATCGCGAGAGAGCGCCATGCCGACCAGCCCGCCGGCATAGAGCAGCGCCCCGCCCATGATCACCGGCCGCGCCCCCATCCGGTCGGCCAGCTGGCCGCAGATCGGCTGGAATATGCCGTTGAGCAGCACCTGCAGGGCGATCGCGAGCGCAAAGCCCGAGCTGCTCCAGCCGAGATCACCGGTCATCGGGGCCAGGAAAAGCCCGAAGCTTTGGCGCAGGCCCATGGCCAGGGCGGCGCCGGTCACGGCGCAGGCGATCAGCAGGGTGGGGGTGCGGGGCAGGATCATCGTCAAGGCTTCGCCTGCCGCGCCCGCGCAGGCAAGGGGCGGGCGCTGAGCTGGCCGGCCGCCCCTGCCCCCGGCCCGGTCGGCGCCTCCCCTCTTGCGGGCTGATCCGGCGGCCTCGGACAGCGGGGGCCCAGGCCAAGCCGCCTCCACCGCGCGGGGGAGCACAGGACAGACCGCCGCGCCCCCCGCATGGACAAGCCAGCGCGGCTGCGGCACCTGCACCGGCAGGCCAGTTGCAGGACATCCCCATGCCGCGGCCCCCGCCCGGCCAGCGTCTTCCCGCCCTCTTGCCCGCTCTTCCGCCTGCCCTCATCGCCGCGCTGCTGCTCGCGGCCTTCGCCATCGCCCTCGGGCCGGCGTGGCAGGATCCGGGCCTGTTCGGTGACGACCTGAAATGGCGCGTGGGCAGCTTCACCTACCATCCCAATCTGGAGCGCGAGGGGCGCTGGCTCACCTATGCCTGGAATGCCATGCTCGGCCCGCTGCCGGGGGCGATGGCTCTGCGCGCCTGCCTCGCGCTGTGGGTCCTTGCCTGTGTGACGGTGGCCGAGGCCCTGGCCGGTCCGCGCCGCGTGCCCGCGATGGCGCTGCTGGCCCTGGCGCTTGCTGCCAATCCGGCGGCGCTTTCGCTCCTGATGTGGCCGCTGACCAGCCTGCCCGGCTTCCTGCTGCTCGCGGCCATGGTGGTGGCGGTCCGGCTGGCGCCCCAGCGCCCGCCATGGCTTGCCGCCGTGGCCGCAGGCGGGGGGCTGCTGCTCGCGCTCGCCCATCAGCTGCTGGCGCTGGCTGCCGTGGCCGGGGCTGCCCTGATCGTTCTCGGCCTGGCCGCGCGCGAGGGTGAGGCCTGGCCGCGCCGTGCGCTGCCGCGCCTGGTCGCGCTGGCGGGCGGGGCTGCGGCCGGCCTGCTGGCGGGCACGCTGGCGGGCCTGGCGCTCAATGCCTGGATGTTCGGCCGTTTTGGCCTGGCCGAGGATCCCTGGCGGCTCGCCCTGCTCGGGCCGGACCGGCCGCGCGGCTTGGCCGCACTCACGCCGGCGCTGGCCTATCATCTGCGGGAATGGGATGCCGCCCTGCAGGGGCTGGCGCTGCCCCTCTGCGCCGCGGCGGCCGCGCTCTGCCTGGCCTGCCTGCGCGCCTCCGGGGCCTGGCTGCTGGCCTTGGCCGCGGCCGCCATGCTGGGCGCAACCCTGGCCTTGCCGCTGGCGACCGGCATTCCCCTGCCCGAACTGCGCGGCACGCTGCTGCTCTGGCAGGGCTTGGCCCTCCTGGCCGCCACCCCCCTCTTGCTGCCCGCGCCGCTTCCCGGACCGCTGCGCTCCATGGCCATGGCCCTGCTCGCGGCGCTGCCGCTGGTCGCCCTGCCGCCCGCCGCATCCGACCTTGCCCGCTTCAGCCGGATGGAGGCGCACAACCGGCAGGAGATGGCAGCGATGCTGCAGAGGGTCGCGGCCGAGGCCCAAGCCCGGGCCGAGCCGGTGGAGGCGCTGCTGCTGCTCGGCCACCCCGGGCGTTTCCAGGGCCTGCCTGGGCGGGTCGAGTATTTCTGGTGGATCTATTTTCTGGCCCGCGCGGAGTCGGTCCCCCTCTTCGGGCGGCCGCTCTCCACCCGCTATTGCCCGCTGGCCGACTGCCCGGGCGCGGAGATACCCCCGGGGCTCGAGCCGGGCGGACCGGTCTTTCCGGAGCCGGGATCGGTTGCGCTGCGAGAGGGCCTGGCCGCCATCCGGCTGGGCCCCTAGAGCAGGTGGCACGGGGACGGGATCGGGCGGGCGTGCCCGTCCAGGCTTGCCGCCAAAGCCTCGCGCCCTGGCAGCGAGCCCAGGCGAGCAGACAGCCGAAGGAGGAGCTGCTACGGCCCCTCCTGCGGCTCCAGATCGACGCTCACCTGCAGCCGGTGATGACCACCGCCCAGGATGACGCCTC
>JANWYF010000119.1 GCA_025057055.1 Rhodovarius sp. | reverse complement strand
GGCGGTTCCGCCTAAGCCTGGGCGATGCCGCAGCTGATGGGACAGTTCCTGCGCTTCGGGGTGGTGGGCACGCTCGGCTTCCTGGTCGATGCCGGGGTGCTCATGGTCATGCTCTGGCTTGGGCTTGGGCCTTATTGGGGGCGGGTGGTCTCCTACATCGCAGCGGCCAGCGGCAACTGGGCGATGAACCGCGCCTGGACCTTCCGCGACCGTGGCGCCGGCCAGCCCATGGGCCGGCAATGGGCGATGTTTCTGCTGCTCAATCTCCTGGGCTTTGCGGCCAATTACGGCACCTATGCCGCACTGGTCACCTTCGAGCCGACCGTGGCGCGCTGGCCTGTGCTCGGCGTCGCCGCGGGGGCGATCGCCGGCATGCTGATCAACTTCGCGATCGCCCGCCAGGTGATCTTCCGCCCCCGGCAGGGCGGGCGGGGCCCCGTCACAGGCTGATGCGCCGTGCTAGGATGAGCGGGCAGCCGGGAGAGAGGGCCGTTTACCGGCGATTGAAATGACCATGCGACATGAGGCGCGGGGGGGCGGGCCGGCATGGCCGCGCATCGGCTCTGGCCCCGCCCCCCACCGATCCAGGACGGAGAGGGACATGCTTCGCTCCCTGCGGCCGCATCCTTGGCCGCTTCGCATGTCGGGCGCCGCCGTGCCGCCGTCGGCGGGGCAGGGGGTGGCGGCATGATCCCCCTGCGCCCTGGGCTCTTCGGTCCCGATCCGCTGAAGGCAACGCCGCTTGCCCGGTCGCTTGCCGCCGTGCGCGGCCACTTCGTCGTGGTCGGGGCCTTTTCGGGCGTGGTGAACTTCCTGCAGCTCACCGTCCCTGTCTACATGATGCAGGTGTTCGACCGGGTGCTCTCCACCCGCAACACGGACACGCTGCTCTATCTCACTCTGCTGGCGATCTTTGCGATCGGCATCGTCGCCGTGCTCGAGGTGGTGCGCGGGATGGTGATGCAGCGGCTGGCCCATTGGGTGGAGGCCCGTGTCGCGCCCGAAGCCTTCGCCCGCGCGCTGGAGGCGCAGCTGCGCGGCCGCCCCTACCGGATGGAGGCGCTGCGCGATCTGGCCGTCTGCCGCGGCTTTCTCGGCAGCCCGGCGATGCTGTCGATCTATGACGTGCCCTGGGTGCCGATCTATCTTGCGGTCATCTTCCTGCTGCATCCCTTGATCGGCTGGATGGCGCTGGCCGGTGCGGTGCTGCTGCTCGGCCTGACCATGCTGAATGAAGCCGTCACCGCCCGCCTGCTGCGCGAGGCGAACACGGCCGCGATGGCCAGCCAGCGGCGGGCGGAAGCGCTGGCCCGCAATGCCGAAGTGATCGACAGCATGGGCATGCTGCCGGCGGCGCTCGCCCGCTGGCGCGAGGCGGTGGCGGGTATGCTGCCGCCGCAGCTGCGCGCGGCCGATCGTGCGGCGCTGATCCTCGGTGCGACCAAATTCATTCGGCTGGCGGTGCAGATCGGCGTGCTGGGGCTTGGCGCCTGGCTCGTGCTGCAGCAGCAGCTGACGGCCGGGGCCTCGATCGCCGCCTCGATCATCATGGGCCGTGCCCTTGCCCCGGTCGAGCAGCTGATCGGTGGATGGAAGAGCCTGGTGGCGGCGCGCCAGTCCTATCGGCGGCTGCAAGCCTTCCTCGCCTTGCCGCGGTTGCGGCCCGAGGGGATGGCGCTGCCCCCCCCGCGCGGGCATCTCTCGGTCGAACGGGTCTCCTACGCCTTCCCGGGCCAGGCCGTGCCGATGATCAAGGGGGTGCATTTCACCCTCGCGCCTGGGGAGTCGCTCGCGGTCATCGGCCCCTCCGCAGCGGGCAAGACGACGCTGATACGGCTGCTGATCGGCGTCCTGCAGCCGAGTTCCGGCCATGTCCGGCTCGACGGGGCGGATGTCTTCCTCTGGCCGCGGGAAGATTTCGGCCGCCATGTCGGCTATCTGCCCCAGGATGTGGAGCTCTTCGACGGCACGGTGGCGCGCAACATCGCCCGCATGGGCGATGCCGACCCCGCGCTGGTGATCGAGGCGGCCAAGCTCGCCGGCTGTCACG
This sequence comes from Rhodovarius sp., assembly GCA_025057055.1. Lineage (GTDB taxonomy): Bacteria > Pseudomonadota > Alphaproteobacteria > Acetobacterales > Acetobacteraceae > Rhodovarius. Next base: position 6,042 of record JANWYF010000119.1, on the reverse strand, counting down.
AGATGATCCTGCGCCTGCCGCAGGGCTATGACACCGAGATCGGGGAGGGCGGAACCTTCCTCTCCGGCGGGCAGCGGCAGCTGATCGGGCTGGCCCGCGCCATGTTCGGCCAGCCGCGGCTCGTGGTGCTGGATGAGCCGAACTCCAACCTGGATGGCGACAGCGAGGCGGCGCTCACCCGCGCGCTGGAGGCGCTGAAGGCCCGCGGCACCACCGTGGTGCTGGTCAGCCACCGTCCGGCGCTGGTGCAGGGGGTGGATAAGGTGCTGGTGCTCAAGGACGGTGCCATCGAGATGATCGGTCCGCGGGCGGAGGTTCTGAAGCGCCTGATGGCGCCGCCACGGCCGGCTGGGCTGTCCGGGCCGGGCATGCCGCAGCAGGGGGTGGGCTGAGATGGCCGCGCCTGCCGGTCCCCCTATGCCGCCCGCTGATCCGCCCGCCGTGCTGCCTGCGCCGGCCGCGGCCGGGACGGGGCGGATGCTGCCCCCTCTGGCCCTGCTGGATGCACCGCGGCCGCAGACGCGGCTGCCCATCGCCATCGGGCTCATTGCCATGATCGGCTTCTTCGGCGGCTTCATGGCCTGGGCGGTGAGCGCCCCGCTGGCCGAGGCCGCGATCGCCCCCGGCGTGATCAAGGTGGAGGGGACGCGCCGCACCCTCTCCCACCTCGAGGGCGGGATCGTGCGCGAGATCCTGGTGCGCGACGGCAGCCGGGTGGAGGCTGGGGACGTCGTCATGCGCCTGGATGATGTGCAGGCCAGCGCAAACCTCGAGGCGGCGCGGGCCCAGCGCATCGCCCTGCTCGCCCAGCAGGCCCGGCTGCTGGCGGAGGCCGAAGGGGCTGCCGAACTGCGCTTCCCGGCCGAGTTGGCCGCCGCCGGGGACCCGCGGGCGGAGGAGGCGATGACCGGCCAGCGCGCTCTGTTCGAGGCGCGGCGCGCCGCGCTGGCAAGCCAGCTCTTGGTGCTGGAGGCGCGCATAGCCCAGCATCAGGCGCTGATCGGATCGGCGCAGGGGCAGCTTGCCGCCTCTCTGCGGCAGCTCGAGCTGATCCGGCAGGAGGAGCAGATGCGCCGCGGCCTGGTCGCGCAGGGCCTGGCGCGGCTGCCCGAACTGCTCGCGGTGCAGCGCGCCCAGGCCGGGCTGGAAGGGCAGATCCAGGACATCCAGGGCCAGATCGAGCGCGCCGGCGCCGCGATCGAGGAGGCGCGCAGCAGCATGGAACAGCTGCGGCGCCAGCGCGCGCAGGAGGTCAACGCCGAACTGCGCGACGTCACCGCCCGCCTGCATGAGGTGGAGGAGCGCCTGCGCGCCGCCCGCGATGTGGCGATCCGGCGGGAGATCACCGCGCCCGAGGCCGGCACCATCGTCAACCTTCGCGTCTTCACCGTGGGCGCGGTGGTGCGCCCCGGCGATCCGGTGATGGACCTGGTGCCGGCACGCGACCGCCTGGTGGCCGAGGTCCACGTCCAGCCCTTCGACATCGACGTCGTCCACCCCGGCCTGCAGGCCGAGGTTCGGCTGCCGGCCTTCAAGCAGCGCCTGGTGCCCTATCTGCACGGCCATGTGACCTTCGTCGCCGCCGATGTGACGATCGACCCGGCCACCCGGGCGGCCTATTTCCGCAGCCACATCGAGATCGACGAGGACCAGCTTGCCCGGCTGCCCGGGGTCTTCCTGGTGCCCGGCATGCCGGTGGAGGCGCATATCCAGATCGGCCGGCGCAGCCTCTGGCGCTATCTGACGCAGCCGATCCGGGACAGCCTCTACCGCGCCTTCCGCGAACAGTGACCGCCACCGCCTCCCAAGGAGCAGCCATGACCGACAAGCCCCTGATCTTCGCCGACGGCATCCAGGATGCGTCCGTCCATCATGCGGTGGCGCGCATCACCTTCGGCCGCCTCGCGGGGGATGGCAAGGCGGAACCGGCCGGGCTGCTCGTCGTCCCGCTGGTGCAGCTGCCCGGCATTGCCAATGCGATGGTCGCACTGGTCCGCCAGATCGAACAGAAGCTCAAAGACGCCCAGGCCCAGCAGGCGGCCGCGCGCGCGGATCAGGCCCCGAAGGCCGAGGAGGGAGGCACCATGCCGGGTGCCTTCACCTTCGGCAGCCGCTGAGGGGGGCCCTACGGGCGGCCTGCACCATCCCAGAGCTGCGGCAGGGCCAGCAGCGCGGCGGTATGGGCCAGCAGGCGGGCAGCACGAATATGCCCGGCCTCGAAGGCCTCGGCTGCCAGGGCCGCAATACAGGCGCGGATCGCCTCCGGACGGGCGATCTGTCTGCTCACCGTCTCCTGCCGAACCTGCGTGTCCATCGCCGCTTTTGCCTCGCGCATGTGCAATGATTAATGGGTTGGCCTAGCGCCCTGGTTGAGTAAAGCGATCAACTCTACAACTCACGAGGATGTGATCTCGTCGTGAAAACCCCGCCGGGGGCCGCACCGCCCTGCCGGCCTGACGCGCCCTGTCCCTCCCGGCCCGCCCGCACCCCTCCGCCGCGCCGCGGAGGCGACCCTCGCCCGACGGCCAAGCCTGGGGCTATGCGCCACCATCCGCCTGGACGGCCGCTGGCAGCAGGAGCCGGCGCCTCCTCTCCGGCAGGCCCGCCCCGTATCCGCCTGCTGGGCTAAGCCCTTGCGGCCCGCCCCGACCAGGGCAGGGCGGCCCGACCGGAGCGTCCCTCCTGGGCCGGCACGCCGCCGATCTGCGCGTCCATCTCTCCGACCATCGGCTGACTGCCCGCCGCAGCTGCACGGCAGCCCTCCGGCTGCCCCTGCGCCGGGGGGCCGGATGCCGGGTCCCGGTCCCTCGGGTCGAAGAGGCCGGCCGCCGCCGCGGCCTCCATCCGGCGCGCATCATGGCCCTGGTTCCCCAGGCCGCGCCTGGTCTGCTCGCGCCCACGCCTTGCAGCGGCGCGGGCGGGGCGCTAACCTTCCGCCAGTTGCGAACGGTTCGCAACTGGCCGCCCGAGTCCTCCGCTCGGTCGGCCGAGCGCCGGAGGAGGCTCTCCATGGCTCGCGACGACAGTCACATCGCCCGCCGCTGCGAGCGCGCCGTGGTCACCGCCTATCGCGAATTGCGCGAGGCCGGGATCGAGGATCTCTCGGCCTTCCAGGCCTGCACCACCCTCTATCGCGTCCACCATCCCGAAGCCTCGCTGGCCGAGGCGCGGCGGCTGGTCGCGGAATGGATCGACCATCACGTGGTACGCGGCAGCCGCGGCCCCACCCCGGGCTGCCCCTGCGGCTGAACGCGCTCGCCCCTCCCGCAACTTCCGCTGGCGGCCCGCAGCTCCCGCGTGGCAGGCTTGCCTCCCGCAGCAGGGGAGGTGACCCATGCCGCCGATCCCGCGCCGCCGTGCCGGACTGCTTCTGGCCGCCCTCCCGGCGCCGGCCTTATCCCAGGGCGGCTTTCCCGACCGGCCGATCCGCTTCCTCATCCCCTGGTCACCGGGCGGCGTGCTCGACGGCTTCCTGCGCCTGACCTTCGACATCGCGGCCGAGGAGCTCGGTCAGCCCTTCGTGATCGAAAACCGTCCTGGCGCGCGCGGCACGCTCGCGGCCTCTTTCCTGGTCAACCAGGCCCGCCCGGACGGCTACACGCTCGCTCACCATCACCTCTCGGTGATGCGCCACCCGCTGCTGACGCGGGCGCGCAGCTGGGACCCGATCCGGGATTTCACCTACATCATGCGCCAGAGCGGCTTCGTCTTCGGCATCGTGGTGCGTGCCGACAGCCCCTGGCGCAGCCTGGCCGATCTCTGGGCCGCTGCCCGTGCCGCGCCGGAGCGGATCACCTACGCCACATCGGGTATCGCCACCACCAACCATCTCGCGATGGAGGAGCTCTGCGCGCGGGAGAATGTGCGCATGGAGCATATCGTCTACCGCGGCGCGAGCGATGCGCTGAACGCCCTGCTCGGGCGGCAGATCCACGCGATCGCCGGCTCCAACACCTGGGCCCCGGCGGTGGAGTCAGGCCAGCTGCGGCTGCTCGTTGTCTGGACGCGCGAGCGGCTGGCCGCCTTTCCCGATGTGCCCACGCTTCTCGAGCTCGGCTACGGGATGGTCGTCACCTCGCCCTACGGGATTGCGGGTCCGCGCGGGATGGCGCCCGAGGTGGTAGAGCGCCTGCACCGTGCGCTGCGCCGTGCCCACTACCATCCGCGGGTGCAGGACTATATGCGCCGCTTCGACATGCCCGACGAATATCTGGGGCCGGCGGAATATCTGGCCTGGGCCGAGGAGCATCTGCAGCACGAACAGGCCCTGGTCCGCCGCCTGCAACTCAGCATCGATTGAGGGGGGAGGGGCGGGGGGCGCTCAGCCGCGGCGGGCCGCCGCGATCAGCGCCTTCATCCGCCGCACCGCCTCGCCCAGGCCTTCGAAAATCGCGGTCGAGACCAGGAAATGCCCGATGCTTACCTCCTCGATCTCGGGCAGGGCCGCAATCGGCCCGATTGTCGCATAGCTCAACCCATGCCCGGCATGGCAGGCAAGGCCGAGCTCTCGCGCCCGCTTCGCCGCCCGCGCGATGCGCGCCAGCTCCTCCGCCCGGCCCTCGGCGGCACCTTCCGCATAGCGGCCGGTGTGCAGCTCCACCGCCTGCGCCCCGAGTGCGGCCGCCGCCTCCACCGCTGCCGGGTCGGGTTCGATGAAGAGCGCGACCTCGGTGCCGCGTGCGGCGATGCGCGCGATCGCCTCGCGCAGGAAGGGGCTGGGCGAGAAGACGTCGAGCCCGCCCTCGGTGGTCAGCTCCGCCCGCTTCTCGGGCACGATGCAGCAGGCGGGCGGGGCCAGACGGGTGCAGATCGCCACCATCTCGGGGGTGGCCGCCATCTCGAGGTTGAGGCGGGTGGAAACCTCGCTGGCCAGCCTTTCGACGTCGCGGTCGCGGATGTGGCGGCGGTCCTCCCGCAGATGGACGGTGATGCCATCCGCCCCGGCGGCCATGCACAGCCGCGCCGCCTCGACCGGGCAGGGGAAATGCCCGCCGCGCGCGTTCCGGAGCGTGGCCACATGGTCGACATTCACCGATAGCCTCATGAGCATTGCCTTTCCCGGTTGGCCGCCAGCTCCGCCGCCAGCCGGATGGCCGCGATCAGCGAAGAGGCATCGGCGAGGCCCCGCCCCGCGATATCGAGCGCGGTGCCGTGGTCGGGGCTGGTGCGGATGATCGACAGCCCGAGCGTGACATTGACGCCGCCTGCCATGTCGAGCGTCTTGAGCGGGATCAGCGCCTGATCGTGGTAGAGGCAGATCGCGCAGTCCATGCGCGGCCGGGCGAGGGCGGTGAACATGGTATCGGGCGGCAGCGGCCCGCGCGCATCGATCCCTCGGGCGCGCAACGCCTCCACCGCCGGAGCGACGATCTCGATCTCCTCACGCCCGAGGCTGCCCCCCTCCCCGGCGTGGGGGTTAAGGCCCGCCACCGCCAGGCGCGGCGCCGGCAGGCCGAAATCGCGCCGGAGCCCGTCATGCGCGATCACCGCCACCTCCTCGATCAGCTCAGGGGTCAGGCGCGCAATCGCCTGGCGCAGCGGCTCATGCACCGTCACCGGCACCACGCGCAGTTCGGGGCAAGCGAGCAGCATGACCGGACGCGGCGCGGCCGGGGCCAGGGTGTGGAGGAACTCGGTATGGCCCGGATGGGGAAAGCCGGCAGCGGTCAGCACCGCCTTTTGCACCGGGTTGGTGACCACGGCCGCGGCCCGCCCGGCGCGGGCGAGTGCCACCGCCTCCTCGATGCTGGCGAGCACGGCCGGGGCGGTGGCGGGGGATGGGCGGCCAGGCAGGACCGGGGCGGGCAGGGGGCGGTGGAGGACGGGCAGCGCCTCGGCGAAGCAGGCGGCGGCCTCTTCAGGGGCGGCAATGTGTGCCACCGGCACCTGGGGGATCAGGCCGGCATCGCCGATCCAGCAGAAGACGGGCCCCTGACGGTGCAGCGCCCGCCAGGCGGCGGCGGTGATCTCGGGCCCGATGCCGGCGGGTTCGCCGAGAGTGAGCACCAGGGTCATGAGGGGTAGGCGGCAGCTTCGGCCATC
>JANWYF010000106.1 GCA_025057055.1 Rhodovarius sp. | reverse complement strand
GATCACCTATCGGATAGAGCGCGACGGCAGCGCCAGAGTGGAGGCCATGGGATGACCGCGCCCGACCCGAGAGGACCCCTCTGCCCCGCCTGCGGGGGGGCCGACCACCGCGTCCTGCAGCGCGTGCCGGGGCCGCTGCTGCGCGCGCTCTGGCGGGCGGAATTCGGGGTCGATCCCGGGCCGATGCCAACCCCCACCCACTATGCCTGCAGCTGCGGCGTGACCTTCTTCAGCCCGGCCCGAGCTGGGGATGCCGCCTTTTACGAGGCGCTCTATCGCGGTTTTACGGTGCGCGGCTGGATGTCGCGTCCGGCCACCGACCGGTCCGATTTCCTGGCCGCCCTGCCGCATATCCGCCCCGGTGATGCCGTGCTCGATGTGGGCGGGCATAATGGCGCCTTCGGCACGCTGCTGCGCGATGCCCGCTACACCGCGATCGACCCCCATGCCGACCGCTACGCATCGGCCGGCGTGCTGCCCGAGACCGCCGCGGAACACGCCGCCCGCCGGCCGGAGCACTACGATGTGGTGACCGCCTTCCAGGTGATCGAGCATGTCGAGGAGCCGCGGCAGCTCGCGCAGGAGATGCTGGCCTGCCTCAAGCCCGGCGGGCTTCTGATCCTGGCCGGGCCGACCTGGCCCTCGACCATGACCGAAATCCCGAACATGGTGATCAACGCTCCGCCACATCACCTGACTTGGTGGTCGCCCGCGGGCTTTCGCCGCTTCGCCGAAAGCCTGGGGCTGAGCGTGATCGAGGCGCGGGAGGTCGAAGGCGGCCCCGCCCTGCGCGAGGGCTACTACTGGCTGCATCGCCTGATGCCCAAGGCCAGTCCGGAGACGGCCTTCCGCCACTCCTGGCCGCTGCATCTGCGCCTCGCGCTGGCTGCTCTCTTGCGCCGTCCGCTCAATGCGCTGGTCGGCACCGGCAGCGGCCGCGTGGTGCTGGATGCGCTGCTGGTGGCGCGCAAGCCCGGGCCATGATCGCCCCCATCGCGACCGCCCGGCTGCTGCTGCGCCCGCTGGAGGCGGCCGATGCGACCGAGCTGCATCGGCTGGTCAACGACTATTCGGTGGCCGGGAACCTGGCCCGTGTCCCCTTCCCCTACAGCCGCACCCGGGCCGAGGAGTGGATCGCCTCGACCCGCCGCCAGGCCGAGCGGGGAGAGGGCTATCACCTTGCGGTCACCGAGGCAGGGACCCTGGTGGGCTGCGTCGGTCTCACCCTCGGGCGGCAGGAGGCGGCGGAGCTCGGCTACTGGATCGGCCGCGCTTATTGGGGGCGCGGCCTGGCGCGCGAGGCGGCAGGGGCCCTGCTCGCCTGGGCCGAGCGCGAGCTCGGGCTGCGGCGCTTCGCCGCCTCGGCTCTGGCGGACAATCACGCCTCCCATGCCGTGCTGCGCGCCCTGGGCTTCGTCGAGGTGGGCGAGGGGAGCGAGCCCTATCTCTCGCGCAACCGGGTGATGCCGGTGCGCCTGTTCCGGCGCGAGGCGGGGGCCGGCGCGCGCGGCTTCGGGATGGCGGCGGCCCCGCCGGCCGGTGAAACGGCAGCTCTCGCCGCGCAAGCCGCCGCAACCGGACAGCCCGTCCCGGCCGCCCCCGCCGCATCCGGCCTGCCGCTCGTGCTGGTGGTGGCCTGCGCCCTGATCGATGCGGATGGCCGGGTGCTGCTGGCGCAGCGGCCCCAGGGGAAACCGATGGCCGGGTTGTGGGAGTTCCCGGGCGGCAAGATCGCCCCCGGCGAGAGCCCGGAGGCTGCGCTGATCCGCGAACTGAGGGAGGAGCTCGACATCGAGGTGGCGGCCGCCTGCCTCGCCCCGCTCAGCTTCGCCTCCCACGCCTATCCGGATTTTCACCTGCTGATGCCGCTCTTTGTCTGCCGGCGCTGGCGCGGCACATTACGCCCGCGGGAGGGGCAGCGGTTGGCCTGGGTGCGCCCGCAGCGCCTGGCCGAATATCCGATGCCGCCGGCCGATCAGCCGCTGGTGGCGATGCTGAGGGAGATGCTGTGACGATGACCGCCGAGGAGCAGGCCGAGAACCCGACCGCCTGCGTGCTCATCATCGGCAATGAGGTGCTCTCCGGCCGCACCCAGGACCAGAACCTGCGCTTCCTGGCCAGCGAGCTCGGCGCGCTCGGCATCCCGGTGCGCGAGGCGCGGGTGATCCCGGACGTCGAGGAGATGATCGTCTCCACGATCAACGAGGTGCGCGCGAAATACACGCACGTTTTCACCACCGGCGGCATCGGGCCGACGCATGACGACATCACCAGCGAATGCGTGGCCAAGGCCTTCGGCGTGCCCTGGGAACCGCACCCGGTCGCCTGGAAGCGGCTGGCCGAATACTACGCGAGCCAGAACCCGCCCGGCGATTTCAACGCGGCACGCCAGCGGATGGCGACGATGCCGCGCGGGGCGGTGCTGATCGAGAACGAGGCGACCATCGCCCCTGGCTTCTCCATCGGCAATGTCCATGTCCTGGCCGGGGTGCCGCGCATCATGCAGGCGATGTTCCGCGCCCTGGCCCCGCGGCTGGCGCGCGGCCGGCCGGTGGTCTCGGCAACCGTGCATGCCGATGGCATCTTCGAAGGGCAGATCGCCGCCGCCCTGGCCGAGGTGCAGCGGGATTTCCCCATGCTCGAGATCGGCAGCTACCCCTATTTCCGCCCGCCGCCGGTGCGCGGCGGGGTGGCGCTGGTCGCCAAGGGGACCGATGCCGACGCCGTCGCCCGCGCGGCCGAGGCGATGGCCCGCGTCATCGCCGCCGCGGGGGGCGAACCCCGAGAAGGCGAACCGGCGCCCGAACCATGAGCATCGCGATCCTGGGCGCCGGGCTGGCCGGCCTCTCCTGCGCCCGCGCCCTGGCCGAACGCGGCATCGCCGTGCGGCTGTTCGACAAGGGGCGCGGGGTGGGGGGGCGCCTGGCCACCCGTCGGCTGGAGGCGGCGGGCCGCACCATCGCGATCGACCACGGCGCGCAATATCTCGAACCGCGCGATCCGGCCTTCGCCGGCCTGCTCGCCGGCCTGCCCTGCGCCAGCTGGCCGGAGGCCGGGCAGCTTATCCCCCTGCCCACCATCTCTGCCCTGCCGCGCGCACTGGCCGCGGGGCTCGACTGCCGCAACGGCGTGACCATCACCGCGCTGGCGAGGGCTCCAGGCGGCTGGATGCTGGCCGATGCGGCAGGAGAGCGCTACGGACCCTTCCGCGCGGTGGTGCTGACCGCCCCGGCGCCGCAATCGGCGGCGCTGCTTGCCCCGATCGCCCCCGACCTGGCCGAGCAGCTGGGCGGGGTCGTCTATGCACCGTGCTGGAGCTGGCTTGCCGCCTTCGCCGAGCCGCTGCCGCTGCCCGATCTGCTGCGCGGGCGGGGGCCGATCGCCTGGGCGGCGCGCAACAGCGCCAAGCCTGGCCGGGATGCGGCCGAGGCCTGGGTGGTCCAGGCCGACGCCGAATGGTCGCGCCGCCATCTGGATGAGCCGGCGGAGCAGGTCGCGGCGCAGCTCAGCGCCCTCTTGCCGGCCCCGCCGCCGCTGGCGCAGACGGCCCATCGCTGGCGCTATGCGCTGGTCGAACGGCCGCTCGGGCGCGATTTCCTGTGGGATGCGCGGCGGGGCATCGGGCTGGCGGGGGATTTCTGCCCGGGCGGGGGGGCCGAGGCCGCCTTCCTCTCCGGCCGCGCCCTCGCCCAGGCGATCGCCGGATGAAGCCGCGCCCCGCCTTCGCCGATGATCTGGCGGCCACGCTGCGCGAGGCCTTCGCCCTGCTCGCCCGCGGGGTGGCTGATCGGCACAGCCCCTTCCATACGCCGACCCTGGCCACCATCGGCCGCGACGGGGCACCGCGCGCGCGCACGCTCGTGCTGCGCGGCTTCGACCCGGCGGCCCGGCAGCTGCGCCTGCACAGCGATGCGCGCAGCGCCAAGCTGGCCGAGGCCTTGGCCGACCCGCGCGCCGCCCTGCATGTCTACGACCCCCGGGCGCAGGTGCAGCTCCGGCTCGAGGGCCGGCTCTCCATCCACCGGGAGGATGCGCTGGCCGATGCCGCCTGGGCCGCCTCCCGCCCCTCCTCGCGCATGTGCTATGCGATCGAAGCCGCCCCCGGCACGCCGGTGGCCAGCCCTCCGCCCGCCCCGCGCGACCCGGACGCCGGTCGGCCCCATTTCGCCGTGCTGATGCTGCGCTTTCATCGGCTGGAGTGGCTCTGGCTGGATGCCGCCGGGCATCGCCGCGCCCTCTTCACCTTCGACCCCGACAGCGCGACATGGCTCGTGCCATGACCGGCAGCGCGGAGCCCTCGCCCGAGGCGATCGCCGCCGAAATCCTGCGCCAGGCCGCCGCGCGGGGG
>JANWYF010000075.1 GCA_025057055.1 Rhodovarius sp. | reverse complement strand
GAGAAGGAGCAGCCCGAGGGCAGGCAGCTGCACCAGCGCCAGCAGCAGCGCAGCCGCCAGGGCCGGGGCCGCGGCCGGGGTCAGATCGGCGCCGCGCAGCAGCAGCCCGGCGGCCAGGGCCATCACCATCAGCCCTGAGAGGCAGCGCGCAAGCCCCGCCGCCACGGCAGCCAGGCTCGGCGCGGCCAGGGCATGGCTCCCGCCGGCGAGCAGGGTGGCAGCCCCAAACATGAGCAGCGGCAGGGCCCAGCCCCCAGGCTGGGCCGGGCCCGGCAGCACGGCGAGCAGCCGCATCCCGGCCAGCAGCGCGAGCGGCGGCAAGGCGAGCACGGCGAGCATGGCCCCCGGGGCCGGTGCTGCCGCATCCGGCGCCGGGCCGGCGGGCCACAGCCCGGCCTTGGCGATCAGCCCGACCGCGGCGAGCAGGAAGGCACCGGCGGCAAGCGCAGCTTCGGGGGGGGCGGCGGCCATCGCGGCAAAGCTGAGGGACCCCGCCCCGGCCGAGAGCAGGCCCATCGCCGCCATCAGGCAGGCGCCGCCCACCAGGCCCTGTGCGAGGAAGCGCCGTGCCACCTCCGGCCCCGTGGCCAGCCCCGCCCAGGCGCCGAGCCAGGCCAGCTCGATGCCAAGCAGGAAGGTGAAGCCATCCTGGGCGGCGGCCGCCAGGGCGCCGCCGCAGAGCAGGAGCGGGATGGCGAGCAGGCCGCGCCTGTCCTCTGCCCCGGGCAGAGCCAGGGGCAAGGCGGAGGAGAGGCCGAAGACGAGGAGAAAGAAGGCCCCGAGGGCATCGAGCCCGACCAGCATGGCCCCCCAGGGCGGACCCAAGGGCAGGGCCATCGCACCCCGGCCGCTGCCGGCCAGCGCAGCCAGCGCCACTCCCGCCAGCGACAGCGCGAGAAAGGCAGCCGCCCCGCAGGTCAGCCGCCGCCATCCGAGCGCGGCCGGCAGCGCGAGCAGCGGCAGGAGGGCGATCAGCAGCGGCAGCGCGGCAAGCATGGCAGGCGAATCGGTCCCCCTGGCCGCTTCACCATGCGCGAGGGCGGCCAAGCCGGGGAAGGGGCCAGAGGTGGCTGGCGCAGCCGCGCGGAATGTGAAACTAGAACGTCAAGCCCGTGGCGGTTGCGTCCAGGGCGAGGGGGATATGCGCGAGGCCGGCCGCCGCCGAGCATCGGCCAGCCGGCCCTGGCCTCGGCCATGGCGAGGGAAGCTGTTGCGTCGATGAGCCTCTCTGCTGTCCGAACCGCCCGGCACCCGGGGCGCGCCAGCTGCCCGTGATGCGCGCTGCCCTTGCCTTCAGCCGATGGGTGGACTGGCTGTCCACCCGCTGCGGGCGGCTGGCCGATTGGGCGGTGCTGCTCGCCTGCCTGGTCTCGGCCGGCAATGCCTTCCTGCGCTACGGCGCCTCGGTCTCGAACAACGCGCTGCTCGAGGCGCAGTGGTATTTCTTCGCCGCGATGGTCATGCTCGGCGCCTCCTATACGCTGCTGCGCAACGAGCATGTCCGGGTCGACCTGTTCTACGGCTGGGTCGGGCATCGCGGGCGGCTGTGGATCGACATCCTGGGCCTGGCCCTCTTCCTGCTGCCGGGGATGGCGCTGCTTGCCTGGATGACCTGGCCCTTCTTCCTCGATTCCTGGCTGCGCAACGAGCACAGCCCCAATCCGGGCGGGCTGCTGCGCTGGCCGGTCAAGCTCCTGCTGCCGGTCGGCTTTGCGCTGATGGTGGCCCAGGGCCTCTCGGAGCTCATCAAGCGCATCGCCGTGCTGCGCGGGATCGAGATGGGCGAGGGCGCCTTCCTCGAATACCGCAAGCCCGAGCAATGAGCGTCGAGATGATGCCGCCCTTGATGTTCGGCGGCTTGATCCTGTTCCTGCTGCTTGGCTTCCCGGCGGCCTTCAGCCTCTGCGCGCTCGGGCTGTTCTTCGGCTTCCTGGCGATCGAGCTCGGCTTCTTCACCGAGGCCTTCCTGTGGAACCTGCCGCTGCGGGTCTTCGGCATCCTCTCCAACGATCTGCTGCTGGCCATCCCCTTCTTCACGCTGATGGGCGCGATCCTGGAGCGCTGCGGGCTGGCCGAGGATCTGCTCGAGGGCACCGGGCAGATCTTCGGCAAGATCCCGGGCGGCCTTGCCTATGCCGTGATCATCGTGGGGGCGGTGCTCGGCGCCATCACCGGCACGGTGGCCGCCAGCGTGATCGCGATGGGGATGATCAGCCTGCCGGTCATGATGCGCTACGGCTATGACATGCGCATCGCGACCGGGGTGATCGCGGCCTCCGGCACCATCACCCAGGTCATTCCGCCCTCCCTCGTGCTGATCGTGCTGGGCGATCAGATGGGGGTGTCGGTGGGCGACATGTATGCCGGCGCGATCGGGCCTTCCTTCCTGCAGATCCTGCTGTTCATCCTGTTCATCCTGGCCGTGTCCATCATCGCCCCGCACAAGGTGCCGCCCCTGCCGCCCGAGGCCCTGGCGCCGCGCAGCTGGCAGCTCTACTGGCGCGTGGCGCGCGGGATGGTGCCTTCGATCGTGCTGATCTTCCTGGTGCTGGGCACGATCTTCCTCGGCCTGGCGACGCCGACCGAGGCCGGGGCGATGGGGGCGATCGGCGCCATCGTGCTGGCCTGGATCAACGGCCGCTTCTCCTGGCGGCTGCTGCGCGAGGCGATGGGCAACACCATGCGCATCACCGCCATGGTGATCTTCATCCTGATCGGGGCGACCGTCTTCAGCCTGGTCTTTCAGGGCGTGGATGGCGGGCACTGGATCGAGCATCTGCTCTCCCACCTGCCGGGCGGGCAGACGGGGTTTTTGATCTTCGTCAACGTCTTCGTCTTCCTGCTGGCCTTCTTCCTCGACTTCTTCGAGATCGCCTTCATCGTGGTCCCGCTGCTGGCGCCGGTGGCGGCCAAGCTCGACATCAACCTGGTCTGGTTCGGCGTGCTGCTCTGCATCAACCTGCAGACCAGCTTCATGCACCCGCCCTTCGGCTTCGCGCTGTTCTATCTGCGCGGCATCGCCCCGCGGGAAGTGCTGACCAAGGACATCTATCTGGGCGCCATCCCCTGGCTGTGCCTGCAGCTGCTGCTGGTGGCGATCGTCATCGCCTGGCCGGAGAGCGTGACCTACTGGCTCTCCTCCGGCCCGCAGATCGATCCGGCGAGCGTGCGCATCGACCTGCCGCCGCCGCCGCCCATCCCGGAGGATGCGGTGCCGATCTTCCGGTGAGCTCCGCCCCTCAGCCCGCTCGGCGAGGGATGGCGACGAGGTGGCTGCGGAAGATGTCGGCCGAGGCGGCCCAGGAGAAGCGTTCGGCATGGCGGCGGGCCGCCTCCCGCGGCAGGGCGAGGGCGCGCAGGCAGGCCGCGCGCAGATCGCCATCGAGCGCCGCCGCGCCGCTGCCGGCCAGCACATCGATCGGCCCCGGCACCGGGAAGGCGGCCACCGGCGTGCCGCAGGCCATCGCCTCGAGCAGGACGAGGCCGAAGGTGTCGGTGCGCGAGGGGAAGACGAAGACGTCCGCGGCGCGATAGGCGGCGGCCAGCGCCTCGCCCATCCGCCAGCCGGCGAAATGCACGCTGGGAAAGCGGGCGGCCAGTTCGGCGCGCTGCGGCCCGTCGCCCACCACCACCTTGCTGCCCGGCAGATCGAGGGAGAGGAAGGCCTCCAGGTTCTTCTCGACCGCCACCCGCCCGGCATAGAGGAAGATCGGCCGCGGCAGGTGGGCAAAGGCATCGCGCGGCCCGGGATGGAAGAGGGAGAGATCCACACCCCGGCTCCAGCGCACGACGCGGGCGAAGCCCCGCTCGCGCAGCTCCCGCTCGAGCGAGGCGGTGGCAGCCATGGTCGCGGCCGAGGCATTGTGGAAGCGACGCAGCACCGCCCAGGAGAGGGCCGTGGGCAGGCCGGTGCGCGCCTGCACATAGTCCGGGAAGCGGGTGTGGAAGCTTGTGGTGAAGGGCCAACCGCGTGCGCGGCAGAGCCGCCGCGCCGTCCAGCCGAGCGGCCCCTCGGTGGCGATGTGGAGGGCGTCGGGGGCGAAGTCCTCGATCAGCCGCGCCAGCCGGCGGCCGGGCAGCAGGGCGAGGCGGATGTCGGGGTAGCTCGGCAGAGGCAGGGTGGGGAAGCGGTCGGGGCCGATCACCTCCACCACATCGCCGCGGGCGCGCAGCAGCCCGGCCACGGTCGAGAGGGTGCGCACGACGCCGTTGACCTGCGGCATCCAGGCGTCGGAGACGATGAGGATGCGCAGCAGTCCCCCCTCGGGCAGAGGGAGCGGCCGCGGCTGGGCTGCGGCAAGGCTCACGCCGGCACCGCTTCGGCTGCGCGGGCGGCGGGGCGCCACATCGGGAAGCGGTTTTCGGCCACCCAGTCGATGAGGCGGAAGCGGCCGTCGAAATCCTCGACGAGGGCGGTGCAGCTCTCCACCCAATCGCCATCGTTCATGTAGAGCACGCCGTGCACCTCGCGCATCTCCGCATGGTGGATGTGGCCACAGACCACGCCGTCAAGGCCGCGCCGGCGTGCCTCCAGCGCGAGCGCCGTCTCGAAGCGGTCGATCGCTTTCACCGCCTCCTTGACCTGGCGCTTGAGCCATTGCGAGAGCGACCAGTAGGGATAGCCGAGCCGCAGCCGCGCCGCATTGAACCAGCGGTTGAGCAGCAGGGCGATGTCATAGGCCCAGTCACCGAGGTAGGAGAGGAACTTCGCGTAGCGGATCACGCCGTCGAACTCATCCCCGTGCAGGACGAGGTAGCGCCGGCCGTCGGCGGCCTCGTGCACCGCCTCGCCGGCGATGGTCACGCCGGCCACCTGCAGCCCGAGCCATTGGCGGAACATCTCGTCGTGGTTGCCCGGGATGTAGACGATGCGGGTGCCGCGCTTGGCCTTCTCGAGGATCAGGCGCATCACCTCGTCGAACTCGGGCTGCCAGTACCAGGATTTGCGCAGGCGCCAGCCATCGACGATGTCGCCCACGAGGTAGAGCTGTTCGCTCTCGGTCCGGCGCAGGAAGTCGATCAGGAAGTCGCTGCGGCAGCCGCGCGTGCCCAGATGCACATCCGAGATGAAGATGGTGCGGTGGCGCTGGATCCCCTGGGTTCCCTGCATCGTCTCTGCCTCACGAATCGCCGCCTGGAACGCGGCCGGATTAGACGCGGGCGCTCCGATGTCGCGTGAAGCTTGCGTGATAAACGCGGGGCTTCCTGTGGAGTGATGCACGCAGCGCAGGCATTGTTGCCGGGATGTCACGGCCGTGTCGTCGTGATGTCACGAATGCCGTGTCGGCAGGCAGGTTCAGTTGCGGGTGCGGTCGACCCGGATCACGCCCTGGCAGGCGCGCAGGCCCGCCATCAGGTCCTGCAGATGGCGGATGTCGCGTACCTCCGCCTCCAGCTGCACATCGCATTCGTCGCCCTGGCGGGTCACCCGCAGCGTGGTGATGGCCCCGTTCTGCCGGGCGATGGCGTGGGCGATGCCGGCGAGCACCTCGGCATCGTTGATCGTCTTCACGGTCAGGCGGGCGGTGCGCGCCTCGCCATGGGTGGGATCCCAGGCGACCTCGAAGAAGCGCTCCGGTGTCGCGGCATAGGCCTCGAGCGTGTGGCAATCCTTGCGGTGGATCGCAATCGCCCGCCCGGTCGAGACGATGCCCACGATCGGCTCGCCCGGGATCGCGTTGCAGCAATGCGGAAAGACGACCGGCGTGCCCGGCGGCAAGCCGAGGATGCCCATGCTCTCCCCGCGCGGGGTGCTCTCGCGCGCCTCGCCACGGTCGCGCGCGAGCAGAGCGGGCCCGGCGCCGATGCCGCCGCGCGGGCGGGCCAGCGCCAGGCGATGGGCCGGCCGGGCCTGCGCACGCAGTTCGGGTACGGCGGCGAAGAGCACCTCCCTGGGCCCGAGCTGCCCCGATCCGACGGCGATCAGCACATCCTCGATGCTGTTCTTGCCGAGCGCCTTCAGCGCGGGCTCCAGCATCTTCTCGCTGAACTCGAGCCCGTCCTGGCGGAACGCCTTGGCGATGGCCGCGCGGCCCTCCTCGCGGTGCTTCTCGCGCTCGGCGGCCAGGGCGAAGCGGCGGATGCGCGCGCGCGCCCGGCCGGTGACGACGAAGTTCAGCCAGTCGGGGTTGGGCTTGCCGCCGCGGGCGGTGATGATCTCCACCTGATCGCCGTTGGCGAGCGGCTGGCGCAGCGGCTGCACCTTGCCGTTGACCTTGGCGCCGACGCAGGTATCGCCCACCTCGCTGTGCACCTGATAGGCGAAGTCGATCGGTGTCGCCCCGGCCGGCAGCTCGATCAGATCGCCCTTGGGGGTGAAGCAGAAGACGCTCTCCCCATGCAGTTCGAGCTTGGTGTTCTCGAGCACCTCCTGCGGGTCGGCGGCGCTTTCGATGATCTCGAGCAGCGCCTTCATCCACGGATAGCGCCCGGGCTCCACCCCATCATTCGTGCCCTGCTTGTAGACCCAGTGCGCCGCCACGCCGTATTCGGCGATCTGGTGCATCTCTCGCGTGCGGATTTGGACCTCGATCTTGGCGTGCCGCCGCGCCGGCACCGTCACGCCCGTATGCAGGGATTGGTAACGGTTGCCCTTGGGCGTCGAGATGTAGTCCTTGAACCGGCCCGGGATGACCCGATAGGCATCGTGGATGATGCCGAGCGCCTGGTAGCACTCCGCCTTGGTGCCCACGATGACGCGGAAGGCCATGACGTCGGACAGGCCCTCGAAGGTGACGTCCTTGGCCTTCATCTTCCGCCAGATCGAGTAGGGCGTCTTCTCCCGCCCGTGCACCTCGGCATCCTTGATGCCGTTGGCGGCCAGCACCTCGGCGATGTCGCGCTCGATCTCCCCGATCAGATCGGCCGATTGGCCGCGCAGGAAGGTCAGCCGCGCCTGGATGCTCTGCCAGGCATCCGGATGCAGTTCACGGAAGGCGAGGTTCTCGAGCTCGGACTTCAGGCGCTCCATGCCGATGCGTTCGGCGAGCGGGGCGTAGATGTCGAGCGTCTCGCGCGCGATGCGGGCCCGCTTCTCGGGCTTCGGCACGGCGTGCAGGGTGCGCATGTTGTGCAGCCGATCCGCCAGCTTGACCAGCAGCACGCGGATGTCCTCGCTGACGGCCACCAGCAGCTTGCGCAGGTTCTCGGCCTGCTTGGTGCGCTCGGACTGCACCTCGATGCGCGAGAGCTTGGTCACGCCATCGACCAGCTTCGCCACCTCCGGCCCGAAACGGCCGGCGATGTCGGAGAGTTTGCGCCCCGTATCCTCGACCACATCGTGGAGCAGGGCGGTGGCGATGGTGGCGGTATCGAGGCGGTAGCCGGCCAGGATCTCGGCCACCGCGACCGGGTGCAGGATATAGGGTTCGCCGGATTTGCGGGTCTGCGCCGCATGCGCCTCCGCTGCAAAACGCGCCGCGGCCATGATGGTGGCGGCATCCAGCCTCGGGTCGGCGGCACAGGCGCGGCGGGCGAAGTCGAGCGCGGCGTCCAGCCCCGGTATGGCTGGGGCGGCGCATGCCGCGGAGGGAGGGGCAGCCACCGCGGGCCCGGCCGTGGCAAGGGCGGAACGCGGCGGGGCGGCGGCTCCCTCAGCCGCCGGCGATGCGGGAATGAGGCCTTCCCCCGGCCCAGGGGAAGGCGCTGAATCCAGGGCGATCGGGGGCGGCGTGGCGGCGAGCGGCGGGGCCAGGATCCCGCCCGAGGCCGTCCCCTCCGGCGCCTTGGGCGGGGGCCGGTGCGCGTGGGGGAAGGCGCGTCGCGCCGCCACCCCCCCTCCTCTACTGCTGCCCCGAGCTGCCGAAGATCTCGGCGCCGATCGCAGCGTCGAGGTCGGTCGGCTCCTCCGACATGTCGGCGGCCGGGAACTCCTCGTTGACGTCCATGATCTCGAAGGCGTTCTCGGTCGCGACCAGGTCCTGCACCTCCTCGTCGACCGGCTCGGGCTCCGGCGCGCGGCTCAGGCTCTTGATCAGGTCGGCCTCCAGCGCCTGCAAATCCAGCGTGCCGGCGGCGATCTCACGCAGGGCAACAACCGGGTTCTTGTCGTTGTCGCGCTCGACCGTCAGCGGCTCGCCGCGGCTGATGTTGCGGGCACGCTGCGCGGCGTAGAGCACCAGTTCGAAGCGGTTCGGAACCTGGAGGATGCAATCCTCGACGGTGACGCGGGCCATGGAAACTCCTGGAAGCGGACACCGCCCCGCCAGCATGGCGCGGGGCGGGGCACCTTGGCTTGAGCGAACCTCCTAGATAGCCCGCCGACCCTCTCAGGGCAAGGCTATGGCTGCCCTGCTTCAGCCGAGCGGCCGGGTGCCCTGCGGCGGCAGGGCGGCGAGCAGCCGCGCGGCCGGGCCCAGGCGGGGGTGACGCCAGGCGGGTGCGACCTCGAGCAGCGGCTCCAGCACGAAGCGGCGCTCCTGCAGGCGGGGGTGGGGCAGCACCGGGTCGGGCGCCTCCCGCAGCAGCCCCCCCATGTCGAGGATGTCGAGATCGAGGCTGCGGGGGGCGTTGGGCACGCTGCGCCTGCGGCCGAAGCGCGCCTCGATCCCTTGCAGCGCGCCGAGCAGCGCCTCGGGCGCGATCGTCCCCTCGAGCAGGGCCACGCCGTTGATATAGGGCGGAGCATCCGGAAGGGGCGGGAGCGGCGCCGTCTCCCACCAGCGCGAGAGGGCCAGCAGCCTCAGCCCCGGCAGCTCGGCGAGGAGCGCGGCCGCGGCGCGGCAGGTCTCGAGCGGGGGCATCCCGCCCGGCCCGGGCAGATTGGCGCCGATGCCGATCAGGATCCGCTGGGCGGGGGTATCGGGGCGCAGGGCGGCCTCCTTCGGGCGATGCGGGCGATGTCGCCGCAGCCCGCGGCGAAGGCAAGGCTTGCGGCGGCGTCAGCGGGCGGCTATGCATGCAGGCGATGCGGATGACGCCCTTCCCTGCTGTGCGCCGTTCCGGGCTGCCCGGCCCCGCGCATCCGCTTGCCCTCCTTCTTCTTCGACTTACGCGCCCCTGAGCGGGATCGGGGCAGGTCTGCCCGCCTCGCTCAGGGGATGACCCCGGCGGCGAGGATGCCGCACCTGCCCTGAACCCATCGGACAGCGAGCCATGCCCATCACCCATCCGAGCTTTGGCAGCCTCGAGCCTGACCGCGTCATCATCTTCGACACCACGCTGCGCGACGGCGAACAATCCCCGGGCTTCTCCATGAACCTCGAGGAGAAGCTGCGCATGGCCGAGATGCTCGCCGAACTCGGGGTCGACGTGATCGAGGCGGGTTTTCCCATCGCCTCGCCCGGCGATTTCGAGGCGGTGCAGGCGATCGCCCGGCGCTTCGCGAAGTCGGGGCCGGTGATCTGCGGCCTGGCCCGCACCGCCCCGGCCGATATCCTGCGCGCGGCCGAGGCGATCAGGCCCGCCGCCCGCAAGCGCATCCACACTTTCGTCTCCACCAGCCCGCTGCACATGCGCGTCAAGCTGCGCATGGAGCCCGAAGCGGTGCTCGAGCTGGTGACCGCGAGCGTGACGCTGGCCCGCAACCACGCCGAGGACGTCGAATGGTCGGCCGAGGATGGCACCCGCACCGAGCCCGACTTCCTCTGCCGCTGCGTGGAGGCCGCGATCAAGGCCGGCGCCACCACCATCAACATCCCCGACACCGTGGGCTATGCGCTGCCGGCCGACATCACGCGCATCTTCACCATGCTGCGCGAGCGGGTGCCCGGTGCCGACCAGGTGATCCTCTCCACCCACAACCACAATGACCTGGGGCTGGCGGTCGCCAACTCCCTGGCCGCGCTGCAGGCGGGGGCGCGGCAGATCGAGTGCACGATCAACGGCATCGGCGAACGGGCCGGCAATGCCGCGCTGGAGGAGGCGGTGATGGCCATCCGCACCCGCCATGACGCGCTCCCGCTGCAGAACGGCATCCGCACCCAGAAGCTGCTCGCCGCCTCGCGGCTGCTGGCGGCGATCACCGGCTTCGACGTGCAGCCCAACAAGGCGATCGTCGGGCGCAACGCCTTCGCCCACGAATCGGGCATCCACCAGGACGGCGTGCTGAAGGATGCCTCCACCTACGAGATTATGACGCCCGAAAGCGTGGGCTGGACCACCAACTCCCTGGTGCTGGGCAAGCATTCCGGCCGCGCCGCCTTCCGCGACCGGCTCAAGGCGCTGGGCTATGAGCTGGGCGAGAACCAGCTCAACGACGCCTTCCGCCGCTTCAAGGAGCTCGCCGACCGCAAGAAGGTCGTCTACGACGAGGACATCGCCGCCCTGGTCGATGACGAGGTGCACCGCCACAACGATCGGGTGAAGCTGACCGCGCTCACGGTGGCGACCGGCATGGGGGCCAAGCCCATGGCCACCCTGACGCTCGAGGTGGACGGAGAGCGGCGCGACGGCATGGCGACTGGCGACGGCGCGGTCGATGCCACCTTCAACGCGATCCGCAACGCCTTCCCGCACGATGTCGCGCTCAAGCTCTTTGCCGTGCAGTCGGTCACCGGCGGCACCGATGCCCAGGCCCGCGTCACCGTCCGGCTGGAGGAGAACGGCAAGCTGGTCGACGGGCAGGGGGCGGATACCGATACCATCGTCGCCTCTGCCCGGGCCTATGTGCACGCGCTCAACAAGCTCCTGGTCAAGCGCGAACGCCGCGCCCCGCCGGCCGCCGCGGCGCAGTAGCGGGGCGGGGGCGCGGGTGGCTCAGGCCGCCCGCAGCTCCGCCAGGACCGAGGCGAGATCCTGCCGCAGAGCAGCGCCCTCGCTCGCGACGCCTTCCGCGCCGCCGGCCAGGGTGGCGACGGCGGCCTCGGCCTCCGCCGCGCGGACGCGCAGCCGCTCCATGCGGGCGGCGACCGCCTCGGTGCCGGACGCGGCGTCGGTCACGCTGCGCGCGATCTCCCGCGTGGCGGCGCCCTGTTCCTCCACCGCCGCGGCGATGGCGGCGGCCACTTGGTGGATCTCCTCGACCACCGTGCCGATGCCCTGGATGGAGCGCACCGCGGCCTCCGCGGCCTGCTGGATGCCCGCGATCTGTGCGGCGATGCTGCCGGTGGCCTGGGCGGTCTGGCTCGCCAGGTTCTTGACCTCGGAGGCGACGACGGCGAAGCCCTTGCCCGCTTCACCGGCACGCGCGGCCTCGATCGTGGCGTTCAGCGCCAGCAGGTTGGTCTGGCCCGCGATGTCCTCGATCAGCCGCACCACCTCCCCGATGCGGGCGGCGGAGGAGGTGAGCTCCGCCATGGTGCCGTCGGTGCGCCGCGTCTCCTCCAGCGCACGGCCGGCGATGGAGGCGGCCTGGGTCACCTGGCGGGTGATCTCGGCCACGCTGGCGGCGAGCTCCTCGGCCGCGGCGGCTGCGGTCTGCACCGCCCCGCTGGCGGAGGAGGCGTGGCCCGCCGCCTCCGCCGATTCCGCGGCGGTGTCGGCCGCGCCCCGGCGGAGCGCAGCGCTGGCGCTGCGCATCTCCTCGAGCCGGGCGTTGATGCTGGCCAGGGCCGCGCCCAGGCTCTGTTCGATCCGGTCGGCCAGGGCCTGGCGCGCGGCCCGGCGCTCCTGCTGGGCGGCGGCACGGGCGGCGGCGGCCTCTTTCTCGAGCGCCGCGCTGCGCTGCGCTTCCCGGCGCAGCGCATCCAGGCTGCGCGCCAGGGCGCCGAGCTCGTCCCGCGCGGCGGTACCCGGCACCGGCTCGGCATAGTCGCGCCGGCCGAGCCGTTCGGTGGCGGCGGTCAGGGCGGCCAGCGGGCGCAGCAGGCGCAAGGCCAGGGTCAGGATGGCGGCCAGGGCGATGAGCAGCCCGATCAGCAGGATGGAGGCGTCCAGCAGCATCCGCAGGTCCGCGGCGCGGACCTTGGCCGCCAGCACCTCCTGGCTGATGGCCGAGGCGGCGTCGCGCGCGGCCAGCAGCGCGCCGATCAGCGGTGTCGTGCGCTCGACGAAGGTGGTGGCGGGCAGGCGGTGCGGGCCCTGCTCGGCCTGGGCTGCGGCCAGGGCGCGGAACTCCTGGAAATAGGCGTCCTGGGCGCGGGCCAGCGCGGCACGCAGCCGCGCCTCGCTCCGACCCAGCGGCTCGGCCTGGACCAGCCGCCAGGCCGCATCCACCGAGGCGCGGGAGGCCGCGATGACGCTGCGGTCCTGTGCGCTCAGCGCGCGGCCTTCGGCGATGGCCTGGGCCACGGTGGACCGCTCGCGGCCTGCCGCCTCCCGCGCCACCCAGGCGGCCTGCTTGATCATGTTGAGCCGCGCCACCACCGCATCCGTCGCGGCGCCTGCCGCCAGCAGGTCGATCCAGACCTCCTGCCCGCGGACGATCAGCCGGCTCTTCTCAGGATGATAGCCGCTGCGCAACCCCTGATCGCGCTGGGCCAGCGGGCGGCTGGTTTGAGCGTCCACCCGCTCGCGCAGGGCGGCCATGTCACGCCCGATGCCGGAGAGGCGGGCCAGCGCCTCCTGCGCGCGGGGGTGGCGCGAGGCCGAGAGCGCCGCCGCGGCGGCGGCGAAGCCGGATTCCACCTCCCGCCGGCGCAGCGCCACCTCCCGCTGCGGCGGACCATCCGTGGCCAGGGCGGTCGTCGTCTCCGCGCGCTCGACCAGCGCAGCCAGCAGGGCGTCGCTCAGCACCGTGGCGGCGCGATCCATCTCGGCTGCCAGGTGTTCCTCGGTGCGGCGGGGCAGGTCGCGCCAGAGGTTGTAGGCGGCCGGTGCCACCGCGAGCAGGGCCAGCAGGGCGGTCAGGGCGGTCAGGGCGGTGCGCAGGGACAGCTGGGGGAGGCGCATGGGAGGCGGTCCTTGTCGAGACGTGCGGCGGCATTGCCCGAGGCAAGCCTTCCCTTCGGTTAAGCGGGGCGCGCAGCCGCCCATTGCACCACCCCACGCCGGGTGGTTCCCTGCTGCCATGCGCAGCCTGATCCGCAACGCCTCCTGGGCCATTCTGTGGGATGGCACCGCCCATCGCTACGCCCGCGACCAGGACATCCTGATCGAGGAGGGGCGGATCGCCACCATCACCCCCCATGCACCGCGCCCGACCGAAGGGATGGAGGTGATCGAGGCCGCGGGGATGATGGTCATGCCCGGCCTCGTGAACATCCACGCCCACCCCAGCACCGAACCGCACTGGCGCGGCGTGCGCGAGGATCACGGCGTGCCGGACCATGGCATGAGCGGCCTCTTCGAGCGCAGCCAGGCCTTCCGCCTGGACGATGCGGGGCGGGAGGCCGCCATGCGCATCGCCTATGCCGAACTGATGGCCGCGGGCGTGACCTCGCTCGTCGATCTCACCGCCCCCTTCCCGGCCTGGCTGCCCGTGATGCGAGAGAGCGGCCTGCGCGTCTGGGCCGGGCCCGGCTTCGCCTCCGCGCGCTGGGGGATGAGCCCGCCGCGCCAGGTCAGCTGGCACTGGAACCTCGAGTCCGGCCGCGCCCAGTTCCGGGCCGCGCAGGCCCTGATGGCCGAGGCCGAGGCCGATCCCTCCGGCCTGCTCTCCGCCATCGTCTTCCCCGCGCAGATCGACACGGTGGAGGAGGAGCTGTTGCGCGAGGCTGCGGCCCTGGCCCGGGACACCGCACGCCCCTTCACCATCCACATCGCCCAGGCGGTGGTGGAGGTGCAGGAGATGATCCGCCGCCACCACGCCACCCCCATCCAATGGGCCGCGGGGTGCGGGCTGCTCTCGCCGCGGGCCGTGCTCGGCCACTGCATCTTCCTCGACGAGCATCCCTCGATCGCCTGGCAGACCCGCCGCGACCTCGACCTGCTCGCCGAGCATGGCGTGGCGGTCGCGCATTGCCCCACCCCCTTCGCCCGCTACGGCGAACACCTCAGGGATTTCGGCCGCTACCGCGAACGGGGCGTGCGCCTGGGCATCGGCACCGATTGCGCGCCGCACAACATCCTTGAGGAGATGCGCCTGGCCATCCTGCTCGCGCGCAATGCCCGGCGCGACCTGGCGGCGGCCGATACCGCCATGGTCTTCCACGCGGCGACCGTGGGCGGGGCCGATGCGCTGGGCCGGCCTGACCTGGGCCGCATCATGCCCGGGGCGGCGGCGGATCTGGTGCTGGTCGATTGCGCCCACCCGATGATGATCCCGGCGCGGGATCCGCTGCGCAGCCTGATCCACCACGCCGCCGACCGTGCGGTGCGCCGCGTGATGGTGGCAGGCCGCACAGTCTTCCGGGACGGCCGCTGCCTGACGCTGGATGTGGCGGAGGCCGCCGGGATCCTCGCGGAATCCCAGGCCCGCGCGCTGCGCGATGCGCGGCTGCACGATTATCTGGGCCGCGATGGCGATGCGATCGCGCCGCTCTCCCTCTCGCCGCTATGACCTTCAGCCTGATCGCCCGCTGTCCGGAGAGCGGCATGCTGGGGGTGGTGACCGCCACCTCGGGCATCGCGGTCGGCGCCCGGGTGCCCTGGGTGCGCGCGGGGGTGGGCGCCATCGCCACCCAGCACCGCACGGACCCGAGGCTCGGCCCGATGGGCCTGCAGCTGCTCGCCGAGGGCCGCAGCCCCGAGGCGGTCCTCGCCGCGCTCACCGCCGCCACGCCCGGGCCGGAGTGGCGGCAGATCGGCGTTCTGGATGCAGCCGGGCGCGCGGCCGTTTTTCACGGCGCGCGGGTCAAGCCGGTCTTCGGCGCGGCGGAAGGGCCCGGGGTGCTGGCGCTGGGCAATATCCTCTCCGATGCGCGGGTGCCGGCGGCGATGGTCGAAGCTTTCCTCTCGCGCCCCGAGGCGCCTTTCGCCGAACGGCTGCTCGCTGCACTCGCCGCCGGGGAGGAGGCGGGCGGGGAGATCGCGCCGCTGCGCTCGGCTGCGCTCCTGATCGCCCGGGCCGAGCCCATCCCCTATGCCGATCTGCGCGTCGATCTCTCCGCGGCGCCGATCGCGGAGCTGCGCCGGCTGTGGCAGGCCTATGCGCCGGAGGCCGAGCTGATCCTGCGCCGCGCCCTCGATCCCGCAGGCTGCGGGCCGTGACCGCGCCCTATCACCCGCCGCCGCGCGATCCGGCCCTGCAGGCGCAGTACGACAACATGGCCCGGGTGCCCGAGGCGGCCGAGATCATCGCCGGCTGGGCCCGCGATGCCGCGGCCTTCCGCGCCGCGCATCCGCCCCGGCGCATCGCCTATGGCCCCGGCGCGCGGGAGGGGATCGACCTGTTCGGCCCCGCCACCGGGCCGGTCGCGCTGTTCCTGCATGGCGGCTATTGGCAGCGGCTCGATCCCTCCTTCTTCTCGCACCTGGCAGCGGGGCTGGTCGCGCATGGCGTGGCGGTGGCGGTCGCTGGTTACGATCTGTGCCCGCATGTCACCCTGCGGCACATCGTCGCGCAGGCCGAGGCGGCCTGCCGCGCCCTGCCGCGGCCGCCGGTGCTGGCCATCGGCCATTCGGCGGGCGGGCATCTGGCGGCCATGCTGCTTGCCCGCGGGCTGGTGCCCGCGGCGCTGCCGATTTCGGGGCTGTTCGACCTCTCACCCCTGCGCCGGACCAGCATCGGCGATGCGCTGCGGCTGAGCGAGGAGGAGGCGCGCGCCCTCTCCCCGCTC
>JANWYF010000147.1 GCA_025057055.1 Rhodovarius sp. | reverse complement strand
TCGGCCCCCGGCGGGCGGCTTGGGCGTGCCGGGTCAGGCCAGCCGCAGCCGCGCCGGCGGCAGGCCCTCGAACTCGACTTCCACGCTGCAGGGGCCTTCGAGCCAGATCGGCGCTGTCACGCTGCCGAGCCAGACCACCTGTCCGGCGCGCAGCCCGCCGAAGACCGCAGCCGCCGGGGAAGCCGCAAGCCAGGCCAGGGCGGCGAGAGGATGGCCCAGCAGATCAGCGCCCCGGCCCTCGCCTCGCGGCAAGCCATCGACCAGGATCTGCCCGCGCATGCCGGCAAGATCGAGCCCCCGCAGTTCGGCCACCGGCTGACCGAGCACGCCCGAGGCGTGAAAGACCTGATCGGCGATCAGCGTCGGCGTGCCGAGCTCCTGCAGGTCGCCATAGCGGCGTTCGACGATCTCGATCGCCGACATCACCTGGCCCACCGCGGCGCCGGCGCGGGCCGGATCGCAGGGGCCGGGCGGCAGATCGGCGGCGAGGCGAACGGCGATCTCGCACTCCACCCCCGGGGCCAGGAAATCCGCAAAGGCCGCGACATGCGGCGATGGGTTGCACGAGGCGGCCGGCACGAAGGCCGCTGCTGGCTCGGCCAGGCCGAGATAGTCCTGCATACGGCGGGCGGTGGCGCCGATCTTGAAGCCGGCGGGGGGCCATTCGCCCAGCGCCTCGGCGAGCTCGCGCTGCAGGGCGTAACCGGCTGCCACATCGGCCGGGGCATCGGGGCCCAGGGGGGCGAGGATGCGCCGCAGCCGGCGCGCTGCCAGGATAGCGTCAAGGGCCGCGCTCATGCCCGGGCCAGCTCATAGAGCGCGACCGCCGCAGCGGCCGAGACGTTGAGACTCTCCATCTCGGGCCGGATCGGCAGGCGGCAGAGCTCGTCGCAATGCTCGCGCGTCAGCCGGCGCAGCCCCTCACCCTCCGCGCCCAATACCAGCGCGACGCGCCGGCCAGCGAGGCCCGCAGCGGCGAGGGTCTGCGGCGCTTCTCCGGCCAGGCCCACCACCCAGCAGCCGTGGCGCTTCAGCTGCTCGATCGCGCGGGCGAGGTTGACGACGCGAATGAGCGGCATGCGCTCCAGCGCGCCGGAGGCGGCGCGGGCAAGCGCTCCGGACTCGGGCGGGGCGTGACGGTCCTGCATGACGACCGCCGCCGCGCCGAAGGCGAGGGCGCTGCGCAGGATGGCCCCGACATTGCGCGGATCGGTCACCTGATCGAGCACCAGCACGGGCCCGGGAGCGGCCAGCGCTTCGGCCAGCGGGGGCTGGGCCAGGGGTTCGGCGAGCAGCGCCAGGCCTTGATGCGGCGCATCGGCCGGCAGGAGGGAGGCGAGCTGCACCCGTTCGGCACGCTCCGCGGGCACCGGCCAGGGCGGGGGCAGGCGGCGGCGGAGCTCGGCCTCCCCCTCGGCGGTGGCGAGCAGGCGGCGCAGCCGGCGTCGGGGGTTGGCGAGTGCGGCCGCCACCGGATGCAGGCCATAGAGCCAGAAGGCGCCACGCGGCGCGGCTTCCTCTGCGCCCGGGCGAGAGGGGCGCGGGGAGGAGGGAAGGGGGCGGCTGCCGTGCGGGGCAGGGCCAGCGGGACGAGACGGGGCGGGCCGACGGGTCACGGCCCCTTCTGGACCTGGCCGTGCCTGCCCGGCAAGCCGGAGACGGTGGGCCGCGCCAGGAGCCTCCGCGCCGGCGGGGCGGCGGCCGGGGATCAGGCCTGCCGCCGCATGCCCTCCCCGGCCGCCTCGGCCCGGATCAATCCGCCCCGCTCGCCTTGGCATTCTGGGCGTGCACCGTCTCCTGCCCGCGGGTCTTGTAGAGGGAGTAGAGGATGCCCGCGAGGATCAGGACCACCGTCACGCCGAGCGAGATGGCGGGATCCAGCTTGCCCACGATGTTGTTCCAGAAAATCTTCAAGCCGATGAAGACCAACACCACGGCAAGCGCGTATTTCAGATACTCGAACCGGTGCACCATTGCGGCCAGCGCGAAGTAGAGCGCGCGCAGGCCCAGGATGGCCATGATGTTGGCGGTGTAGACCACGAAGGTATCGGTGGTGATCGCGAAAATCGCGGGCACGCTGTCCACCGCGAAGATCAGGTCGGCGATGTTGATCACCACCAGGGCGAGGAAGAGCGGCGTTGCCCAGACCACCATCCGGCCGGTCTTGGGATCCGGCGCGCGGATGAAGAACTTCTGCCCGTGCAGCTGCGGAGAGACCCGCATGTGGCGGGTCATGAAGCGCACCACCGGGTTCTTCGAGACGTCGGGGTCGGTCTCCGGCACCACCAGCATCTTGATGCCGGTGGCGATCAGGAAGGCGCCGAAGATGTAGAGGATCCAGTCGTATTCCTGCACGAGCGCGGCGCCCACGCCGATCATGATGCCGCGCAGCACGATCACCGCGATGATGCCCCAGACCAGGGCGCGATACTGGTATTTGCGCGGGATTGCGAAATAGCCGAAGATCAGGCTGATGACGAAGACGTTGTCGATCGACAGCGCTTTTTCGATGAAGAAGCCGGTGAAGTAGGTGACGCCGGCGTGCAGCCCGTCCTCGGTCGTGATGTAGCCGGCCTCATACCCCCACCAGATGGCAGCGCCGTAGACCACGGCGAATCCGATGTAGAAGAGGGATAGCCAGAGGCTTTCGGCGATTCCCATCTCCTTGTTTTCTCGGTTGAGAACGCCGAGGTCGAAGGCGAGCAGCAGACCCACGATGGTCAGGAAGGCAATCCACATCCAGACCGGCTTGCCGACCCAACTGGCCAATAGGAGTTCCATCGGCACGTTCCTCTCTCTGGCACGCGGGCACGGACCCGCGACCGCTGGTTGGTGGTGCGGATGTCCGACATCGCGGGTGGGGGAAGGCCACACCGCCAGAGGGGCCCGGACCCTTTCCGTATGGCCAAATTGTGTCCGATTTGCAATGGCGTCGTCAGGTTTTGGGGGGGGCGGAGGCCGCAGGGGGTGGCGGCGGGGCCGGCGCCGCATTAGCTTGTGGCTATCGCGGCGGGCGGCGGTTGCACCGGGCGGGCCTAACTGGCACATCCCACGGCGCCGCACCGTCGGTCATCTCCACTCGGGATCAGGACACCGCCATGGGTTCCTTCAGCATCTGGCACTGGCTGGTCGTTCTGCTGGTCATCCTGCTGCTGTTCGGCAGCAACAAGATCAGCAGCCTGATGGGCGACCTCGCCAAGGGCATCAAGTCCTTCAAGCAGAACATCAAGGAGGACGAGAAGGACGCCTCCATGACGGCCGAAGCCGCCCCGCCCGCGCAGCCTGCCGGCAGCATCCCGGGCCCGCAGGGGGCGGCTGCGGCGGCCAGCACCGCCCAGCCGGCGCAGTCGGCCGCCCAAGGCCAGGCCGCGCCCGGCACCAGCCGCCCGGCCGCCTAGCCGCATGGGCGCGGGCATTCCCGCGCCCGCCGCGCGCGTCTTGATCGAAGCCGGCCGGCGCATGGATGCGCGGGGTTGGGTGCCGGCCACCGCCGGCAACCTCTCTCTGCGGCTCGGGCCGGGGCGGATCGTCATCACCAGATCGGGCGTCCACAAAGGCTTCCTGACCGAGGATGGGCTGATGCTGGTCGACGAGGCCGGGGCGCCAGCCGATCCTGGCCTGCGCCCCTCGGCCGAGACCGGCTTGCATTGCGGCATCTACCGGCGCTTCCCCGAGGCAGGGGCGGTGCTGCACGGCCATTCGGTGGCCGCGACCGTGCTCTCGCGCCAGGCCGGGGCGGGGATCGCGCTGGCGGGCTATGAGCTGCTCAAGGCCTTTCCTGGCCTCTCTACCCATCGGGCCGCGGTGCAGCTGCCCATCTTCGACAATGACCAGGACATCGCGCGGCTGCAGCAACGGGTGGAGGCGCTCTGGGCCCTGCAGCCGGCGCCGCTGCCGGGCTATCTGATCCGCGGCCATGGCGTCTATGTCTGGGGCCGGGATATGGAGGAGGCGCTGCTGCGCCTGGAAGCGCTGGAGTTCATGCTCGCCTGCGAACTCGAGGAGAGGAGGGTGCGATGAGCCTGCTGACCGTCCGCGATGCCGCCACCGGCGCGCTGGAGCTCAAGACCGATGACCCGGCGCAGATCGCCGCCGTGCTGGCCGAGGTGGGCGTGCGCTTCGAGCGCTGGCCGCTGGCCGATCTGCCCGCCGACGCCTCGGCCGAGGAGGTGCTGGCCGCCTATCGCCCGCGGCTCGATGCGCTGATGGGAGAGACCGGCGCAGGCAGCGCCGACGTCGTCAAGCTCGACCCCTCCCACCCGCAGAAGGATGCCCTGCGCGCCAAGTTCCTGGCCGAACACACCCACACCGAGGACGAGGTGCGCTACTTCCACGCCGGTTGCGGCAATTTCGTGCTGCACATCAGGGGCAAGATCTACGATGCGCACTGCACGGCGGGCGATCTGATCAGCGTGCCCGCCAACACCACCCACTGGTTCGACCCGGGCCCCGAACCCCGCTTCACCGCCCTGCGCATCTTCACCGATACCGCCGGCTGGGTGCCCCACTACACCGGCAGCGACATCGCCGAACGCTTCCCGGTCATCACCGCCTGAACGCCAGGGACCGGGCAGGGGCAGCGCGCCACCGGATCGGCGCGGCGCGGGCCCCGCTGCAGAGACGGCGGACCGGCCGCAGGCGGGGCAGGCGATGCGCCGGCCCGGGCAAGGAGAGAGGCGGCGCCCGCCCCGCGCGCGCGGCCCGGCCCAGGTGACCGCGCCGAGGCTAGGGCAGCACCTTGCCCGGGTTCATCAGCCCGAGCGGATCCAGCGCGCGCTTGATGGCGCGCATCGCCGCGAGCTCCGCACCGCCGCGCCAGTCCTCCATCATCCCGGTCTTGATGCGGCCGATGCCGTGTTCGGCGCTGAAGGAGCCGCCGAGATCGCGCACCACGGCGTTGACGCAGGCCATGATCTCCTCGCTGCGGGCGAGGAAGGCGGCCGGATCCATGTCCGGCGGCTGGGCCAGGTTCATGTGGATGTTGCCGTCGCCGATATGCCCGAAGGGCACCGGCCGGCTGCCGGGAATCAGGGCGGTGAGCGCGGCCCGGCAGCGGCGGATCATCTCCGGCACGCGGGAGAGGGGCACCGAGACGTCGTTCTTGACGCTCGCCCCGGCGCGGCGCTGGCCCTCCGGCTGTTCCTCGCGCAGACGCCAGATCGCGGCGCGCTGCGCTTCCGATTCGGCGAGTGCGGCATCGATCACCTCACCCTCGGCCAGGGCTTCCTCCAGCACCGATTCGAGCAGGCCGCGCAGCCCCGCCCCGGGGCGGGAGGAGGCGAGATCGACCAGCACATAATGCCCAGCCCGCGCCGCCAGCGGCAGCACGGCGCCGGGCACGTGATCGAGCACGAGATCCATCGCCGCGCCCGAGATGTATTCGAAGGCGCGCACCACCCCCTCGTCGCGGGCGCGGAAGCGGCGGAAGAGCGCGAGTGCGGCCTCCTCATCCGCGACCGCGCAGAGCGCCACCGCCTCCTCCCGCGGCAGGGGGAAGAGGCGCAGCGCAGCCGCCGTGATGATGCCGAGCGTGCCCTCGGCCCCGACCAGCAGATGGCGCAGCGCATAGCCGGTGTTGTCCTTCCTCAGCCGCCTGAGCCCATGCCAGACGGACCCGTCGGGCAGCACCGCCTCGAGCCCGAGCATGAGTTCCCGCGCATTGCCGTAGCGGACCGTGGTGTTGCCGCCGGCATTGGTGGACAGCACGCCGCCAAGGGTGCAGGAGCCCTCGGCACCGAGCGAGAGCGGGAAGAGGCAGCCCGCCTCGCGCGCCGCATCCTGGGCGTGTTTCAGGATCACCCCAGCCTCGCAGACCATGGTCATGTCGATGGGGTCGATGTCGCGGATGCGGTTGAGCCGGGCGGTGCTGATGACGACCTGGCCTCCGCTCTCGTCAGGTGTTGCGCCCGCGACCATGGAGGTGTTGCCGCCCTGCGGCACCATCGCCACCCCCGCCGCGGCGCAGAGGCGCACCAGTTCCGCCACCTGCTCGGTGCTGGCCGGGCGCAGCACGGCGAGCGCCCGGCCGCGATAGAGCCCGCGCCAGTCGGTGAGATGGGGGGCCATGTCGGCGCCGGTCAGCACGCCGGCGGGGCCGAGCAGGGCGTGGAAGGCATCGAGCAGCGCGGGGGTGGTTGGCGTGTCGGGCATGGCGTTCCATCCCCCTGCGGCGGGGGCGGGTCAAGGAGGCGGCGGAGGAGGGGCGGCGGCGATGCTGGGGGCGGGCTGTGGGGCGGCTGACAGGGCCGCCTCCGGCCGGCGCGCGGCTGCTGACGCCGTGGCGGGGGGCTAGGCGGAGCGTGGTGGGTGCCCCAGCCGATCGCGCGGTGGGGCCAGCCGGCCGCTGCTGCCGCGCGGAGCGAGCCGGCCCTGCCCCCGGCCGAGGGAAGGCTCACCGGGCCACGAGGCCTGACAAGCCATGGCCGGTTAGACCCGGGCCGGTCCCGGCCACGCGGCCGCCCAAGTCAGGCCAGCGCTGCTTGTCGTCACTCTGGACGTCAGCGCCGCCTCCCCGAGCCTCGGCTCCGGGGGAGAAGGTTGCCTGAATGCTGGATGCGCGGCCCCCGGCTTGCCCCCTGGGGCGGGCGGCATGGCGGCGTGGCGGAGCGGCCCTTCCAGCGGGCTGGCCTAGGCTGATGGGGGTGGGTGAGGGGCGGATCGGGCCGGCACAGTCGGGCACAGCTTGGCAGCTGCAGCAGAAGCTTGGCCCCCGCAGCAGAACAAGAGTGCGCCGATCGTTACGGCTTGCGCAGGCGCGCCTGGGACGTCATGTTCGCGGCACAGGACAAAGCGGGTCAGGCCGAGGGCGGCGCTGCCAGCGCAGCGCCCGGGCAGCTGCTTGTGCGGGAGGACCGTGCATGCCCTTTGTGATGTTCTTCTCCGCCGATGATGGGGTGACGGGTCGCGAGCTGTGGATCACTGACGGCACCGCGGCGGGGACCGTGTTGGTGCGGGACATTCGCGAGGGTCGGTACAGCGGACATCCCTCGACGTTCACGCCGGTCAGTGGTGGGCGATGGGTGTTTTCTGCCAATGACTTTTTCCACGGGTTTGAACTGTGGATCACCGACGGCACGCCGACCGGCACGGAACTGCTGCGTGACATCAGCCCAGGTGAATATAGCAGCTTGCCAGAATATTTCACAGCACTTGACGACGGCCGAGTGCTGTTCGTGGCGGATGATACAAGACTTCAGTCAACTGCTTTCAGGAAGCTCTGGGTAACCGACGGCACAACGGATGGTACCGTTCTGGTTCGAGACATATTTCCTGCATGGAGAGGCGTCGGTTTAGCGACCTTCACGCCTTTTGGGAACGGGCGCGCCCTGTTCCTAGTCGATGATGGCACCCACGGGCGTGAGCCCTGGGTCACCGACGGCACGGCAGAGGGCACGATGCTGCTTGCCGACTTCAAGCCCGGTCCCGGCAGCAGTTTTCCTAGACAGTTTGCCGCCCTCGGGGATGGGCGAGCGTTGTTCGTGGTCGATGACGACAGCCTGGGATTTGAGATTTGGGTTACGGATGGCACGGCCACCGGCACGGGACTGGTGCGAGCCAGCCCATCCCGCTACGGAAGAATCAATCCAGGTGATTTCACCCCAATTGGCTCTGGACGGGCGCTGTTCGTGGCCTCTGACAGCACCCACGGGTCGGAATTGTGGATTACGGATGGGACGCCAACAGGCACTGTTCTGTTGAGGGACATCAACCCGATCCGAGTTTACAATTACGCTTCCGTCATCGCCTTCGGCAGCCTCCCCGACGAGTTGACACCCATTGGCGATGGGCGGGTCCTCTTCAGGGCCGATGACGGCAGTACGGGCTACGAACTCTGGATCACCGACGGCACGCCAGCGGGCACGGTGATGGTTCGGGACATCAACCCTGGTCCCTATCAAAGCATGCCGGGCGATTTCACTCCACTCGGCAACGGGCGGGTGCTGTTTTCGGCCTATAGTGGCACAACTGGTAGGGAGCCCTGGATTACCGATGGCACGCCTGGGGGTACGCTGCTCCTCCGCGACATCAACCCCGCCATGGGTAGTCCCACATTCGGTGCGCTGGGCGCAAGCAACCCATCGTACTTCACCCCGCTCGGCGATGGTCGGGCGGTGTTCGTGGCCGATGACGGCACCCATGGGCGCGAGCTGTGGGTCACCGACGGCACGCCGGCCGGCACTGCGCTGCTGCGCGACATCAGGCCCGGCGCGAGCAGCAGCGTCCCGCGTTACCTGAAGGCGCTCGGTGACGGTCGGGCGGTCTTCTCGGCCGATGACGGCAGCAGCGGGCGCGAGCTGTGGGTCACCGACGGCACGCCGGCCGGCACCGTGCGGCTGCGCGACATCAACCCATCCGCCACCGGCAGCGATCCGCGCCCGCTGGCCGTTGCTTTCGTGTCTTTCACGCCGCTTGGTGGCACACCGGGCCCCGACCTCCTCCCTGGCACGCCGGGTGATGACCTGATTCAGGGTCTGGGCGGCAACGACACGCTCTTCGGTGGTGCCGGCAATGACACGCTGCAGGGCGGCCCGGGCGAGGATGTTCTCTACGGTGGCCCGGGTGCCGATCGGCTGGAGGGCGGCGCGGGCAATGACCAGTTCGTCATCGAGGATGCCGGCGATGTGGTGGTGGAACTCCCGGGCGAGGGGCTCGATACCGCCTGGGTTGGGGTGAATGGCTGGACGCTCTCGCCGCATGTCGAGATCGGTCGGCTGTTCGGCACCGCCACGGCGCTCTCTGGCAGCGCGGGGGATGACGTGCTGGTGGCCAACCAGTCGCTGGCCTCGGCGCTCGCGGGCCTCGGCGGCAACGATGAGCTCTGGGGCAGCCCCTTTGCCGACACGCTCTCGGGCGGGGATGGGGATGACATCCTGCGCGGGCAGGGCGGTGCGGATGTCTTCATCGGCGGTGCTGGCAACGACCAGTTCGTGGTGATGGATCCGGCGGCGACGATCGAGGAGCTGGCAGGCGGGGGCTATGACATCGCCTGGGTGGCGGTCAGCGGCTGGACCAATGCGCCGCATGTCGAGGTGGCGCGGCTGGCGGCGCCGGGCGCGGTGCTGCTGACCGGCTCGGCGATGGGCGAGGATCTGGTGGCCAATCCGGAGGCGGCCAGCACGCTGCGCGGCATGGGCGGGGATGACGTGCTGTGGGGCAGCCCCTTCGCCGATCGGCTGGAGGGCGGGGAGGGCAATGACATCCTGCGCAGCCAGGGCGGTGCCGATACGATGATCGGTGGTCCTGGCAACGACCAGTTCGTGATCTTCGATCCCGCGGCGGTGGTGATCGAACAGGCGGATGAGGGCTATGACATGGCCTGGATCGGCACCTCGGGCTGGGTGATGCCGGGCCATGTGGAGGTGGGCCGCCTGTTCGGCACGGCCGACAGCCTGACCGGCTCCGCGCTCGGAGAAAACCTGGTGGCCAATCCCGAACGCGGCAGCCTGCTGATCGGGATGGGCGGCAACGACATCCTCTGGGGCAGCCCCTTCGCCGATACGCTGGTGGGCGGAGAGGGGGATGACATCCTCTACAGCTATGGCGGGGCGGACCGCTTCGTCTTCTCCGCCCCCGGCTTCGGCTTCGACCAGATCAGCGGCTTCTCCCGCGCCGCCGGGGCACGGATCGACCTCTCCGGCCTCGGCCTCAGCTTCGCCGCCATCCAGCCCGGCTTCCAGTTCGGCGACGGCAACGGGCAGATCACCATCGGCACCGACCGCATCCTCGTCTACGGCGTCACCCAGTTCCTGGAAAGCGACTTCATCTTCTGAACGGGGGGCGG
>JANWYF010000134.1 GCA_025057055.1 Rhodovarius sp. | reverse complement strand
GCCGCGGGGTCGGCATGCTGGTTCGCAGGCTTCGCGCTGGCCCCGGTCGCCCTGGTGCGCGCCGTGGGGCAGGTCGAAATCCTCTTCACCCTGGCCGCGAGCCGCTTCTGGCTGCGCGAGCGGCTGCGGGCAGCCGAGCTGTGGGGCGCGCTGACCCTGGTGGGCGGGGTGGTGCTGGTGCTGATCGGCCGTTGAGGGGCAGCCCGCCTCGGCGCCCTTGCGCGGCCGGCGCCGGGTGAAGGCCCGGGGTCGGGCCACGGGTGCCCAGTGCCGCGATCCGGCGCACCGGCTGCGGGGCGCGGCAGCCAAGCCGGCCGAGGGTGCGCCCCCACCCCCGCGCCCGGGCCAGGGATGGCGGCAAGCCCGCCTCGCGCCCAGGCCGGGCCGGCCCCCGCCAGCCGGCAACCGCTGCGGGCAAGGCCCCGTCGCCGCCGGGAGGGCCTTCAGAACAGGCGCAGCCCGCCGAACAGGCCGGAGGGGCGCTGGCGCTGGATGATCGGCGTCTCGCCCTCGGTCACGTCGCGGCCGAGCGCCGCATTCTCGCGCAGCCGCTGGGCCTCCCGTACCGGATCGACGGGGGTGCCGGGCTCGGGCGGATCGCGCCAGAACATCAGCCGCTCGGTCAGATCGCGGGCCGGGGCGTTGAGCCGCACCGCCTCGGCATCGATCCGTTCGCGGATGTCGCGCGGTGCGGCCTGGCCGGCGGCGGCCAGCAGCGCCGCCTCCCCCGGCGAGAGGGGCGCGCCCCCTGCCCCGCCCCGCGCCGCGGCGGGGTTGAACAGCGCCTCGGCCTGGACGCGCACCGGCACCTCCTGCGGGCGGGGGGCGCCGGGCCGCGGCGGCGGCAGTTCGGCCAGAGAGGGGGGCATGGAGAGCGGCGCCCGGGTGGTGACCTGGAACTCGTCCGGCGCGTCGCGAGTGAAGCCGAAGCTGCGCGCGAGCTCAGGCCCGCAGCCCGCCAGAGGCAGGGTGAGAAGGGCGAGCAGGGCCAGAGGGCGCAGGGTCATGGCTCTCCGGTAATCCGCTTCGGGCGGCGGAACAAGGCATCCCATATCAGCGCCGCCACCCCGAGCACGATCGCAGCGTCGGCCAGGTTGAAAACATACCAGTGCCAGTCCCAGGCATAGATGTCGACGAAGTCCACCACCGCCCCGAAGCGCAGCCGGTCGATCACATTGCCGATCGCCCCGCCGATCACGGCGCCGAGCGCCAAGGCGACCAGCCGGCTCTCCGCCCGCTGCAGCCAGCGCAGGAGGAAGGCTGCGATCGCCAGGGCGAGCGCCGCCAGCAGCAGATGGTTCCACGGCCCCTCTCCCGAGAGCAGGCCGAAGGTGACGCCGCGGTTCCAGACCATGGTCAGATCAAGCCCGACCGGCCCCAGCGCGAGCAGCGGGATATGGCGCCGCTGCGGCAGCTCCAGCACCTCGAGCACCCACCATTTGCTCGCCTGATCGGCAGCCAGCAGCAGCGCGGCGAAGAGCAGCCCCGGCCGCGTCATCCGGTCACGACGGCTTCGCAGCGGCGGCAGAGGGTCGGATGGTCCGGGGAGCTGCCGACCTCGGGCAGCACGCGCCAGCAGCGTTCGCACTTCGCCCCCGGCGCCTTGGCGAAGCGGATCGCCAGGCGATCGGCGGGCCTGATGGTGGCCGCCGAGGTGATGCAGAGCTCGGCCCAGGCCTCGGCAGGCAGCAGGGCGGCATCTTCGGGCGGCAGCTCGAGGATCGGGGCGGCCTGCAGGAAGGCGCCGATCTCGCCCTGCGCGCGGGCCTGCTCGAGGGTCGCCGTCACCTCCCGCCGGATCGCGCGGATGCGCTCCCAGCGCGCGGCCAGCGCATCGTCGCGCCAGGCGGCGGGCAGATCCGGGAACTGGCGCAGATGCACGCTCTCCTCGTCACCAGGGAAGCGGGCGAGCCAGGCCTCCTCGGCGGTGAAGACCAGGACCGGCGCGAACCAGGCGGTCAGGCAGCGGTGCAGCTGATCGAGCACGGTGCGCACCGCGCGCCGCCGCGGGCTGGCCGGGGCATCGCAGTAGAGGCTGTCCTTGCGGATGTCGAAGTAGAAGGCCGAGAGGTCGTTGTTGCAGAAGCCGTGGAGTTCGGGGATGACCCCGGTCCAGTCGTGGCTGTCCACCGCCGCCCGGATCAGCCGATCGAGCTCGGATAGGCGATGCAGCACCCAGCGTTCGAGCTCGGGCAGCGCGCTGTAGGGCAGCGCCTCCTCGGCCTCGGAGTAGCCCGCAAGCCCGCCCAGGATCCAGCGCAGCGTGTTGCGGATCCGCCGGTAGAGTTCGGCCTGCTGCTTCAGGATGCCGGGGCCGATGCGCAGATCCTGGGCGGTGTCGCTGTTCATCACCCACAGCCGCAGGATATCGGCGCCGTATTCCTTGAGCACCTCCTGCGGGGCGGTGACGTTGCCGAGCGACTTCGACATCTTCCGCCCCTGCTCGTCGAGGACGAAGCCGTGCGTCAGCACCGCCTTGAAGGGGGCGATGCCGCGCGTGCCCACGCTCTCGAGCAGGGAGGAGTGGAACCAGCCGCGATGCTGGTCCGACCCCTCGAGGTAGAGATCGGCCGGGAAGGGCAGGTTGCGCTCGGGCAGCACGAAGGCGTGGGTCGAGCCGCTCTCGAACCAGACATCGACGATGTCCATCACTTGTTCGTAGTCGGCCGGATCGCGCCCGGGCCCGAGGAAGCGGCTGGCGGCATCGGGCTTGTACCAGGCATCCGCCCCCTCCTCCATGAAGGCGGCGACGATGCGGTCCACCACCGCCTGGTCGCGCAGCGGCTCTCCCGTCCGGCGGTCGACGAAGACGGCGATCGGCACGCCCCAGGCGCGCTGGCGGCTGATGCACCAATCTGGCCGCGCCGCCACCATGCCGGCCAGGCGATTGCGCCCGGCCTCCGGGATGAAGCGGGTGGCCGCAATCGCCGCCAGCGCCTTCTGCCGGATCGCGTTGGCATCATCCATCGCGATGAACCATTGCGGCGTGGCGCGGAAGATGACCGGCTGCTTGGACCGCCAGGAATGGGGATAGCTGTGGGTGATGAAGCCCTTGCCGGCCAGGGTGCCGAGCGCGGCGAGGGCGGCCCACACCGCCTCATGGGCGCGGAAGACGTGCAAGCCGACAAATCCCGGCGCCTCGGCGGTGTAGGTGCCGTCGGCGGCCACCGTCTCCGGCACCGGCAGGCCATGGGCGCGGCCGAGCTGGAAATCGTCCTCGCCATGAGAGGGGGCGATATGGACGATGCCCGTGCCCGCCTCCTCGGTGACGAAATCGCCGGGCAGCAGCGGCACCTCATGGCCGTAGGCGCCGGCATGGCCGCGCAGGGCCGAGGCCGCGACCGCCCCCGCCAGTTCCCGCCCGGGAAAGACGCGAATCAGGGTATGCGCGCCGATCCCGCAGGCTGCCGCGACATCCGGCAGCAGCCGCAGCGCGACGATCAGCCGCAGCCCCGGCCGCAGGCAGGAGCCTTCCGCCACGCCCTCGACATGGAGCAGGGCGTATTCGATCTCTTCCCCATAGGCCAGGGCGCGATTGGCCGGCAGCGTCCAGGGCGTCGTCGTCCAGATCACCGCATGCGCACCGACCAGATCATGCGCGGCAGGGGCGCGCAGCAGCGGAAAGAGGGCATAGAGGATGGCCGAGCGGTGGTCGTGGTATTCGATCTCGGCCTCGGCGAGGGCGGTCTTCTCGACCGGGCTCCACATCACCGGGCGCAGGCCGCGATAGAGGCTCCCGTTCATCAGGAAGCGCCCGATCTCGGCCATGATCAGCGCCTCGGACCGCGGTGCCATGGTGGTATAGGGCCTCTCCCAGTCCCCGATCACGCCCAGGCGCTTGAACTCCTCGCGCTGATGCTCCAGCCATTTCTGGGCATAGGCGCGACATTCCGCCCGGAACTCCAGCACCGGCACCGCGTCCTTGTCCTGCCGGCGGGCGCGGTATTCTTCCTCGACCTTCCATTCGATCGGCAGGCCGTGGCAGTCCCAGCCGGGGATGAAATCGGCATCGCGGCCGGACATCTGGGCCGCGCGGTTGATCACGTCCTTGAGGATCTTGTTCAGCGCATGGCCGATGTGCAGCGGGCCGTTGGCATAGGGCGGGCCGTCATGCAGCACGAAGGGCGGACGGCCGCGCGATGCCTCGCGCAGGCGGCGATAGAGGCCGATCCGCTGCCAACGCGCGAGCAGCTCGGGCTCCCTCCGGGGCAGCTCGCCCCGCATCGGGAAGCTTGTCGTCGGCAGGAAGACCGTATGGCGATAGTCGCGGCGGGGCGGGGCGTCGTTCATGGGATGTCCGTGGGGCTGAACCCCGGCAGGATGGCGCGCGCGGGCCGACCCGGCCCCCCTCAGGGGACCGGGCAGCGAATTCGGCGGCGGCAGGGCGCAAGCATTGGAGGGAGCATATGCTGGCGGGGCGGGGGGCGGGTCAAGCCGCCGCCTCGGCCTCCGGCAGGCGAAGCAGCGGGGCGAGCGGGACGGGGCCCAGGATCGCCTCCCTGCGCAGATAGAGCCGGGCGCGATGCAGCCTTCCGCGCAGCTCTTGCCACAGCCTGGCCGGTGTGATGGCCGGCGGGGTTGCCGCGGCGAGGCCCGGAACCTCCCGCGGCTCGTCCTGGTCGATCAGGCTGGGCAGGCTGGGCGCGCGGCCGCGGCGGGCGGCCAGCACCATCTCCTGCGCGCAAATGGCCGGCACGAGCTGCAGCAGCGGCATGTCGTGATAGCGCTCTGGCCCCGGCTGGAAGACCAGCTGGTCCACCGGGGCGGCCGGCACCTCGCCCAGCGCGAGCAGCCTCTCCGCGCCGCGGCGGGAGAGGAAATAGCCCGCGCAGCCCCAGTGCCAGGACCACAGCTCCTCCAGCCGGTGGCCATGGGCCCGGGCGATGGGGCTGAAGCCGCGCAGCAGCGGGCTGAAGGTGGTCTCGGCCTTGATCAGCTGCGCCATGGGCGGGATCCAGGCGGCATCGGCCAGGAAACGGGCGGCCGCCGCGGAGAAGCAGAGGTCATCCTCGGCGATGAAGGCCCATTCCTCCTGCCCCTCCAGCACGGCGCGCCAGGCCAGGCGGTGGCTCAGGAAACAGGCGAGTTCCGCCCGCGTCAGCCGGCCCACGCCGGCGGAGAGGTCGCGCGCATCGACGGCGCGGATGCGCCGCAGCGCGATGCCGAGCGCGCGGGCTTGGCGGTCGAAGGCGGCCAGCCGGTCCGCCGCGCGGTCGAGGTTGATGAGGTAGCAGAGCATCACGCCCCCGCTTCCCCAGATGGGGCGCTTCGGGGGGCGGGCAAGCCTGCCGGGGCTGAGGCGCCTCCTCAGGCGCCGAGCAGCCGCCGCGCCTCTTCGGCATCGGCGCGGATCTGGGCCGCGAGCGCCGCCAGATCCGGAAAGCGGCGCTCCGGCCGCAGGAAATGGCGCAGCGCCACCTGCAGCTCCTGCCCGTAGAGGTCGCCGCCAAAGCCAAAGAGGTGGGCCTCGATGCGCGAGACCGGATCCCCCCCCAGCGTGGGGCGGCGCCCGATATTCGCCACGCCCGGGAACTCCCGCCCGTCGGGGAGGGTGACCGTGACGGCATAGACCCCCCGGGCCGGCTCGAGATGCCTGCCGAGCGGGATATTGGCGGTGGGAAAGCCGAGGCTGCGCCCGCGGCGGTCGCCGGCCTCGACGATGCCGGGCACCGTCCAGGGGCGGCCGAGCAGGGCGGCGGCGCGCTCCGGATAGCCGCCTTGCAGCTCCCGCCGGATGCGGGTGGAGCTGACGATCCCCTCGGCGTCCGTGAGATGCGGCACGACGGACAGGCCGATGCCGGCAGCCTCGGCAGCGGCGCGCAGGAAGGCGAGGTTGCCGCCGCGGCGGTAGCCGAAGGCGAAATCCGGACCGCAGGCGAGGTGCCGGACGCCGAGCCCCGCGATCAGCACCTCGCGGAAGAAGGCCTCGGCCGACATCGCGGCCAGTTCGGCATCGAAGGGCAGCGCATAGCACAGCCGCGCCCCGGCCGCGGCCAGCGCCGCCGCCTTGGCCGGCAGCAGGGTCAGGCGGAAAGGCGGATCCTCGGGCCGGAAGAACTCGCGCGGATGCGGCTCGAAGGTCAGGGCCGCAAGCGGCAGGTCAGGCCGGGCCTGGTGCGCCGCCGCCAGCACCGCGCGGTGGCCCAGGTGAACACCATCCATGTTGCCGAGCGCCACGGTCGCCCCGCGCGCCTCGGCGGGCAGGCCCTGCCAGCCGGAATGGACGATCATGCCCGGGCACCTTGGGCCCAGCGGTGTTCGGCGGTGGGCTCCCAGCGTTCCAGGGCATCGAGCGCCTCCTCCGGACTGTGGGCGCGGATGGCGATCGCGCGATGGTCGGGGCGGAGATAGCCGGCATCGACCATGCGCTGGGTGAGGGTGAAGAAATCGTCCCAGTAGCCATCGCGGTCGAGATAGACGATGCCCTTGCGATGGAAGCCGAGCTGGCTCCAGGACTGGATCTCGACCGCCTCCTCCAGCGTGCCGATTCCCCCCGGCAGCACGACGAAACCGTCGGAGAGGGCGTTCATCCGCGCCTTGCGGGTGTGCATATCCGGTACGACCTCGAGGTGCTGGATGCCGGTGTGCTGCAGTTCGCGCTCCTGCAGGGCGACGGGGATGATGCCCCAGACCTCCGCCCCCGCCTCGAGCGCGGCATCGGCCACGACGCCCATCAGCCCGGCCCTGCCCCCGCCATAGACGAGCGACAGCCCGCGCCGGCCAATCGTCTGGCCGAGGGCGCGGGCCAGTTCGGCATGGGCCGGATCCCGCCCCAAGGAGGCGCCGCAGAAGACGCAGACGCGCCTGAGCCTGGGCCCGCTCATCCGCGGGAGGGGACCATCACGGTCGCCTCA
Source organism: Rhodovarius sp. (assembly GCA_025057055.1). Lineage (GTDB taxonomy): Bacteria > Pseudomonadota > Alphaproteobacteria > Acetobacterales > Acetobacteraceae > Rhodovarius. Next base: position 61,133 of record JANWYF010000134.1, on the reverse strand, counting down.
CCCTCGATCACCGGCCTGCCGCCGACGGTGCAGACCGTCTCCAGCGTGGCGCGCTTGCGGGCCGGATCCAGGGCGGTGACGGTGACGGTTGCCACCACCGTATCGCCGATCCGCACCGGGGCGCGGAAGCGCAGGGTCTGGCCGAGGTAGATCGTCCCCTCCCCCGGCAGGCGCGTGCCCAGCACGGCCGAGATCAGCCCGGCCGAGAGCATCCCGTGGGCGATCCGCTCCTTGAACATCGAGGCCTCGGCGACCTCCTTGTTGATGTGCACCGGGTTGGTGTCGCCCGAAACGGCGGCATACATAAGGACATCGGCCTCGGTGATGGTCTTGCCGAAACTCGCGCTCTGGCCGATGGACAGGTCTTCGAAGAACATGCGTCTCGCCCTGAGGATGGATGACCCCATCTAGCAGCGGCAGGCCGGAAAGGGAAAACCGCCCCATGATCGAGATCGGCAGCTCCGAAAGGCTGCTCGAGGAACTGCGCGGCTGGGTCGAGATGGAAACCCCGAGCACCGATGCCGCCGCCGTCAACCGTCTGCTCGACCACGCGGAGGCCGAACTCCGCCGGGTGGGGGCCGTCATCGAGCGGCTGCCCGGGCGGGACGGCTATGGCGATACGCTGATCGCCCGCAGCACCGCCCGGGCCGACAAGCCGGCGGTGGTGGTGGCAGGCCATGTCGACACGGTCTGGGATCATGGCCGGCTCACCTCCGACATGCCCTTCCGCATCGAGGGCGACCGCGCCTATGGCCCCGGCATCTATGACATGAAGGCCGGCAGCTTCCTCGCCTTCCACGCCCTGCGCGAGATCCTTCGCCAGGGCGTGCCAACCAACCGGCCAATCGTCTTGCTGCTGACCCCGGATGAGGAGGTGGGCAGCCCGACCAGCCGCGCCCCGATCGAGGCCGAGGCGGCCCGGGCGGCGGCGGTGTTGATCCCGGAACCGGCCGGGGGGCCGCAGGGCGCCTGCGTCACCGCCCGCAAAGGGACGGGGGATTTCACCATCACCATCCGCGGCCGCGCCGCCCATGCCGGGGGCAACTGGAGCGAGGGGCGCAGCGCCACCGTCGCCCTGGCCCGCGTCATCCTGGCTGTGCACGGGCTGACCGACCTCGACCGCGGGATTACGACCAATGTCGCACCGGTCTGGGGCGGGACGAGGCCCAACGTCATCGCCGATGAGGCCGGCTGCAAGGTCGATTTCCGCATCGCCGACCCCGCCCAGGCGCCGGAGGTGGAGGCCGCCATCCGCGCCCTGGCCGGGGAGGAGGATGGCATCAGCATCACGGTCGAAGGCGGCCTCAACCGCCCGCCCATGGCCGAAACGCCCGAGGGCCTCGCCCTCTATGCCCGGGCGCGAGAGATCGCGGCCCGCTTCGGCTATGACCTGCCCAAGCAGCATCGCGGCGGGGGGTCGGATGGGAACTTCACCGCCGCCCTCGGCATTCCCACGCTCGACGGGCTGGGCTGCCCGGGCCACGGCGCCCATGCGCCGGATGAGCATATCCTCTGGCGCCAGCTGGCCCCGCGCGGTGCTACTCTGGCCGAATTGATGCGGACTCTCTGATGCGGCGACTGCTCTCCCTCCTCCTGCTGCTTGCCATTCCCGCGGCTGCCCAGCTGCCTGAACCGGAACGGCCGGCCGGGCTGATCGCCCATGGCGGGCCGGTGCGCGCGCTGGCGGCCGGCACGGCCGGTGCAGCCTCCGGCGGGCTCGACCAGGCGGTCATCGTCTGGACGCCCCAGGGCAGGCCGCTGGCCGTCTCGCGCTGGCATCGCAGCGCGGTCGAGGCCCTGACCCAGATCCCGGGCGGGGGCTGGGCCTCGGGCGGAGAGGATGGGCGGATCGCGATCTGGCCCCCGGCCGGGGCCCATGAACCGGATCTGGTGCTGGAGGGGCATCAGGGGCCGGTCACCGCGCTGGCGAGCGATGGGCAGCGGCTGGCCTCGGGCGGTTTTGACGCCACCGTGCGGCTGTGGGACGGGCAGGGCGGCGTGCGCATCTTCGAGGGCCATCGCGGCGCCATCACCGCCCTGGCCTTCACCTCGGAGGGGCTGGTGAGCGGAGGGCAAGACGGGACGCTGCGCCTCTGGCCCGAGGGGACGGTGAAGGCGGAGTTCGGCCTGCCGATCGCGGCCCTGGCGCCGCTCGGCGGGGAAGCGCTGGCGATCGGCACGGTGGATGGCACGATCCGGGTGCTGGAGGGCGGGCAGCTGCGCGCCTTCTCGACCGGGCCGCGGCCGATCGTGGCGCTGACCGCCCATCTCGACCTGCTGGCCGCGGCGAGCATCGATGGCGATGTCGGCATCTGGGATTGGCGAGCCGGGCGGCTGCTGCGCACGCTGCAGGGGCCGGGCCTGCCGGTCTGGTCCGCAGCCTTCGCGCCCGACGGCACGCTCTGGACCGGCGGGGCGGATCGCCAAGTGCGGCGCTGGGATGCGCAAACCGGGCGGCCGCTGTCGGAAAGCCCCGTGCTGACCACCGCCCTGCCGGAGGGCGTGGACCCGCACGGCGCCCGGGTCTGGCGCGCCTGCCAGGCCTGCCATGCGCTCACGCCCGACGCCCCGCCCATGGCCGGGCCGCATTTGCACCGCCTCTTCGGCCGGCGGATGGGAAGCGTGCCGGGCTATGCCTATTCCGAGCGGCTGGCGCGCGGTGACATCATCTGGACCCCGGAGACAGTGGCGGATCTGTTCACCCGCGGCCCCGACGTGGTCACCCCTGGCACCCGGATGCCCGTGCAGACCGTGGGCAACCCCGAGGATATGGCCGCGCTGATCCGCTTCCTCGAAGTCCCACGCGGTGACGGGGCAGGCCCTCGGCGCGGTGCTGGTCTTCGGCACTGCGCTGTCCTGGGGCAGCAACTGGCCGATGCTCAAGCTCCTGCTCGAGGAGCTGCCGCCTATGACCGCCCGCGGTGTCGCCGGGGTGGCGGCGGGGGTGATGCTCGCCGCCCTCGCCTGGCCGGCGGGGCAGCGCCTGGCGGTGGCCTGGGCGCTCTGGCCGCGCCTGGCGCTGGCCGCCCTGCTCAACGTCATGGCCTGGATGGGCTTTGCGACCATCGGCTTGCTCTGGCTTGGCGCGGCGGAGGCGGCGATCCTCGCCTATACCGCCCCGGTCTGGACCGCGCTCCTCGCCTGGCCCGTCCTGGGGGAAGTACCCACCCCCCGCCGCGCAGCGGCGCTCGTGCTCGCGCTGGCGGGCGTCCTGGTGCTCTTCGGCGGGCGCGGCATCGCCCTGGGGCTCGAGAAGCTGCCGGGCATGGGGCTGCTGCTCGCGGCCGGCTTCCTGTTTGCGCTCGGCACCGTCCTGGCCAAGCGCCGCCCGCTGCCCCTGCCGCCGCTCGCGGCCGCCGCCTGGCAGGTCGGGCTGGGCTGCGCGCCGCTGCTGGTCTTCGGCCTGCTCAGCGAGCCGCAGCCCTGGCGCGACCTCTCCGCCGCCGGCTGGTTCTTCCTGGTCTGGATGGCGGTGGTGCCGCTCGGGCTCGCCTATCTCATGTGGTTTGAGGCGCTGAAGCGCGTCAGCGCCACCCTGGCCGGCATCGGCACCATGCTCGCGCCCATGGTCGGGGTGGCCGGGGCGGCGATGTTTCTGGGCGAAGCCTTCGGCTGGCGGGAGGGGGCTGCCCTCCTCTGCATCCTGGCTGGGGTGGCGCTGGCGATGCGGGGCTGATCGGCCGCCCCTGCCGCAGCGTCGGATCCGGCGGCGCGGCCAAGCCCCTGCCCCTGCCCCCGCCCCTTGGGGCCCCGCGGGCAAGGGCGCTGCCGCGGATGCGAAGAGGTGAGCGCCGAGCCGCCGGGCGAGGGATGCGCAAGCTTTCGGCAGGCCTGGCCCGATTGAGCCCGGCGCCTCGGTCAGCCCGGGCCGCTGCATCGCCGGACGCCGTGCGGCAACACAGGCTTTCGGCTGCCATCAGGCCATCGGAGGCTGCCAGGGAGGGCGGGGGGAGCCAGGAGAGGCCGGGCCGGGCGAACCCCGCCCCGGATCGGAGTTGGTGACCCCTACGGGACTCGAACCCGTGTTTCAGCCGTGAGAGGGCCGCGTCCTAGACCGCTAGACGAAGGGGCCGCCGGGCAGGGACATAGGTCAGAGCGGGCGGCATGGCAACCTCCCCCCTGCTGCTGGGCCTGCCCTCTCCTTCGGCAGGCCGGGTGTGCAATGGCGCCGGCAGAGGCCGCCCCCCTCGCCCCTCTGCCCACCTCCGCCTTCTCGCCGTTGTTGCACCGCGGGCCGAGGCAGCGCAGCATGCACAGGCGGGAGAGGCCATCGGGGGAGCAGAGGGCGATGACCGAGGACCAATTGCGCGAACTGATCGGCCGCGTGAAGCGCGGCAGCCTGACGCGGCGCGGCTTCGTGCGCCGGCTGGCGGCCTTTGGCTTCACCGCGCCGATGGCGACCCAGCTGCTCGCGATCAGCGGTGCCGCACCGGCAGCGGCACAGGCCGTTCCGCCCTATCGGCCGACCCGGCGGGGCGGCGGCGGCGCGCTCAAGATCCTCTATTGGCAGGCCGCCACCCTGCTCAATCCGCATTTCGCCGTCGGCACCACGAACCAGGAGGCAGCGCGCGTCTTCTACGAACCGCTGGCGGGCTGGACCTCTGAGGGGACGCTCTTTCCGATCCTGGCGGCCGAGATCCCCTCGATCGAGAATGGGGGTCTTTCGCCCGATGGGCGGAGCGTGACCTGGAAGCTCAAGCGCAATGTGCGCTGGCACGACGGCACGCCCTTCAGCGCCGATGATGTCATCTTCAACTGGGAATATTCCCGCCACCCGGCGGTGGGGGCGACGACCAGCGGCTCCTATCGCGATGTCAACGTCGTCAAGGTGGACGACTTCACGGTGCGGGTGGAGTTCGAACGCCCCACCCCCTTCTGGGCCGATGCCTTCGTGGCCAGCACGGGGATGATCATCCCCAAGCACCAGTTCCAGAACTTCGTCGGCGCCCATGCGCGCGATGCACCCGCCAATCTGCGCCCCGTCGGCACCGGCCCCTACCGGTTCGTCAGCTTCGCCCCGGGCGATCTGCTGCGCGGAGAGATCAACCCCCACTACCATCGGGAGAACCGCCCCTTCTTCGACACGATCGAGGTCAAGGGCGGCGGCGATGCGGTCTCGGCCGCGCGGGCGGTGCTGCAGACTGGCGATTTCGACTATGCCTGGAACCTGCAGGTGGAGGATGAGATCCTGCAGCGGCTGGAGGCCGCCGGGCGCGGGCGCGTCAACATCGTCGAAGGCGGCAATGTCGAGTTCGTGCAGCTCAACGCCACCGACCCCAATATCGAGGTGGACGGGGAGCGGTCGCACATCAGCACCCAGCACCCCGCCTTCCGCGACCCGGCGGTGCGCGAGGCGATGGCGCTGCTGATCGACCGCGCGGCGCTCGAGCGCTTCATCTACGGCCGCGGCGGGCCGGCCACCTCCAACTTCCTCAACAACCCGCCGCGCTTCCGCTCTCCCAACACCCGCTGGGAGTTCAACATCGCCCGCGCCAACGAGATCCTGGACCGGGCCGGCTGGGTGCGCGGGCGCGACGGCGTGCGCGTCAAGGACGGGGTGCGGCTGCGCTTCGTCTTCCAGACTTCGGTCAACGCGCCGCGGCAGCGGACCCAGGCGATCTACAAGCAGGCGGCGATGCGCGCCGGCATCGACCTCGAACTCAAGTCGATCGCGGCGTCGGTGTTCTTCTCCTCGGACGTGGCGAACCCGGACACCTTCACGAAGTTCTACGCCGATATGCAGATGTACACCACGACCATGCCGCAGGCGGATCCGCAGCGGTTCATGAACCAGTTCGTGTCGTGGGAGATTGCCAGCCGCGCCAACTCCTGGCAGGGGCGCAATGTGGTGCGCTGGCGCAACGCCGAATATGATGCAGCCTACCGCGCCGCCGAATCCGAACTCGACCCGATCAAGCGCGCGGCGCTGTTCATCCGCATGAACGACCTGATCGTGGGCAGCCACCATGTCATCCCGCTGGTGCGCCGCCCGCTGGTCTCGGCCAGCCTCAACAACCTCCGCCCGGTGCTGAGCGCCTGGGACAACACCCACTGGCTGCTCGCCGACTGGTACCGGGAGACGTGATGCACCCGGCGTGCTGCAGTATCTGATCCGCCGGCTGCTGATCGCGATCCCGAGCCTACTCGGGATCAGCGTGGTGCTGTTCACCGTGCTGGCGCTCGCCCCCGGCGATCCGTTCGAGGAGCTGGCGACCAACCCCGCCATCCCGCCCGAGGTGCGCGCGAACCTGCGCGCGAGCCTCGGGCTCGACGATCCGATTCACCAGCGCTACTTCGCCTGGCTCTTCGCCATGCTGAGGGGCGAATGGGGATATTCCTTCGTCTCGCGCATCCCGGTCGATGACCTGATCCTGCAGCGCCTGCCGACCACGGTCGTGGTCATCGGCGCCTCGCAGATCCTGGCGCTGGCCATCGCGCTGCCGGTCGGCGTGCTGGCGGCCGCCCGCCCCTATTCGCTGTTCGACCAGCTCGCCAATCTCTTCGCCTTCGTCGGCTTCTCTCTCCCCACCTTCTTCACCGGTCTGCTGTTCATTCTGCTCTTTTCGATCACGCTGGACTGGCTGCCCTTCGTCTATCGCACCAACATCGAAGCGACCGGCTGGCGCTGGTGGTGGGAGCACATCCGGCAGGCGATCATGCCGGTGATGGTGCTCGGCCTGTTCCAGGGAGCAAGCTGGACGCGCTTCGTCCGTTCGGCCGTGCTCGACGTGATCCGGCTCGATCACGTCACCACCGCCCGGGCCAAGGGCCTGCCGGAGCGGCGCATCATCACCCGCCATGTGGTGCGCAATGCGCTGATCCCGGTGGTCACCCTGGTTGCGCTGCAGATGCCGATCGTCTTCGGCGGCGCGATCGTGACCGAGCAGATCTTCCGCGTGCCCGGCATCGGCAGCCTGCTGATCAGCGCGATCCTGGCCAACGATACGCCGGTGATCATGGCGGTGACTTTCGTCTTCGCCTGCCTCGTCGTGTTCTTCAATCTGCTGGCCGATATCCTCTATGGCTTCCTCGACCCCCGTATCAGCTACCGCTAGCGGCCGGGCGGGCGCGACACGGCCGCGCATCGGGCCCTGGCGGGAGGCATGGCGGCGTTTCCGCAAGCACCGGCTGGCGGTGGTCAGTGCCGCCATCCTCGCCGTCCTGATCCTCGCCGTGCTGATCGGCCCCTTCCTCTGGCGCGTGCCGATCGATGAGATCGACTTCTCGGCCCGGCTGCAGGGCCCCTCCTGGGCGCATCCGCTGGGCACCGATGATCTCGGCCAGGATCTGCTAGCGCGCATCCTCTATGGCGGTCAGATCTCGCTCGCCGTCGGCTTCGCCGCGATGCTGGTGGCCGTCGTGCTCGGCGTGCTGGTCGGGGCGGTGGCGGGCATGGCGGGGGGCAAGGTGGACGCCGCGCTGATGTGGCTGACCGACCTCTTCCTCTCGCTGCCCGAACTGCCCATCCTGCTGCTGATCATCTACCTCTTCCGCGATGCGCTGACCGCCATGGTGGGGCCGGAGATGGGCGTCTTCATCCTGATCGTGGCGGTGATCGGCGGCTTCCGCTGGATGCCGGTGGCGCGGCTGGTGCGCGCGCAGTTCATGTCGCTGCGCGAGAAGGAGTTCGTGGAGGCGGCGCGTGCCCTCGGCGCCTCGCGCCTGCGGCTGGTCTGGCGGCACATCCTGCCCAACGCCCTGGGCCCGGTGATCGTGGCCGCCACTATCGACATCGCCGCCGCGATCATCGCCGAAAGCACCCTCTCCTTCCTCGGCCTCGGCTTCCCGCCGGATATCCCGACCTGGGGGCGGCTGCTCTACGATGCCAAGGACCATCTGGATTTCGCCCCGCACTGGGCGCTGTTCCCGGGGCTTGCCATCTTCCTGACGGTGCTGACCATCAACTTCGTGGGTGATGGGCTGCGCGATGCGCTCGACCCGCGGCGGGTGAGATAGGTGGCCCGGCTGCTCGAGATCGCGGGCCTCAAGGTCCATTTCCGCACCGATGACGGATGGGTGCGCGCGGTCGATGGCGTCGATCTCGGCCTCGATGCCGGAGAGACGCTCTCGGTCGTGGGTGAGAGCGGCTGCGGCAAGACCGTGACCGCCATGACCATCCTCAAGCTGATCCCGATGCCGCCCGGCCGGATCGCGGGCGGGCATATCCTCTGGCAGGGGCGCGACCTGGTGCCGCTGCCGCCCGAGCAGATGCGGCGCATCCGCACGAAGGAGATCGGCTTCGTCTTCCAGGAGCCGATGACCAGCCTCAACCCCGTCTACACGGTGGGCGAGCAGATCGCCGAGGCGCTGCGCGAGCATGAGGGGCTGTCGCGGCGGGCGGCCCTGGCCCGGGCGGCGGAGCTGCTGCACCTCGTGCACATCCCCTTCCCGCAGCGGCGGGTGCACGACTATCCGCACCAGTTCTCGGGCGGGATGCGCCAGCGGGTGATGATCGCCATGGCGCTGGCCTGCAACCCGAAGCTGCTGATCGCGGACGAGCCCACCACCGCGCTCGACGTGACCATCCAGGCCCAGATCCTCGATCTGCTGGCCGAGATGAAGGAGCGCTTCGGCATGGCAGTGCTGCTGATCACCCATGCCATGGGCGTGGTGGCCGAGACGGCGCAGCGCGTCGTCGTCATGTATGCCGGGAAAGTGGTGGAGGAGGCGCCGGTCCGCGCCCTCTTCGCCAACCCCCGCCACCCCTACACGCGTGGGCTGATCCGCTCGATCCCCCGCCTCGATCTGGCGGGCAGCAAGCGGCGGCGGCTGGAAGCCATCCCGGGCAGCGTGCCCTCGCTGCTCGATCCCCCGCCCGGCTGCCGCTTCGCCGAACGCTGCCGCTTCGCCGTCGATGCCTGCCGCGAGCGCGAGCCGGTGCTGACCGAACTGGCGCCCGGCCACCGCGTGGCCTGCCTGCGCGCCGAGGAGGTCACGGCATGAGCGAGCCGCTGCTCCGCGTCGAGAATCTGGTGAAGCGATTTCCGGTCAAGGGCGGCATCCTGCGCCGCACCGTGGCCTGGGTGCATGCGGTCTCCGGCGTCTCCTTCACGCTTCAGCCCGGGGAGACGCTCGGGCTGGTCGGCGAATCGGGCTGCGGGAAATCGACCACCGGGCGGCTGATCCTGCGGCTGATCGAGCCGACCTCGGGCAGCGTCCGCTTCGCCGGGCGGGAGGTGACGACCCTGCCGGAGTCCGAGCTCAACGCGCTGCGGCGGGAGATGCAGATCATCTTCCAGGACCCCTTCGCGAGCCTCAACCCGCGCATGACGGTGGGCGCCATCATCGCCGAGGCGCTGATCATCCACCGCCTGGCCCGCAGCGCCGCCGAGCGCGAGGAGCGGGTGGTCGAGCTGCTGGAGACGGTCGGCCTGCGGGCCGAGCATATGCGTCGCTACCCCCACGAGTTTTCCGGCGGCCAGCGCCAGCGCATCGGCATCGCGCGGGCGCTCGCCGTCTCGCCCCGGCTGATCGTCTGCGACGAGCCGGTCTCGGCGCTGGATGTGTCGATCCAGGCCCAGGTCATCAATCTGCTGCAGGATCTGCAGGAGCGCTTCGGCCTCACCTACCTCTTCATCGCCCACGACCTGAGCGTGGTCGAGCACATCAGCGATCGGGTGGCGGTGATGTATCTGGGCCGGATCGTGGAGATCGCCCCGGCCCGGGACCTCTACCTGCGCCCGCGCCATCCCTATACCGAGGCGCTGCTCTCGGCCGTGCCGATCCCGGATCCGACGGTCCAGCGCAGCCGCATCCGGCTCGAGGGCGATGTCCCCAACCCGATCGATCCGCCCTCGGGCTGCCATTTCCACACGCGCTGCCCGATCGCGGACGCCAAGACCTGCCGGAATGTGAAGCCCGAGCTGCGTGAGGTCGAGCCCGGCCACTGGGTGGCCTGCCATCTGCGCAGCTGAGGAGGCGCCGCAGCGGCACCGGCCTGGATGCGGCGGGGCGGCGGCGCTGCACCGGCGCGCGGGGCGGCAGCCCGGCCGGCGCAGCTCAGGGCCGCTCGATCAGCTCGATCTTGTAGCCGTCCGGATCCTCGATGAAGGCGATCACGGTCGTGCCGAACTTCACCGGGCCCGGCTCGCGAGTGATCTTCACGCCTTCGGCGCGCAGCCTTTCGCAGGTCGCGCGCACATCCGGCACGCCGATGGCGATGTGGCCGAAGGCGGTGCCCATCTCGTAGCGGTCGACGCCGTAGTTGTAGGTCAGTTCGAGCACGGCCTGGCTCGCCTCATCGCCATAGCCCACGAAGGCCAGGGTGTATTTGCCCTCCGGCACGTCGCGACGGCGCAGCTCCTTCATGCCGAGCAGCCGGGTGTAGAAATCGACGCTGCGTTCCAGGTTGCCGACGCGGATCATGGTGTGCAGCAGGCGGGGCGAAGGGGTCATGACGCGCTCTCCTTGAGGAAGGCCTCGGGATCGAGGCTGAGGAGGAACAGGCCCGCGGCCTCGGCGGCGCTGCGGGTCGCCTCGGCCTCGGCCACCACGGTGCGCCCGGCCTCGATCGCGATCCCGCGGAGCCCGGCCTGGATGCAGGCGGCGATGGTGGCCGGGCCGATCGTGGGCAGATCAAGCCGGCTATCCTGCTGGGGCTTGGCGAGCTTGACCAGCACCCCGCCCGGCCCCTCGCGCCGTTCCGCTCCGCAGCGGGCGATCAGCGCATCGGTGCCCTCGATCGCCTCGATGCCGAGGACCAGGCCCTGCTGCACCACGCAGGCCTGTCCGACATCGTGCGGGGCAAGCGCGCGCAGGATCGCAATGGCGCGGCAGATGTCGTGGCGGGCGAGCGCATCCGGCACGGGCCCGGCCAGCAGCCCGGGGCCGGGCATGGCCTGGGCATGCAGCACAGAGGGAGCGACGACCTCGAAGCCCTCCTCCTCGAGCACTGTCGCCACCGCCCGCAGTGTCGTGTCATCACCGGCCAGGGCGGCGCGGCCGATCCGGGCCAGGGCGCGGGCGGTCCAGGCATCGGGCACGAGGCTCAGCAGCGAGGGCCGGCGCGCCCGGCCACACAAGGCGAGCTGACGCACCCCGGCCGACTTGAGGGCAGCGATGATCTGCCCGCCGGCACCGAGCCGCACCGCCTCATGCGGGATATGGGCATATTCGGCGGGGTCGGCGAATTCCTTGACGACCACGACAAAGACCGGCCGGCCCGAGGCCTGCACCGCCTCGGCCAGCCGGCGCGGGAAATCACCGCCGCCGGCGATGATGCCGACGGGGGCGGGCATCAGCCCTCCTCCTCCTCGGCCGCGTTGTTGTCGGCCATGCGGCCCGGGCGGACCAGTTCCCGCCGCCGGTCCGGGGAGGTGATGAAGGCGATGAGTTCCTCAACCAGCGCATCGCCGGCGTGGCGTTCGGCGGCGATGCGCAGCTTCTCGGCGAAGGTGCCTTCCTCGCGGAACAGCAGGCGGTAGGCAAGGCGCAGCTGGGCCAGACTCTCCTTGCTGAAGCCGCGGCGGCGCAGCCCGATGACGTTGAGCCCGACGAGCCGCGCCGGCAGCCCGAAGACGGTGCCGAAGGGCGGCACATCGTTGGTCACGCCCGCCAGGCCCGAGATCATGGCATGGCGCCCGACCCGCACGGTCTGGTGGATGGCCGCGCCGCCGCCGACGAAGACCTGTTCGCCCAGCCGCACATGCCCGCCCAGCATGACGTTGTTGGCCAGGATGACACGGTCGGCCACCTGGCAGTCGTGGCCGACATGGGCGCAGGCCATCAGCAGGCAATCGGCGCCGACCCGCGTCATCCCATCCCCGCCGACCGAGCCGCGATGCACCGTCACATGCTCGCGCAGCAGGCTGCGCGGCCCGATCATGACGCCGGTCGGCCGGTTGTCGTATTTGAGGTCCTGCGGCGGCAGCCCGACCGAGGCATAGGGCATCAGCCGCGCCCCCGCCCCGATCGTGGTGCGCCCCTCCACCACGACGTGGGAGACGAGCTCCGCCCCCGGCCCGATCTCGACCTCCGGGCCGATGATGCAGAAGGGGCCGATCCGCGCGTCCTCGGCGATGCGGGCGCCAGGGGCGATGATGGCGGTGGCGTGGATCAGGCTCATCGGTCGCGGATCATGGCGGTGAAGGTGGCCTCGGCGGAGAGCTGGCCATCCACCATCGCCTCGCCCGCGAATTTCCAGACCATCAGTCGCTTCTGCAGCTTGCGCACGCGCAGCTCGAGCCTGTCCCCCGGCACGACGGGGCGGCGGAACTTCGCGCCCTCGATCGACATGAAGTAGACGAGCTTGCCGCGGAAGGCCTCGCCCAGCGTCTCGACGACCAGGACCGCAGCGGTCTGCGCCATCGCCTCCACGATGAGCACGCCGGGCATCACCGGCTCGCCGGGGAAATGGCCCTGGAAGAAGGGTTCGTTGATGCTGACGTTCTTGATCCCGGTGCAGCCCTCATCCAGGCGCAGATCCTGTATGCGATCGACCAGCAGCATCGGGTAGCGATGCGGAATCGCGCCCATGATCGCCTGGATGGTCAGGGTATCGAGGCTCATGTTCGGTCCTGTTCGTTCTTCGGGCGTCCGGCGGCGGCCAGGCGCCGCAGGGTCGCCACCTCGCGCATGAAGCTGCGCACCGGCCGCCCGGGCGTGCCGATCACGTCGGTGCCCGGCGGCACATCGGACATGATGCCGGCCTGGGCGCCGATGCGGGCGCCGCGGCCCAGCCGCACATGGTCGGCAATCCCCGCCTGCCCGGCCAGCACGACCCTGTCCTCGGCGATCACGGAGCCCGAAAGCCCGGCCTGGCCGGCCAGGATGCAGCCCTCGCCCAGACGGCAGTTGTGTCCGATTTGCACCAGATTGTCGATGCGGGTGCCGGGGCCGATCACCGTATCCTCGAGCGTGCCGCGGTCGATGCAGGCATTGGCCCCCACCTGCACATCATCGCCCAGGATGACGCGGCCGAGCTGCGGCATGGTGACGTAGCGCCCCTTCTCGTCGGGGACGAAGCCGAAGCCCTCCTGCCCGACCCGGGCGCCGGGATGCAGCACCACCCGCGCCCCGCAGATGGCGTGGCTGATGCTGGCATGGGCGTGCACGACCGACCCCGGGCCCAGCACCACGCCCGGCCCGATCACGGCGTGGGCGTGAATCACCGATCCCGCGCCGATCTCCGCCCCTTCCCCGATGACGGCGAAGGGGCCGACCGACACATCGGGGGCGAGCCGGGCGGTCGCGGCAATCACCGCGGTCGGGTGCCTGATGCCGTTCGGCGGGGGGGCGGGGTGGAAGAGCGCCGCCACCCGCGCGAAAGCGAGGGCGGGATGGGCGGCGCGGATGGCGATGCAGCCCGGCGGCAGCCGTCCGGCTGCCTCGGGGCGCAGGATGACCGCGCCGGCCCGGGTCGCGGCCAAGGCGGCGGCCATGCGGTCGCGGTCGAAGAAGCTTACCTCCCGCGGGCCCGCCTCGGAGAGCGAGGCGACACCCTCGAAGGTCACATCGGCCGGGGCATCGGCAGTGGCTCCCGCCGCCGCCAGGATGGCAGCGAGGCTCTGCGGCCCGGCGGCCGGATGGAAGCGGGGGTCGGCTGCCATCGGACCCTGATCACCGCTGGGGCTGCGGCACGCGCGGCTGCGGCGCCGGCTGCGCGCGCGGCGTGGCCGGCGCACCGGGCGGAGTGGCGGCGGTGCGGCCGTCGGTCTCGGGCGGCACGGTGACGCGCGGCATCACGCGGTTGAGCTGCTGCGCCACCTCCGCCGTCAGGTCGAAGGGCGCTTCGTTCATCAACACCATCGGCCGCGGCAGCACGATGTTGATCCCCCGCGACTGCGCGACCTGGCGGATGACGTCGGCCATGCGCTCCTCGATCTCGGCGCCGGCCTGCTGCACCGCCTGTTCGATCGCCTGGCCGCGGTTGCGGAAGATGCGCTGGCTTTCGCTGATGCGCTCCTGCAGGTCGCGTTCGCGCTGGCGCAGCACATCAGGCGGCAGGCTCGCCCGTTCGGCGGCCAGCTGCTGCTGCGCCTCGCGCCAGGCGTTCTGCTCGCGCTGCAGATCCTCATTGAGGCGGGCGCGGCGACGCTCCAGCTCCTCGCGCAGCTGGTTGACGGCGGTCGATACCCGCTGGACCTCGCCGATGTCGACGATGCCGATCACAGCCTCGGGCGGGCGCTGGCCGGGCGGCAGGGGCGGCGGGGCATCGGGCCGGGCCGGGGGGCGCTGCTGCGCCTGCCCCTGGGTCGGCCTTTGCCCCTGCTGCGCCGGCCGTTGCTGCCCGGGCACGAAAAAGCCCGGGTCCTGCTGCTGCGCCCCGGCCGGTGCGGCCAGCCCCGCCACCACCGCGGGCCCCAGCGCAATCAGAGAGAGCAGCAGCCCCCGCAAGCCCAAGCCAGCCCGGCGCAACGCGATCATCCTCATGAGACAGCCTTCCAGATCAGGTCAGAAGCGGGTGCCGAAGCCGAAGCGGAACACCTGGGTTTGGTCGAACGGCTCTTTCACCACCGCCCGTGCAAGGTCGATGTTGATGAGGCCAAAGGGGCTGCGCCAGGACACCCCGACCCCGACCGAGACCCGCGGATGGGCGCTGCTCAGCACGCCCGGACCGCGCGGCCCCTGGGTGAGCGCCCCGGCATCGACGAAGGCCCGGCCAAGCAGGCCGAGTTCGCTCGGCAGCGGCAGGGGGTAGCGCATCTCGGCCGAGGCGGTCCAGATCAGCCGCCCGCCCAGGCTGTCGAGCGTGGTCGCATCGCGCGGCCCCACGCCCGCGATGGCGAAGCCGCGCAGATTCTCTCCGCCCAGGAAGAAGCGGTCGACGATGCGGTCCCGTTCGCCATTCGGGAAGCGGCGGCTGCCATAGGGCATCAGATGGCCCCAGCTCGCCATCAGCGCGAGCACATAGTCTTGATGGCCGAACAGCCGCTCGAGCGGCAGCAGCAGCATGCCATCGACCCGGTTGCGCAGGTAGAACACATCCCCTCCCGCGCCGGCGACATCGATGCCATAGCGGATGACGTAGCCGCTGCGTGGTTCGATCAGGCTGTCGCGGGTGTCGAAGGCGATGGTCTGCGAGACCTGGCTGAGCAGCGTCCGCCCCGCCTGGTCACGCACGAAGGTCGAGGCGAAGGGCTGCACATTGTAGACGTTGCGGTCAACCAGGGTGTAGGACCAGCCCTGGCGCAGCCGCTCGTTGAACTCGTAGCCGATGCGCAGCGCGAAGCCGACCCGGCGTTCCTCGTAGCTCGCGATTCGCAGCAGGTTGCGCTGGATCAGGAAGATGTCGAAACCCGCCCCCAGGTTGCGATCCAGGAAGGCGGGATCGGTGATCGAGATGTCGACCTGGCTGCGCCGCTGCGCCAGCGTCCCGCCCAGCCGCGCATCGATGCCGGTGCCGACCAGATTGCGCTCGCGCAGGCCGACATCGACCAGGAAACCGGCATCGGTCGAATAGCCGCCGCCCAGGCTGACCTCACCGGTCGCGCGCTCCTGCACGGTGGTGTTGATCACCGCCCGGTCCGGCGCGCTGCCGGGCTGGGCCTCGATGCTGACGTCAGCGAAATAGCCGAGGTTGCGGATGCGCTCGCGGGAGCGCCGGATCTGGGCGGCGTTGAAGGCATCCCCCTCGGCGAGGCGGAACTCCCGCCGGATCACCCGGTCCTGAGTGCGGGTATTGCCGGTGATCTCGATGCGCTCGACGAAGATGCGCGGCCCCTGGGCGACGTGGAAGACGATGTCGATCGTCCCGGCCTCGGTGTTGCGGGTGATGCGCGGTTGAACATCCACAAATGGAAAGCCGCGGAGGTTCGCGGCATCGGCCAGGGCCTGGGTGGCGCGCTCCACCGCATCGCCGTCATACCAGTCGCCCTCGCTGATCTCGAGCCGGCGGCGCAGCAGCGCCGTATCCAGGCCGGCGAAGTCGGTGGTCACCTCCAGCCGGCCGATGCGGTAGCGCGTCCCCTCATTGACCTGGAAGGTGATGAAGAAGGCGGTGCGGTCGGGCGAGAGTTCGGCGGTGGCCGCGCCCACCTCGACATCGGCGTAGCCCTGCCGCAGGTAGAAGCGGCGCAGCAGTTCGCGGTCGAAGGCGAGCCGGTCGGGGTCATACAGATCGGCCGAGGAGAAGAAGCGGTAGAAGGCGCTCTCGCGCGAGGAGATCACATCGCGCAGCCGCGAATCCGAAAAGCCGCGATTGCCCACGAAGTTGATCCGCGCGATGCGGGCCTGCTCGCCCTCCGTGATCTCGAAGACGACATCGACGCGGTTCTGATCGAGCTCGATGACGCGCGGCTCGACGCTGGCGGCAAACCGCCCCCGCCTGGCGTAGAGGTCGAGGATGCGCTGCCGATCGGCCTGGGCCAGCTGCTCGGTGAAGACGCCGCGCGGGCGCAGCTGCACCTCGGGGCGGATATTGTCGTCGGAGATGCGCCGGTTGCCCTCGAAGGCCACACGGTTGACGATCGGATTCTCCTGCACCTGGACGATCAGGCGCGACCCGTCGCGGGCGATCTGCACATCCCGAAACAGGCCGGTGGCGAAGAGCGCGCGAAGGCTGCGGTCGGCCCGGTCGGGGTCGTAGGCATCGCCGGGCTGCAGCAGCATGTAGCTGCGCACCGTATCGGCCTCGATGCGCTGGTTGCCGCGCACCTCCACCGCCGAGATCACCCCCGCCGGCTGGGCCGCCGCGGCCGGGGCGCGGCGCTGCTGGGCCTCGGCCGACGGGGCGGCGAGGAGCATCCAGCAGGCGCTGGCCAGCAGCAGGATCCTGAGCGTCGGTCGCAGGGGGGGCATCTCTCTCGTCTCGGGCGCCGCACCATAGCGGCGCGGCCGGGAAGGGGCTACACGCCCCGCCCGCCAGGGGCAAGCCGGACCGGCGGTGAGCGCTACCGCGCTGCCCCGGCCAGCCTGGCTCCGACCGCCATGCCAGCGGCGGGACGGGCCGGCACGGCGCCTTTCCTGCGCCCCGCGCGCCGTTCTCGCCCCCGTCCTGGCCGCGCTGCGCCGATGGGGGGCGGGGGTGGGCGCTGCCGCGCCTCAGCCCAGCAGCCCGGCCAGCCAGCGGCCGACCCCGCCGTGGCTCAGGTCGTTCCAAGTGGCAAAGAGGAACAGCGCAATCAGCAGCGCAAAGCCGAGGCGGAAGCCGATCTCCATCGCCCGCGGCGGCAGCGGCCGGCCGCGCAACGCCTCGATCGCGTAGAAGACCAGATGCCCGCCATCGAGCAGCGGAATGGGAAAGAGGTTGATCAGCGCGAGCGAGACGGAGAGCAGCGCCATCAGGTTGACGAGCGCGACAAGGCCAAGCCCTGCCGCCTGGCCCGAGATCTCGGCGATGCGCAGCGGCCCGCCCAGATCCTGGGCGCTGCGCTGGCCCAGGATCATCTCCCCGACCGCGGCCAGGGTCTGGCCGCTGACCGCGAGCATGCGCAGGCTGCCCGCCCAGAGCGCGCTCAGCGGGTCCAGCCGCTCGAAGCGCGCACCACCGGCCTGCACCCCGAGGATGCCGACCGGTGCGGCCTCGCTGCCCGGGCGGATGGCGGGCACGACGGTGATCGTGAACTCCGCCCCCTCGCGGCGCAGGGTGATGGCCACCGGAACACCGGCGCGGGGCTGGATGTGGCGCTGCACCTCCTCGAAGCGGGTGACGCGCCGGCCATCCAGCGCCACCACCTCATCGCCCGGGCGAATGCCTGCCGCCTCGGCCACCGAACCGGGGCTGACCGCCGCGATCGCGGTGGTGGCCACCGGCCGCCCCTGCGTCGCATACAGCGCGGCGAAGAGCAGGGCAGCCAGCAGGAAATTGGCGATCGGCCCGGCGGCGACGACAATGGCGCGGTCGCGCACCGGCTTGTCGTGGAAGGTCTGCCCCTCGCGCAGGCGGGCCGCCTCCTCCGGCGGGATGGAGGCGATATCCGCCCAGCCGTGCAGCTTCACATAGCCGCCGAGCGGAATCCAGGAGAGGCGCCACTCCGTACCCCGCCGGTCGGTCCAGCGGGCGATCGGCCGGCCGAAGCCGATCGAGAAGGCATCGACATGCACGCCGCGCCAGCGCGCCGCCAGATAGTGGCCGAGCTCATGGACGAAGACGAGCACGCCCAGCACCACAAGGAAGGCGAGGACGGTGCGAAGGACTTCCGGCAGGACGTCGATCATGGCCTGACCTACAGCGGTTCGACCCCGGCTGGAAACGGGGCAAGGCGAGCGTTGCGGATGGGAAAGCCCCCCGCCCTCAGGCCGCGGCGCGACGGGCCGCGATGCGGTGCGCGGCCGCCCGCGCCTCGGCATCGGCGGCCAGCACCGACTCGAGATCGGAGAGCTGCCGGTGGCCGAGCTCGTTCAGCGTCTCCTCGACGACGGCGGCAATATCGAGGAAGCCGAGCCGCCGGGCCAGGAACAGCGCCACCGCCACCTCATTGGCGGCGTTGAGCACCGCAGGCGCCGTGCCATCCGCCTCCAGCGCCGCCCGGCAGAGGCGCAGCGCGGGAAAACGCTCGGGATCGGGGGCGTAGAACTCGAGCCGGCCAAGCTGCGCCAGATCAAGCCGCGGCAGCGTGACCTGCATGCGCTCCGGCCAGGCCAGGGTATGGGCGATCGGGGTGCGCATGTCGGGCGTGCCGAGCTGGGCCAGGATCGAACCGTCCCGGTACTGCACGAGGCCATGCACCGCCGATTGCGGGTGCACCAGCACCTCGATCTGCGCCGGCGTGACCGGAAACAGTCGCGCCGCCTCGATCATCTCGAGACCCTTGTTGAACATGGTGGCCGAGTCGACCGAGATCTTGGCCCCCATCGACCAGACCGGGTGGCGGATGGCCTGCTCCGGCGTGGCGGCGCGCATCTCGGCCAGGCTGGCGGTACGGAACGGCCCGCCCGAGGCGGTGAGGATGATCTTCTCGATCGCCTCCGGCTGCGCGCCGGCCAGCGCCTGGAAGATGGCGTTGTGCTCGGAATCGACCGGCAGCAGTGTTGCCCCCGCGGCCTGGGCTGCGGCCAGCACCAGCGGGCCGGCACAGACCAGGGATTCCTTGTTGGCCAGCGCCAGCGTCCCGCCGCGGCGCAAGGCCGCGAGGGTGGAGGCAAGCCCCGCCGCCCCCACGATCGCGGCCATGGTCCAGTCGGCCGGGCGGGAGGCAGCCTCGAGCACCGCGGATTGGCCCCCGGCGGCCTCGATCCCCGATCCGGCCAGCGCCTCACGCAGGGTGGGCAGGGCGGATTCGTCGGCCACGACCGCGATGCGGGCGCGCAGGCGCCGGGCCATGGCGGCCAAGGCCGGGGCATCGCGCCCGGCGACCAGCGCCTCCACCTCGAAGCTGCCCTCGGGCGCGGCCTCCAGCAGGGCAGCCGTGCTTCGGCCGATGCTGCCCGTCGCACCCAGCACCGTGATGCGCCTTACCGCCACAACAGCTCCCCCTGCCCTGCCCACCACGCCAGCACGGCCGCCACCGGGGCGGCTGCCAGCACCCCGTCCAGCCGGTCCAACAGGCCGCCATGGCCCGGGATGAGGGCGGAGGAGTCCTTGGCGCCGAACCGGCGCTTGAGGCCGCTTTCCAGCAGATCTCCGGCCTGGGATACCACCCCGAGCAGGGCGGCGACCAGCACCGCCTGCATCCACCCGATACCGGGGGAGAGGACCGCCGCCACCGCCCCGACCGCCGCCGCGCCCAGAAGCCCGCCCGCCGCCCCCGACCAGGTCTTGCCGGGCGAGATTGCCGGCCACAGGCGCGGCCCGCCCACCCGCCGCCCGGTCAGATAGGCCGCGCTGTCGCTGGCCCAGACCACGGCGAAGAGGAACAGGACATTCGCCTGCCCCGCCTCGGGGTCGGCGCGCAGCGCCGCCAGCGCGACCCCGGCCAGACCGAGATACAGCACGCCAGCCGCCAGAAATCCCCGCGGCAGGGCGCGACCCGACCGCCAGGCCAGCGCCGCAGCCGGCGGCAGCAACAGCAGCGCCGCGCCGATGAAGCCGAGCGAGGCCAGCGCGCCGGCCCCCACCGCCGCCGCCGGCAGCAAAAGCCCGGGGGCGGAGACGGGACCAGCCCCGCACAGCCGCGCCCATTCCCAGCCAAGCCCGGCGAGGCAGAGCAGCAACAGCCCCGCAAACCACCACCCCCCCCACCAGATGCAGAGGACAGCCGCCGGCAGCAGCACCGCCGTCGTCGCCAGCCGCAGGCGAAGATCGCGCCAGCGCCCGGGGGGGGCGGCGCCGCCCATCACACCCGCGCGCCGTAGCGGCGCTCGCGCAGCGCGAAGCTTTCCAAGGCCGCGGCGAAATGCCCGGCGTCGAAATCGGGCCAGAGCACGGGCAGGAAGGCGAACTCGGCATAGGCCGCCTGCCAGAGCAGGAAGTTGGACAGGCGCTGTTCGCCGCTCGTGCGGATGATCAGGTCAGGGTCGGGCATGCCCGCGGTGGCCAGGTGGCGGGCGAAGGCATCCTCGGTCACCTCGGCGGCCGAAATCTCCCCGCGCGCGGCGGCGGCGACCAGGGCGCGGGCGGCGGCCAGGATCTCGGCCCGGGCACCATAGGAGAGCGCGACATTGAGGTTGAGCGCGGTGTTGTGGGCCGTCGCCTCCTCGGCGCGGTCGATGAGTGTGCGCAGCTCCTCCCCGAAGCGGGCGCGGTCGCCGATGACGCGCAGCCTGACGCCGCTGCGGGCGAAGGCCTCCACCTCCCGCGTCAGATAGAGGCGCAGCAGGGAGGTCAGCTCCTGTACCTCCTCGGCCGGGCGTTGCCAGTTCTCGCTCGAGAAGGCGAAGAGGGTCAGCCAGCGCACGCCGGCCCGGCCGGCGGCCTCGATGGCGCGGCGGGCCGCCTCCGCCCCGGCCCGGTGGCCAAGGGCGACCGGCAGGCCACGCGCCTCCGCCCAGCGGCGGTTGCCGTCCATGATGATGGCCACATGCACCGGCACCCGGGCCGGCGGCGGGGGCGGATCGGACGGGGCGCGGCTGCCGTCGGGCATCAGACCGACTTGATGTCCTTTTCCTTCTCGGCCAGGGCGAGGTCCACCTTGCGCACGTAATCGTCGGTCAGCGCCTGCAGGTCCTTCTCGATCCGCCGGGCCTCGTCCTCGCTGATCAGGGATTTCTTCTTCCAGGCCGCCACCTGCTCCATCCCGTCGCGGCGGACGGCGCGCAGGGCAACCTTCGCCCCTTCGGCGTATTTGGCCGCCTGGCGCGAGAGCTCGTTGCGCCGTTCCTGGGTGAGCGGCGGCAGCGGCACCCGGATGGTCTGCCCCTCCGCCTGGGGGTTGAGGCCGAGCCCGGATTCGCGGATCGCGATCTCCACCGCCTTGACCTGGCTGCGGTCATAGACCTGCACCAGCAGCAGCCCGGGCCCGCCCACCGAAATGTTGGCGAGCTGGTTGAGCGGGGTGATCGCCCCGTAGGCCTCGACCCGGATCGGCTCGAGCAGGGCGGGCGTGGCGCGCCCGGTGCGCAGGCCCTGGAACTCGCGCTTCAGGGTCTCCATGGTGCTCTCCATCCGGCGCTTCATGTCCTCCTTCAGCGCCTTGGGATCGGCGGCAGCTGCCATGGTCCTGCTCCCCTATTCGTCCTGCACCAGCGTGAAATGGCCGTGCCCCAGCATCACCGCCCGGAAGGCCCCGGGCTCATGGATGTTGAAGACAATGATCGGCAGGCGGTTCTCCCGCGCCACCGAGATCGCGGCAGCGTCCATCACCTGCAGATCGCGCGCCAGAACCTCGAGGTAGGTGACGCGCTGATAGCGCGTGGCATCCGGGTTCTTGCGCGGATCGGCCGAGTAGATGCCATCGACCTGCGTGCCCTTGAGCAGCGCATCGCAGCCCATCTCGGCCGCGCGGAGCGCAGCCGCGGTATCGGTGGTGAAGAAGGGATTGCCGGTGCCGGCGGCGAAGATCACCACCCGCCCCTTCTCCATATGGCGCATCGCCCGGCGGCGGATATAGGGCTCGCAGATCGCGGACATGTCGATCGCGCTCTGCACCCGGGTGTGCACCCCGAGCCGCTCCAGGGCCGATTGCATGGCCAGGGCGTTCATCACCGTGGCCAGCATGCCCATGTAGTCGGCCTGGGCCCGGTCCATCCCGGCCGCTGCACCGGCCACGCCGCGGAAGATATTGCCCCCGCCGATGACGAGGCAGACCTGCACGCCCAGCGCCACGGTATCGCGCACATCCTCGGCGATGGCGCGCACCGTCGCGTTGTCCAGGCCATAATCTCGGCTGCCCATCAGGGCCTCGCCCGAGACTTTGAGCAGCACACGTCGGTAAAGTGGCGAATCGGACATGCGGGCGGGTTCCCGGGCAGCGCCTGCGACATACCGGAGGGGGCAGGGTCTTCACAAGGACGGGGCGCCCGCTGCCGGCGCAGGCGCCCCGGTCGCCGCCGCCGGCGGCTCAGCGCTGCGGCGCAAGGCCGGCCTGGGCCGCCACCTCGGCCGCGAAATCGCTGACCTCCTTCTGGATGCCCTCGCCGAGCTGGAAGCGGGCGAAGCCGACCAGCTTGCCGCCGGACTTCTCGACCACCGCCTTCACCCGGCTCTCCCCGTCATGCACCCAGATCTGCTCGAGCAGGACCACCTCCTCGTAGTATTTGCGGATGCGCCCCTCGATCATCTTCTCGATCACCGCCGGCGGCTTGCCGGAGGCGCGGGCCTGCTCCTCGAGCACCGCCCGCTCGCGCGCCAGGGCCGAGGGTTCGACCGAGGCGATGTCCAGCGCCTCCGGCCGGGTGGCCGCGATATGCATCCCGATCTGCCGGCCCAGCAGCTCCATCGCCTCGAGCTCGCTCTCGGCCTCCAGCGCCACCAGCACGCCGATCCGGCCAAGCCCCGGGCGGATGGCGTTGTGCACATAGCTCGCCACCGTCCCCGAGGGCACCGAGAGCACCCGCACGCGGCGGATCGTCATGTTCTCCCCGATCGTGGCGATCAGGCGCGTCAGCTCCTCCTGCACCGAATGCAGGGTGCCGGGATAAGTCGCGGCCTTGAGCGCCTCCAGATCCTCTCCCACCGACAGGGCGAGCCCCGCGACCTCGGCCACGAAGTTCTGGAAGCTTTCGTTGCGGGCGACGAAATCGGTCTCGGCGTTGACCTCGACCATGGCGCCGATCTTCGGGCCGGTCGCCACCCCGATCAGCCCTTCGGCCGCCACGCGGGTCGCTTTCTTCGCCGCGGCCGAAAGGCCCTTCTTGCGCAGCCAGTCGATGGCGGCATCCATATCGCCGCCCGTCTCGGTCAGCGCCTTCTTGCAGTCCATCATGCCCGCGCCGGTGCGTTCGCGCAGCTCCCGCACCAGGGCGGCGGTGATCTCGGCCATCTTCGTCTCTCCGCTCCGGAAGGAACTCAGGCCTGCCTGCCCGCGGCCTCGGCCTCGGGCAGCGCCTCGGGCAGGGCCTCCGGCAAGGCCTCGGGCAAGTCTCCGGCCGGCGGCTCGGACAGCGCTTCGACCGGCGGCTCGGCCAGCGCACCGAGATCGCCGCTCTCGCCGAGCTCCTCCGAGAGGCCGTCGAGCACCGCCGCCGCCACGAGATCGCAGTAGAGGCTGATCGCCCGGATCGCATCGTCATTGCCCGGGATCGGATAGGCGATGCCGGAGGGGTCGGAGTTGCTGTCCACCACCGCCACGACCGGGATGCCGAGCTTGTTCGCCTCCTGGATCGCGAGCTTTTCCTTGACGGTGTCGATGACGAAGAGGATGTCCGGCAGCCCGCCCATATCCTTGATGCCGCCCAGCGCGCGCTCGAGCTTGTCCCGCGCGCGCGTCAGCATCAGCACCTCCTTCTTGGTCAGGCCGGAGACATCGGTCGCCAGACGCTGCTCGAGCTCCTTCAGCCTGGCGACCGAGGCGGTGATGGTCTTCCAGTTGGTCAAGGTTCCGCCCAGCCAGCGGTGGTTGACGTAGTACTGCCCGCATCGCGTCGCGGCCGCGGCGATATATTCCTGGGCGCTCTTCTTGGTGCCGACGAACAGCACCCGCCCGCCCTGGGCCACCACGTCGCGGATCGCGCGCAGGGCACGCTCGAGAAGCGGCACCGTCTGTTGCAGGTCCAGGATGTGGACCTGGTTGCGCACGCCGAAGATGTAGGGCGCCATCTTCGGGTTCCAGCGCCGCGTATGGTGGCCGAAATGCACCCCCGCCTCGAGCAGGGTGCGCAATGTCACTTGCGGCAATGCCATCGGATCCCTCCTTCCGTGTCACGATCCGGTTGGGCCTCCGCGGCGCAGAACCCGGCAATGACCCCGGGACCGGACCCTTGGGCCTTGCGGCCGGAAGGGGCGCCGCGTGCGGATTGCCCGCGCGCTGTTCCACCCGCGGGCCGGCCGGCATATGCCCCAAGCGCGCCCGCACCGCAACCCGGCGCTCTCTGCCGCCTTGCCGGGCGGGGCCCGCTCGCCGATGCTGCCCAGATGGAAGGGATTGCCTTCGCCACCCCCCTGCTCTCGCCCCGGCCGCCGCTCGCCCCGCGCGCGCTGATCGGCATCATCGCCCCGGCCACCAACATCACCGTCCAGCCGGAGATGGAGGCGCTGCGCCCCCCAGGCGTGTGCAACCAGCATGCCCGCATCGCCAATCCGGAACAGGCGATCATGTCCGATCGCGACACGCTCGCGGTGCGCGAGGCGATGCTCGCCGGCCTTCAGGCCGCGGTCGACAGCCTGCTGCCCTGCCGTCCTGACCACCTGGTCCTCGGCGTGATGGCCGAACAGTTTGCCGGCGGCGGCGCAGCCGGAGAGGCCTTGCTGCAAGGCCTGCGCGCGCGCAGCGGGGTCGGGGTGTCGGACTGGTCCTCGGCCATGCTGGCCGCGCTGGCAGCGCTCGGCATCGCGCCCGGCGGGCGGGTCGCGGTGCTGACCCCGTTCATGCCGGTGGGCGATCAAGGGGTGCGGCGCTTCCTCGAAGGGGCGGGCTATGTGGTGAGTGGCATCATCGGCCTGCGTGCGCCCTCGGCCTGCGATATCGCGCGCATCAGCCCGGAACGGCAGATCGAGGCGCTGCGCGCGCTCGCGGCCACCGAGCCGGATGCGATCCTGCAGGCCGGCACCAATATGCCCTTCGCCGCCCTGGCGCCCGAGGCCGAACGCTGGCTGGGCCGGCCGGTCCTCGCCGCCAATCCTGTCACCTATTGGCACGGGCTGCGCGCGCTCGGCATCCGCGATCCTCTGCCCGGGGCAGGACGGATCGGCCTGCTCGGCTAGCCGCCTTGGTCCTTGCCGGGAGGGGTCTGCGCAGGCAGATTCGCGCAAGCAGCATATCTGGGACGCGCTATCCTCATGCCGCTGCCGACCGAGGGCACAGCCGCCGCCGGCCCGTCGCCGCCCCCTGACCGTCCGGCACCCCTGCCCTGGGCGATCCGGCTGCTCATGGTCGCGGCCATCCTGCTGCCGATGCTGGGTGCGGCGATGCTGGCCGCCAAGGAATGGCGCAGCATCGAGGAAGGCGCGGCGCTCGAGCTCGAGCGGGCAGGGGCCCTGGCCCAGGAACATGCCCAGAAGGTGTTCGAGACGGCGAACCTCGTGCTCGAGAGGGTGCTCGACCGGCTGCAGGGGCGAAGCTGGTCCGCGATCGCCGCCGAGGGCGAGGGCTTGGTGCGCTGGCTGCGCAGCATCGATGAACGCTTGGATCATCTGCGGGCCGTGCATATCGTTGACCCGCAGGGCAGGCTGGTCATCACCAGCGCCACTTGGCCCACGCCGGATGTCGAGGTGAGCGGGCGGGAATATTTCCGCGCCCACGCCGCCGGCTATCGTGGCACCTTCATCGGTGAGCCGATCATCGGACGCAGCAGCGGCCTGCTCTCCTTTACCGTCAGTCGGGCGCGGCTGGATCCGGATGGCGGCTTCGACGGTCTGGTCATGGGCTCCATCCCGCCGGGCTATTTCGACCTGCACTGGGCGGCGATGGCGGGCCCGAAGGGCTATTTTGCGCTGTTCCGGCCGGATGGGCGGATCCTGGCGCAATGGTCGGCCGAACGGCTGCCGGCGGGACGGGTGCCCATCCTGCCCGCACCGGGCGAGCCGGCATTGCACACCACCCTCTTCGATGGCGACGGCGGGCAGTGGCTGGCCACCATCCGGCCCGTCTGGGGGGGCGAACTCCTGGTCGCCTACGCGACGCCGCGCAGCGCGCTAACCTCGGCCTGGACGACGCATGTCCTCTCGCTCGGCACCATCGCGGCCCTGATGACGGCGGCGATGATGTCGGTGATCGCCATCGCGTGGCGGCGCTGGGCCTCGGAGCAGCGGGCGTTGCGCGAATTGACGGCCACCCATGCCGCGCTGCGCGAACACATCAGCCGGCGCGAGGCGGCCGAGGAGCGGCTTGCCCAGGCGCAGCGGCTGGAGGCGATGGGGCGGCTGACGGGCGGCATCGCGCATGACTTCAACAACCTGCTGACCGCCATCCTGGGTACGGTCAATCTGCTCGACCGGCATCTCGGCCCCCATGCCGATGACCGCACACGCCGCCTGATCGGTGCGGCGCGGGATGCGGTCGGGAGGGGAGCGCGGCTCAATGCCAGCCTGCTCGCCTTCGCGCGGCGCCAGCCGCTCAAGCGCGAACCGCTCGACGTCCATGCCCTGCTGCGCGGCTTCGAGCCGCTGCTGCAGCGGGCGATGGGCGATGCGGTGACGCTCCGGCTCGAGCTCGCTGCCGATCGCGCGGTCTGCGAGGCCGATGCGGCGCAGCTCGAGGCGGCGCTGCTCAACCTCGCACTCAATGCGCGCGATGCGATGCCGCAGGGTGGAGAGGTCCGGATCGCCACCCGCAATGTCTGGCTGGGGGAGGCCGAGCTGCAAGGCAATGCCGATGCGCGCCCCGGCAGCTTCACCGAGATCAGGGTGATCGACACCGGCACGGGCATGCCGGCCGAGGTGCGCGACCGCGCCTTCGAGCCCTTCTTCACCACCAAGCCGCAAGGCAAGGGCACCGGGCTTGGCCTGTCGCAGGTCTTCGGGGTGATGCGCCAGCTTGGCGGGCATGTGGTGCTCGCGAGTGCCCCCGGCCGGGGGACCACCGTCAGCCTCTTCCTTCCGGTGAGCAGCGCGACGCCGGCCCCCGCCGAAGCCGCGGCACGCAGCGGGGTGGTGGTGGCCGTCGCATCGGCCACCGTCCTGATCGCCGAGGACGACCCGGAAGTGCGCGAAGTGGCCGCGGAACTTTTGCGCGATGCCGGCTACCGCGTGCTGGCCGCGGCGGATGGGCGCCAGGCGCTCGATTTGCTCGAGCGCGGCGAGGTGGTCGATGTGCTGTTCACCGACGTGGTGATGCCGGGGGGCGTGTCGGGCCTGGAGCTGGCGCGGGCGGCACGTCGGATCCGCCCCGGCATCGGGGTGCTGCTCGCCTCCGGCTATGCCATGCAGGCCCTGGGGCAGGAGGCGCCGGAGTTCGAGCTGCTGCCCAAGCCCTATTCCAGAGAGATGCTGCTGGACCTGATCGCGGCCATGGTGCCGCGCTCCCGCCAGGGGGCGGCCTAGAGCCCAGTTTACGAACAGTAGAGGTTCTGGAGCGTCTCGAGCAGCGCCCGCACCCTTGGGTCAGCAATCCGGTAGTAGAGCGTCTGGGCCTCGCGCCGGAAGGTGACCAGCCCCTCCTCGCGCATGCGGGCCAAGTGCTGGCTCGCCGCCGGCTGAGAGAGGCCCATGAAGGCCGCCAGCGTGCCGACATTGGCCTCCCCATCCTGGGCCAGCTTGCAGAGCAGGAGCAGCCGCCGCTCATTGGCCAGGGCGCGCAGCACCTGGGCGACTTCGGCGGCCTTCGCCTCGAGCGAGGCGGATTCCGGGGCGGTGGGATCGGCATCGAGCCCGGGGGCGGTGACGCTCATTTTTAGTCCTTGCTTATGTTCGCAAACCCTGATATAAGGGTTCCATCAGCGGAACGTCGGGTAGAACATCCCGGATTCCGGATGCTTGGGCAAGGAGAGACACGCATGACCCCCAATGTCGGCCCCGCGGATCGAGCGATCCGCATCGTCGCCGGTCTTCTGCTGCTGTCGCTGCTGCTGCTGCTCGAGGGGCCCTGGCGCTGGGCCGGGCTGATCGGCCTGCTGCCCCTCGCCACCGCCTTTCTGCGCTGGTGCCCGGCCTATGGCCTGGTCGGCATCAACACCTGCCCCCGCCAGGGCGGCAGCGCCTGAGGGGCGGAAGAGACATCCATCATGATCACCTTCCGGAGGTCAAATGAACATGTCGGCAAGCCTCGCTGACAGCCCGGCGCGCGCGGCGCGCCAGGGCATCGATCTCGCCCCCTATCTGGCCGGGGCGGGCATCGGCGTCCTGAGCTGGATCGTCTTCGTCGTGGTCGCCACCCCAATCGGCATCACCACCTCCCTCTCCGCGGTGGCCGGCGGGGCAACCGCGCTCTTCACCGGGCCGGAGCTGGTGGCCCAGAACAGCTACTGGGCGCGCCATCCACTGCGGCTCGACTACGGGACGCTGTTCCTGGTCGGCACCTTCCTCGGTGCCCTCGCCTCGGCCCTGCTCTCGCGCCGCTTCCGCTTCGAGGCGGTGCCCAGAGTCTGGGCCGAACGCTTCGGCCCGAGCCCTGCCCGGCGCTTCGTGAGCGCCTTCCTGGGCGGGGTGCTCACCATGTACGGCGCACGGCTGGCCAATGGCTGCACCAGCGGCAATGGCATCTCCCAGGGCCTGCAGCTGGCGCTGGTGGGCTGGGTGTTTCTCGCGGTGATGTTCGTCTCGGGCGTGATCACCGCATGGCTGATCTTCGGCGGCAGGAGGGCCTGATCATGTTCCCCATCCGTGGCGATGGCGCGCTGGTGCTGGCGGTTGTCTTCGGCGCGATCTTCGGCGCGCTGCTGCACCGCGGCCGCGTGCTCGACTACAATGTGATCGTCAACCAGCTCCGGCTGCGCGACTTCACGGTGCTCAAGGTGATGCTGACCGCGATCATCGTCGGCGGCATCGGCGTCTTCATCCTGGTCGATGCGGGCGCGGCGCGCTTTGCGCTGCGCGATGCCAACCTGCTTGCGGTCTCCCTCGGTGCTGCGATCTTCGGCGTGGGCATGGTGCTCTACGGCTATTGCCCGGGCACCGGGCTGGCCGCCACCGCCACCGGCTCGCTCCATGCCGGGGTCGGGGTGGTCGGCATGCTGGTCGGCGCCGTGCTCTATGCGCTGAGCTTCGATTGGGTGCGGACGCATATCCTGCCGGTGGGCGCGCTGGGCAAGGTGACGCTGATGGATGTGACCGGCATCCCGGCAGCCTGGATCTTCGCCGGGCTGGTGGTGATCGCGATCAGCCTCTTTGCCTGGGCGGAGCGGAGCGGGCGCTGAGTCCCCCGCCCCCTTGCCGGTCCGCCGGTGATGCCCGTGGCCGCCCCGGCCACGGGCCTTGTCATATCAGGTGCTGCCGTAGGCCTGCCGGTAGAGTGCGACGATCTCCGCCGCATCCGGCACTCGGGGGTTGTTGGCCGGGCTGCCGCTGGCCAGGGCTTGGTCGGCCATCAGAGGCAGCAGCGCCTCCCACCGGTCTGCCGGAATGCCATAGGCGGCCGGGCTTGGCACCGCGAGTTCGGCATTGAGCGCCGCAAGCTCCTCGAGCAGCTTGACCCCTGCCAGCTGATCGGCATCGCCGGCCTCGGCACAGCCGATCCAACGCGCCGCGGCGGCATAACGCGGCAGGGCCGCGGGCAGGGAATAGCGCGTGACCACCGGCAGCAGCATGGCGTTGGACAGGCCATGGGGCACATGAAAATGCGCCCCGATCGGCCGCGACATGCCATGCACCAGGGCAACCGAAGCATTGCTGAAGGCAAGCCCGGCCAGCGTCGCGCCTAGCATCATCGCCTCCCGCGCCGGGCGATCTTCGGGGTCGCGGTAGACGCGGCGCAGGTGGGGGCCGATCAGGCGCATCGCCCGTTCGGCATACATATCCGCGACCGGATTGGCGCGGCGCGAGACATAGGCCTCGAGCGCATGGGTCAGGCTGTCGATGCCGGTATCGGCCGTGGTGCGCGGCGGCAGGCTGAGCGTGAGTTCGTAATCGACCACCGCAGCGACCGGCAGGGCGCCGAGCCCGGCGATGAGCATCTTCTCGCCCCGTTCAGTGTCGGTGATGACGGTAAAGCGCGTCACCTCGCTACCGGTGCCGGCGGTGGTGGGCACGCAGACGACGGGCACGGCGGCGCGATCGGCCGCCCGCGGCACCTTCTGTTCCCGGATATGGCCGCCCGTGGCAGCCAGGATCGCGATCGCCTTCGCGGTATCCATCGGGGAGCCGCCGCCGAAGCCCAGGATGCAGTCATGGTCCCCGGCGCGAAAGGCATCGAGCCCGGCTGCCACCACCACATCGGTTGGGTCGGGCACCGTCTCATCGAACAGCCGATAGGGCATGCCCGCCGCGGTCAGCGGGGCGAGGCAGCGGTCGATCATGCCCGAGGAGACGAGCCAGCGGTCGGTCACGATGAAGGGCCGGGAGAGGCCGAAACCTGCCAGCAGCTCGGCCAGGCGCGCGATGCTGCCGCCGCCGATCAGCATCCGGCGCGGGGCGGTGATGGAGTCCATGGCGCCTCCTACCCTTTGGCCGCGGCCGCCTCGGCATAGCGGGCGAGCCGGCGCGCCGCAGTCTCGCTCAAGCCGCCGGTGAAGTCCAAATCGGCCGGCGGCAGCGTATCGGCATGGTGGCAGGCCACCTGATGCGCGCCCTCGGAGAGTGGCGGCTCCTCCCGCCGGCAGATTTCGGTCGCGAAGGGGCAGCGCGGATGGAAGCGGCAGCCGGAAGGGGGGTTGATCGGGCTCGGCGGATCGCCGCCCAGGGGTGTGACGCGGCCGCGCCGCGCCGGGTCGGGATGCGGGATCGCAGCGAGCAGCGCCCGCGTATAGGGATGGCGCGGCGCGGCGAAGAGGGCGCGCTTCTCCGCCAGCTCGACGATGCGGCCGAGATACATGACCGCCACCCGATCCGCCATGTGCCGCACCACCGCCAGATCATGCGCGATGAACAGGTAAGAGAGGCCGAAGCGCGCCTGCAGATCCTTGAGCAGATTGACCACCTGCGCCTGGATCGAGACATCGAGGGCCGAGACCGGCTCGTCGCAGACCACGAGCTCTGGCTGGACGGCGAGCGCGCGCGCGATGCCGATGCGCTGGCGCTGCCCGCCCGAGAACTCGTGCGGGTAGCGCTGGGCGTGATAGGGGGCGAGGCCGACGAGGCGGAGCAGCTCCTCCATCCTGGCACGGCGTTCGGCCGGGCTGCCCAGGCCATGCACCTCCATCGGTTCCATGATGGTCTGACCGACCCGCAGCCGGGGATTGAGGCTGGCATAGGGGTCCTGGAAGATGATCTGCGCCCGCCGGCGGAACCGCCGCAGCTGGGCCGGCGGCAGGCCGGTCAGCTCTTCCCCGTCGAAGCGCAGCCGGCCGCGCGTGGGCTCGATCAGCCTCAGCACCAGCCGCGCCGTGGTGGACTTCCCGCAGCCCGATTCGCCCACCAGCGCGAGGGTTTCGCCCCGCGCAACCTGAAGGGAGACGCCGTCGACTGCGCGCACCAGGCCCTGCCGGGCCGGATAGTGCTTGGCCAGGTCCCAGGCTTCCAGCAGCGCTGTCATAGCGGTGCCTTCAGGCAGGCCGCGGCATGGCCCGGCGTGACCATGCGCAGCGGCGGCGGGGCGGCCTCGCAGCTGCCCTCGGCAAAGGGGCAGCGGGGCGCGAAGCGGCAGCCCGGCGGCCAGGCGAAGGGCGGCGGCACGGTGCCTTCGATCGCGGTCAGCCGCGCGCGGTCCTGATCCAGCCGCGGGATGCTGCCGAGCAGGCCGAGGGTATAGGGATGCTGCGGATCCTCGAAGATCGCCCGCGCCGGCCCCTGCTCCACCACGCGGCCGGCATACATCACCGCCACTTCATCGGCCATCTCGGCGATCACACCGAGGTCATGGGTGATCAGGATGATGCCCATCCCCTCCTGCCGCTGCAGTTCGCGCAGCAGATCGAGGATCTGCGCCTGCACCGTGACGTCGAGCGCGGTGGTCGGCTCATCGGCGATGAGCAGCTTGGGCCGGCAGGCCAGCGCCATGGCGATCATCACCCGCTGGCGCATCCCGCCCGAGAGCTGGTGCGGATATTCCCCGAAGCGGCGGGCGGCGGCGGGGATGCGCACGCGCTCCAGCGCGGCGATGGCACGGCGGCGCAGCTCTGCCGCCCCCGCCTGCCGGTCGTGGGCGCGCATCGCCTCCATGATCTGAAACCCCACGGTGTGGACGGGATTGAGGCTCGTCATCGGCTCCTGGAAGATCATCGCGATCTCCCGCCCTCGCACCGCGCGCATCTCGGCCGCGGAAAGCCCGGTCAGATCGCGCCCCTCCAGGAGAACCCGGCCGGAGAGGATGCGCCCAGGCCAGGCGAGTAGCCGCATGATCGAGAGCGAGAGCACCGATTTGCCGCAGCCCGACTCCCCGACGATGCCCAGCGTGCGGCCGCGTTCGACCGAGAGCGTCACGCCATCGACCGCCCGCAGCTCTCCGGCGGCGGTGCGGAAGCTCGTGACCAGGTTTTCGACGCGCAGAAGCGGCTCGCTCATGCGCGACTCTCGGCCGCCTCGGCCCGCGCGGCCTGCCAGACCTCGCGCGCCGCATCGGCGTTGATCGCAGCGATCACCAGACCGACCACCAGGTCCGGCCAGATCGATCTCCACAGGTAGGCGGTGACCACACCGGCCAGGATGATGCCGAGATTGGCCAGCGCGTCGTTGCGGGCGGAGAGGAAGGCGGCACGGGTCAGGCTGCCCTCGCGCCGGCGAAAGCGCGCGAGCATCAGCGCGCAGCCGACATTGACCGCGAGCGCCCCCAGGCCCACCAGCGAGAGGGTGAACGGATCCGGCGGTATCGGCTCGAGGAGTTTCTCCACCGCGGTCCACAGCCCGGTCAGCGTCGGCATCAGCAGCAGCAGCGCAAGCCCCATGCCGACG
The DNA here is from genome assembly GCA_025057055.1 of Rhodovarius sp. Lineage (GTDB taxonomy): Bacteria > Pseudomonadota > Alphaproteobacteria > Acetobacterales > Acetobacteraceae > Rhodovarius. The sequence goes on along the minus strand of JANWYF010000134.1, from coordinate 28,300 downwards.
CGCGCCCGCGCCGCGGCGCTCCAGCCGAGGGCAAGCAGGATCAGCAGATTGACCGAGGCATCTTCGAGGAAGTCGATGCTGTCGGCGAACAGCGAAACCGACCCGACGCGCAGCGCTGCCGCGAACTCGACGCCGAAATAGCCGAGGTTGAGCAGCGCGACCGCAAGCACGGTGCGGCGCAGTGCCGGATCCGGCGCGGCGGGGGCTGCGCCTGCCATCACCGCCACGGAAAGGTCGGCGGGGCGATGCGCTCGACCGGGCGGTGCGCCCAGTCCTGGGCCGGCGCGCGGGCGATCACGCGCTTCTGCGCCTCCGCCACATGCTGCGCGGCCTGGCGGAAATCGATGGTCAGCACCTCGCCATCGGCCACCACCTTGCGCCCGTCGACATAGACATCCTTCACCGCCCGATCCCCCGCGGCGTAGATCAGGCTGCGCAACGGGTCATAGGCCGGCTGCATGCGCGGGTGGGTCGCATCGATCACCACGATATCGGCCCGGCAGCCGGGAGCGAGGCGCCCGATGTCCTCCCGCCCGAGCGCGCGCGCCCCGCCGACGGTCGCGGCATCGAAGAGGTCGGTCGTGCTCATGGTGCGCGGGTTGCCCGCTTGGGTGCGCGCCAGATAGGCGACGAGCCGCAGCTCGTCGAGCATGTTGTGCGGATAGGTATCGGTGCCGATGCCGAGATTCACCCCGCGCCGGCGATAGCGCCCGAAATCCTTGAGCGTGATTCCGCGGCGGGCAAACACCGTCGGGCAATGGGCAACCGTCGCCCCGGTCTCGGCCAGGATGGCGAGGTCGCGATCGGTGTGCCAGCGCGTGGAGGGGTGATCGTCGAGGAAGATCGCATGCCCGATGATCGCACGCTCATCGAGCAGCCCCTGCTCATGCAGCCACTGGATCGGCGTCAGGCCGTGGCGGCGGGTGATCTCGTGGAACTCGACCACCGACTGGGCGGCGTGGATCTGCCAGGAGATGCCACGCCGGCGTGCCTCCGCCCGCGAGTCGCGCAACAGCTCCGGCGTGCAGGTGTCGATCTGCGCCGGGCAGGCCATGCCGAAGAGCAGGCCGGAGGGGTGCTGTTCGGCCCTCTCGATCAGCGCGAAGGCTTCCTCCATCGCCTTCACGCCGGCCTTCTCGTCCCACTCGTATTCGACGAGGTGCCCGTTCTTCGTATACCAGCGGGCCGAACGGAACATCGGGGCGATGCAGACGCGCATGCCCGCTTCGGCCAGCAGGTCGAGCCAGCCGGGATGCGCCATCGACAGATCGGCAAGCGTGGTCACGCCCGAAAGCAGCAGCTCTGCCAGCGCAACACGCACGCAGTCCGGGATCGCCTCCGCATCGGCGCGGAAGATGGGCATGAACTCGTAGAGCGAGGACTTGTAGAGCCCCGGGCTGCCGATCTCATCCAGCAGGCCCTTGTTCATGGGCTCGCTGGTCGGGTGGGCGTGGATGTTGACAAGGCCGGGCATGACCATCAGGCCGCGCCCGTTGAGGATGGTATCGGCCGGGCCGTCATAGCCGCGGCCGACGAAGGTCAACACGCCGTCGCGCCACGCCACATCGGCACCGGGCAGATAGGTGTGGCGCTTCTCGCCCTGATCCCAGGCGATGACGAGATCGGCGTTGCGGATCAGCGTGACGGCCATGGTTCAGCGCAGCCTCAGATCAAGGCCCTTGTAGATGCCGATGCCGTAGAGCCCATGCGCCCGGGCCCCCTGCACCCGCTGATGGCTGAACACATTGAGCTGGGTATGGGCGATATTCATCCAGGCCGAGGCTTCATTGAGCTGGCGCTGCAGGTTGGCCGTGGCGCGCGCCCGCACCGCCGGATCGACCGCCGAACGGGCTTCCTCGAGCCAAGCGTCGGTCTGGGGATCGGCCCAGTTCATCCGGTTGGGAGTGGGCCGGGAGCGGCTGTGCCAGTAGAGGTTCAGCGCATCGGAGGCGGAGATGTAGGGATAGCTCAGGAACAGCGCGTCGAACTCCTGCGTCGCCAGCCGCCCCCAGGCCACCGTGGCATCGAACAGCTGCACGCGCAGTTCGATGCCGACCTGCCGTACCGCCTGCTGGATGATCTCCCCCATGCGCTGGTTGGTCAGGGTGTTGATGGCATAGAGCAGCAGCGAGGCGCGCTGCCCGTCCTTGACGCGGATACCATCGGGCCCGACCCGCCAGCCCGCCTCATCCAGCATGCGCCGCGCCGCCGCCGGATCATAGGGGGGCACGAGCTGGTCCGCCTCCGGGCTGTGATCGAGCGCGCGCGGATTGATGATGCCGCGCGCCGGCGTGGCATGCCCGGACCAGACCGCGCGCACCAGCGCCGGCCGGTCGACCGCCATGTGGAAGGCGCGGCGGATCGCGATGTCATTGGCGACCGGCCGGTCGACCTTGAAGCCCAGATAATGGTCCCAGAGATACTCGGGCTGGTTGGAGATCTGGATCGTCGGCACCCGCCGCAGCGCATCCCAGAAGGCCTCCGGGATGTATTGGGTAATGTCGGCCTGGCCCGCCTGGATCGCGGCGACCCTGGCTGCCGCCTCAGGGATGACGCGCCAGACGATGCGCTCGACATGCGCCGGACCGCGATTTTCCAGCACCGGCGGCCCCCAGCGGTAGGTGGGGTGGCGCTGCAGCACCAGTTCGTTGCGCGGCGTCCAGCTCACCCAGCAGAAGGGACCGGTGCCGTTGAAGCCCTGCACGCCGAAATTGTCGCCCAGGCGCTCGACCGTCGCACGGTCGACGGCCGAGCCGAAGAACAGCGCGAGGTTGGGCAGAAGCTCCGAATGCGGGCGGTTGAGCTCATAGACCAGCGTGTAGGGGCCGGTGGCCCGGATCTCCTTGACATCGCCCGCGCGCCAGGCGACCGGGCTGGTCACCCGCGGCGTGGTCCGCCCGATCCAGCGGTTGAGGCTGTAGGCCATGTCCTCGGCCGTGAAGGGCCGGCCGTCGCAGAAGGTCACGTCCTGGCGCAGATGGAAGGTATAGGTCAGGCCGTCGGGCGTGACCTCCCAGCGCTCGGCAAGGCCGGGGCGGATCGTGCGCATGTCGAAATCCAGGCTGACCAGCGTGTCGGAGAGCATGGTCAGCACCTCCCCGGCGGCGAGCGCCGTCGACCGGTGCGGGTCGTAGCGGTCGGCGTCGATCTCGCGCATGATGGTGATCGTGTTGCGCGCGGGCTGGGCCAGAGCGGGCCAGGCGATGATCGCCCCAAGCCCCACCGCCGCCAGGGTCTTCCAAAATCGCTTCATCTGCCTCTCCCTGATCATGTTTCCATGCTTGTCAGATGCGCAGCCGCGGGTCCAGCGCATCCCGCAGCGCATCGCCCAGCACATTGCAGGCCAGGACGACGGCGAAGATCACCAGCGAAGGGATGACGCTGATATGCGGCGCGATGAAGAGGAAGTTGCGCCCCTGCGCCGCCATGGCGCCGAGTTCGGCGGTGGGCGGCTGCGCGCCGAGGCCGAGAAAGGACAGCGCCGAGCCGAGCAGGATCACCTGCCCGAGCCGCAAGGTCGCGAAGACGAAGATGGGCGAGAGGCAGTTGGGCGCGACATGGCGCAGGATCAGCCGGCCGTCGCCCATGCCGATCGCGCGCGCAGCCTCGATGTAGTCGAGGCCCATGACGACCAGCGCCGCCCCGCGCACGATGCGCGCCATCAGCGGCACGGTGGCGATCGACAGCGCGATGATCACCGAGGTGAGCCCGGGCCCGAAGATCGCCGCCAGGGCAAGGCCGAACAGGATGGCGGGGAAGGAGAGCAGCATGTCCATCAGCCGCATCAGCACCCCGTCGAGACGACGGTAGAAGGCGGCGGTGAAGCCGACCAGGGCGCCCAGCGCCCCGCCCGCCAGCAGGGAGGCCAAGCCCATGAACAGGGTGACCCGCAATCCGTAGAGGCAGCGGGAGAAGATATCGCGCCCCTGCCCGTCTGTGCCGAACCAGTATTGCGCCGAGGGCGGCTGCATGATGGCCAGCAGATCCGTCGCGTAGGGATCGCGCGGGGCAATCCAGGGTGCGAGCAGCGCCGCCAGCACAACCAGCACGACGAAGACGAGCGCCACCGTGGCCGCGGCATCGCGCAGCAGCATCGCCAGCGCCGAGGGCCGCCCGGGGGCGGCGGCGGTGGCGCTCATGACAGCCTCACCCGCGGGTCGAGCACGGCATAGAGCAGATCGACGGCGAGGTTGATCAGGATGAAGCCGGCCGAGAGCACGATGATGGTCCCCTGCGCGACGGGAAAATCGGCCGAGGTGATCGCCCCCACCGCCAGACGCCCCACCCCGGGCCAGGAGAAGATCGTCTCCGTCACCACCGCCCCGCCCAACAGGAAGCCGATCTGCAGGCCGATCAGCGTCACCACCGGAATGAGCGCGTTGCGCAGCGCATGGCGCAGCACCACCAGCTGCTCGGCCAGCCCCTTGGCCCGCGCCGTGCGCACGTGATCGGCCGAGAGCGTATCGAGCACCGCCGTGCGGGTCATGCGCGCAACCGGCCCGACGAAGACGCCGCCCAGGGTGAGCGCGGGCAGGATGATGGCCCGGATCCCCTCGAGCGTCCACAGCGGCCCGGCGCGGCCGGTGAAGGGCAGCAGCTGCCAGTGAAAGCCCACGACCCAGATCAACACCAGGCCGAGGAAGAAGACCGGTATCGACACCCCGGCCACCGAGACCGCCATGATCGCGCGATCGAGCAGCGACCCGCGCCAGTAGGCCGCCACGGTGCCAAGAAGGATCCCGAGCGGGATCGACCAGAAGAGCGCGGCCACCATCAGCTCCAGGGTCGGGCCGATGGTGTTGGCCAGCTCCTGCGCCACCGGAACATTGTTGATGATCGATACGCCGAGATCCCCCTGGGCCAGCCGGCCGAGATAGAGCACGAACTGCTCCCACAGCGGGCGGTCGAGGCCGAGTTCGGCCCGGATCGCGGCGATCACCTCCTGGGTTGCCTGCGGCCCGGCGCGGACCGTGGCGGGATCGGTCGGCACCACCTGCATCAGCAGGAAGCCGATCAGCAGAACGCCGAACAGGACGGGCAGCGCAAGCGCAATACGCTGGGCGGCATAGCGCAGCATTCAGGACAGCTCCCGATGGCGGTCGTAGATCACAACCCCGCCGCGCAGGGTGATGTCGCAGCGGGTGCTGGGCAGCGCCTCGACCGAGGAGGCGAAGATGTCCTGCGAGAGCACGGCGATGTCGGCATCCATCCCCGGCTCCAGCGCCCCGCGCCGGTCCTCGACGAAGCTCGCATAGGCCCCGCACCAGGTGGCGCAGTGCAGGGCCTCGGGCAGCGTGAGCCGCTCCTCCGGCCCGAGCAGGCTGCCCTGGCTCGTCTGCCGGGTGACCATGGCGAAGAGGTTGAGGAAAGGATCGGTCGGGCAGACCGGCGCATCCGAGGAAGCGCTCGGGTGCTGACCTTCGCGGAGCCAACTGCGCATCGGATAGGCACGCTCCGCCCGCTCCCGCCCCAGGTTGCGCAGGTAGAGATCGCCGAACTCGTACATGAAGACCGGCTGCGGCACCGGCAGGATGCCGCGCGCGCGCATGCGCCGGCGCTGATCCGGCGTGGCGAAGCCGCAATGCTCGATGCGATGGCGCCGATCCGGCGTGGTGCCCAGCGCCTCCATGCCGGACAGCACCTGCTCGATCGCGGCATCCCCGATGGCGTGGATGGCGAGCTGCCAACCCTCGGCGTGGTAGCGGGCCAGCAGCGCGTGCATCTCCTCGGCCGGGAAGGTGAGGACGCCGCGGGTGTCGGCCGCCAGATAGGGGTCGAAGAAGGCCGCGGTCAGCCCGCCCGCGCTGCCATCGGCAAAGACCTTGACCGCACCGCAGCGCAGCAGCGCCGCCGGGTCATCGCCCCGCCGCCACGGGCGCAGCCCTGCCGCCACGGCATCGGCCGCGATCCCTTCCGGATTGCCCGCCAGCACGAGCCACATCCGCTGCAGGAGGCAGCCGCTCTCCGCCGCCTCGCGATAGGCCGCGATCTCGGCAAGGCCTGCGGTCATGCCGACATTCATGTCGCTTGCCGAAGCGAAGCCCTGCTCCGCCAGATGCCGTCCGGCCGCCGCGATCGCCTCGATCAGCCGCGCGCGAGAGGGGGCGGGCATGGCGCGCTGGATGAGATGCAGAGCACGCTCCTGCAGCAGACCCGTGGGCGATCCGTCCCGGCGGTCGATCACGCCGCCGGGGGGATCGGGCGTCTGCGGCCCGATCCCGGCCGCGCGCAAGGCCATGCTGTTGGCCACCCCCATATGGCCGCAGGCCCGCATGATGAAGGCCGGGCGGTCCGGCACCGCCAGATCGAGTTCGGCCGCCGTCGGATGCCGCGCCTCGGCCAGCGCGGCGTGGTCGTAGCCAGCGCCCAGCACCCATTCGCCGGGCGCGCTGCGCGCTGCGGCCTCGCGCAGACGGTCAAGGATGTCCTCCAGACGGCGCACCGCCGGCGCGCGCAGAGAGACCTGCGACAGCACCAGGCCGAGGGGCAGGAGGTGCATATGCGCCTCGTGGAAAGCCGGGATCGCCACCCGCCCGGCCAGGTCGAGCCGCCGCGTGCCCGGGCCGGCCAGCCCCTCGATCTCGGCCCGCCTCCCGACCGCCAGCACACGGCCGCGCGCCAGGGCCAGCGCCTCGGCCAGACCGCCGGCCAGGCCGCGAAAGATCCGCCCCCCGGTCGCGATCACCTCCGCCTGCATGGCGGCATGGTCAGGCCCGCCGCGGGCACGGGTCAAGCCTCGGCGCGATCGTTTCAATAGCCGCGCGCCGGATCGAACAGCGGCCCGGGCGTGCCGCCAGCCTCGAGCAGGGCGATCTGCTCGGCCACGAAGCGGGCCCGCTCGGCGCGTGAGGGCAGGCTTGCTACATGCGGCGTGACGGTCAGGCGCGGATGCGACCAGGCCGGGTGGTCGGGCGGGAGAGGTTCCGGCTCGAAGACGTCGAGCACCGCGCCCGAAAGCTGCCCCTCATCGAGCGCGGCCAGGATGTCCTCGATCTTCTGGTGCCAGCCGCGCGCCGCATTGACCAGCATCGCCCCGCGCGGCAGGGCAGAGAGCAGCGGTGCGGAGAGGATATGCCGCGTCTCTGGCGTGGCGGGCAGAAGACAGACGAGCAGATCGGTCCTCGCCAGGAAAGCAGGCAGGGCCTGATCGCCCAGGAACTCCTCCACCCCCGGCAGGCCCTTGGACCGGCGCGTCCACCCCGCCACCGGAAAGCCTAAGGCGAGCAGCGCCCGCGCCGCCGCTGCTCCCATCACGCCAAGGCCCATCAGGCCGACTCGCGTCTCGGGCGCGATCGGGTGGTCGAAATCTTCCCAGCGGCCGCACGCTTGGTTCAGCGCCATCCGCCGCCCGCCCCGGATCAGGTGCAGCGCCGCCCAGGCGACATATTCGGCCATGCGCTGCGCTGCTCCGGGCGGGGTCATGCGCACCAGCGGCACATGCACGGGCCAGGAGGGATCGCGAATGATCCCATCCACCCCTGCGCCGGAGGAGAAGATGCAGCGCAGCCGCGGCATGGCGGCGAGCCGGCCCGGCTCCGGATCCCACACCAGGGCATAGTCGATGCTGGCCGGATCATGCGGCGCCTCCCAGAAGATGGTCTCGAGCCCCGGCGCGCAGGCGGCGAAATGCCGCCGCCACTCCGCAAACCCCTCTGCCCCGCCCGATTTGATGATCAGCTTCGCCATGCCATCCCGCCACGCCGCCGGCGGCCCGCAGGCTTGGCCCGACCGCCGCCGTCGGGTCAGACTTCCACGACCGAAGGCCAGGAGGAAGCGACCATGCCCGCGCCCATCTTCCACCCCGACTTCGCAGCGCGCCCCTATTGGTGGGAGGAGGCCGAACCCCCGCAGCGCGAGGGGCATCCGCCCGGACAGACCGAGGTGGCGATCATCGGCGGCGGCTATGCCGGGCTGTCGGCCGCGCTCACCTTGCGGCGGCTTGGCCGAGAGGTCACCGTGCTCGATGCCGAACGGATCGGCTGGGGTGCCTCCTCACGCAACGGCGGCATGGTCTCAGGCGGGCTCAAGGTGGCGCGGGGCCCGCTGGTGGCCCGCTTCGGCGAGGAGCGCGCGCGCGCCATCATGGCCGCCTGCGGGGCGAGCTTTCCCTTCATCGAGGAGACCATCGCGCGCGAGGGGATCGCCTGCGACTATGTGCGCTGCGGCCGTTTCGTCGCCGCCTGGACCCCCAGGCATTACCGCCAGCTGGAGGCCACCGCGCCCCGCATCGCGGAGATGTCGGGCCTGCCCACGGCGATGATCCCGCCCTCCCGCCAGCGGGAGTTTCTGGGCAGCGACCACTACCACGGCGGCATGTATGCCGCAGCGACAGGCAGCCTGCATCCCGGCAAATACGCCCGCGGCCTTGCCGCGGCGGCGGAACGGGCGGGGGCGCGGCTGGTCGACGGCGTGCGGGTGGAGCGTATCACCCCCCTGCCCTCGGGCGGCTTTCGGCTGGAGACCAGCCGCGGTGCGGTGCTGGCCGGGCAGGTTCTGACCACCACCAACGGATATACGCGCGATGCCGCCGGCACCCCCAACCCGTGGCTCGCGCGGCGGCTGATACCGCTTGCCTCCTACATCATCGCGACCGAGGAGTGCGACCCCGCGCTGGTGGCGCGCCTCTTTCCCGGCCATCGCATGATCAGCGACACCAAGCGCGTCCTGAACTACTTCCGCCCCTCGCCGGATGGGCGGCGGGTGCTCTGGGGCGGCCGCGCGAGCTTCGCCCAGGAATCGCCCGAGGCCGCCGCACCCCGCCTCTATCGGATGATGTGCGATGTCTTCCCGGAACTGGCGGGCGTGCGCATCACCCACGCCTGGTGCGGCCAGGTCGCCTTCACCTTCGACCAGCTGCCGCATATCGGCCTGAAGGATGGGATCTTCTACGCCGCCGGCTGCCAAGGCAGCGGCGTGGCCATGGCAACCTGGCTTGGCCATCAGGTGGCGCTCAAGATGGCGGGGGCGGCCAATGCGCCCTTCGCCCTGGATGACCTGCCCTTCCCCACCCGCCCCTTCTACAACGGCAACCCCTGGTTCCTCCCGCTGGTCGGGAACTGGTACCGGCTGTGCGACCGCATCGACCGCGCCGTGGCGTAAGGGGCGCCCGCTTGCCGCGGGGGCGCGATTTGGGCAAGGGTGCCGGGCAGAACATACGGGAGGCATCCATGCTCCGTCGCACGCTGCTTGCCACCCCGGCCCTGCTGGCCGCCCCCACGGTGCTGTCGCGCCCCGCGCTGTCGCAGGGCTTCACGCCGCAGAACCCGGAGTGCATTGCCCCCGCCGCGCCCGGCGGCGGCTTCGACCTCACCTGCCGCTTGACCGCGCGCATGCTGCAGGAGACGAACATCGTCCCGGTGCCGATCCGCACCCAGAACATGCCGGGCGGCATCGGGGCGGTGGCGATCAACCACATCAATGCCCAGCGCCCGCGCGATCCGAACGTGATCGTCGCCTTCTCCACCGGCTCCTGGCTCAACATGGCGCAGGGGCGATTTGGCCGGTTTGCCGAAAACGACGTGCGCTGGATCGGCTCGATCGGCGCCGACTATGGGGTGATCGCGGTGCGGGCCGACAGCCCCTTCCGCACCCTCTCCGACCTCATGGAGGCCTTCCGCCAGAACATCCACGCCGTGGCGATCGGCGGCTCGGGCGCGGTGGGCAGCCAGGACTGGACCAAGATCGCGCTGCTGGTGCGGGCTGCCGGACAGGATCCGCGGCGGATGCGCTATGTCCCCTTCGAGGGCGGCGGCCAGGCGATGGCCAATCTGCTGGGCGGGCATGTCCAGGTCTTCCCCGGCGATGCCTCCGAGGTGGGCGGGCAGCTCGATGCCGGGCAGATCCGCCTGCTCGCGGTCCTCTCCGCCCAGCGCCTGCCCGGGCGCTTCGCCTCCATCCCGACCGCCCGCGAACAGGGGGTGGAGGTGGAATGGCCGATCGTGCGCGGCTTCTACGGCCCGCCGCAGATGCCCGATGCCGCCTACAACTACTGGGTGGATGTGCTGCGCCGCCTGCACGCCCACCCCGCTTGGCCCGAACAGCGCGATGCGCAGGGGCTGTTCGAGTTCAACATGGTCGGCGAGGAGTTCGCCGCCCTGGCCCGCCGCCGCGTCGCCGAATACCGGCAGCTCGCGCGCGAGGTCGGGCTCATCCAGGTGGCGCAGTGATCGCCGATCGGCTGCTGGGCCTCGTCTTCCTGGCCGTTGCGCTGGCGGCAGGGCTGTCGGTCTGGAACCTGGTCGTACCCTTCGCGGCCGATCCGCTCGGGCCGCGGCCCTTTCCGCTGACCATCGCGCTTATCATGGGGCTGTGCGGCCTGCTGCTGCTCTGGCGGCCGGTGCATCGCTTCGACCCGCCCGAGCGCTGGGCCGGGCCGCCGCTGCTGGTGGCGGCGCTGCTCGTCTATGCGATGCTGATGGTGCCGGCGGGTTTCATGCCGGCCACGGCCATCACCGCGGCGGCGGTCGCCCTGCTGTTCGGTGCCCGGCTGCTGCAGGCCGCGGCCACCGGCCTGGTCACCGCCGTGCTGCTGTGGGCGCTCTTCGACCGGCTGCTTGATCTGCCGCTGCCCAAGGGGATCCTGCCGCTGTGATCGAGACACTGAGCGCCCTGGGCGGCGGCTTTGCGGTCGCGCTGCAGCCGCAGAACCTGCTGCTTGCCTTCATCGGCAGCGTGCTCGGCACCGCGGTCGGGGTTCTGCCCGGCCTCGGGCCGCTCAATGCCATCGCGCTGCTGCTGCCCTTCTGCCTGGCGCTGCGGCTGCCGCCTGAATCGGCGCTGATCATGCTGGCCGCCGTCTACTACGGGGCGGGCTATGGCGGGCGCATCACCGCCATCCTGCTCAATATGCCCGGCGAGCCCGCGGCCGTGCTGACCACCTTGGATGGCTATCCGCTGGCCAAGGCCGGCCGCGGCGGGGCGGCGCTGATGTTGACCGGCATCGGCAGCTTCCTGGGCGCCACCCTCTCAGTGATCGCGCTGACCTTCCTCTCGGTGCCGCTCGCGCAGGTGGCGGTTGCCTTCTCCCCGGCCGATTACGTGGCGCTGATCGCCTTCGCCCTATCCCTGCTGGGGGCGATCGGCGGCCCTTCCGCGCCGAAGGCCTGGGCGGCAGGCTGCCTGGGCATCGCCCTCTCCCTCGTCGGGATCGACTCCGGCACGGGGGTGGAGCGCTTCACCCTGGGCAGCTTCGAGCTGCTCGGCGGTATCGATTTCACCGTGCTCGCGATCGGCCTGTTCGCGATCGGGGAGATCCTGCTGCTGATCGAGACGCGGGTGCGCGCCGCGGTCGAAGCCATGCATGGCGGCCAGCGGCTGACGCTGCGGGAGGTGCTCTTCTGCCTCCCGACCATGCTGCGCGCGACCGGCATCGGCTTCACGGTCGGCGTGCTGCCCGGTGCCGGCGCCTCGGTCGCCGCCGCCCTCTCCTATACGGCCGAGAAGCGCCTCAACGAGCGCAACGGCAGCTTCGGCCGGGGCGATCTGCGCGGCGTCGCAGCACCCGAGACGGCGGACAACGCGGCCCAGATCGGCAGCCTCGTGCCCATGCTCTCGCTCGGCATCCCGGGGTCGGGCACCACCGCGGTGCTGCTTGGCGCGCTGCTGATGTTCAACATCACGCCCGGGCCTTTGCTGTTCGAACAACGCCCCGAAGTGGCCTGGGGCCTGATCGCCTCGATGTATATCGGCAACCTGATGCTGCTTCTGCTCAACCTGCCGCTGGTCGGCATCTTCGCGCGGCTGCTGATGGTGCCGCCCTGGGTGCTCTATCCGGGTGTGCTCGCCCTCTCCTTCGCCGGGGTCTATGCCGTCTCCAACTCCGCCTTCGATCTGCTGCTGGCCATCGGCTTCGGCGTCATGGGCTGGATCTTCCGCAAGCTGCAGGTGCCGCTGGTGCCGATCGTGCTGGGCTTCGTGCTCGGCCGCCTGCTCGAGGACAATCTGCGCCGTGCCCTCTCGCTCTCCGATGGGGATCCGGCGGCGCTCTTCGCCTCGCCGGTCTCGGTCGTGCTCTGGTTCCTGACCGCGGCGGCCATCCTCTGGCCTTTCCTGGCGCTGCGGCGGGCCGGTCCGCCGCGCTGAGGCAGAGCGCACAGGTCAACAGGGGCCGCAAGCGGCCATCCGTTGCCGAGGCGAAGGCCGCAAGACCAGGCCAGCGCACGGAGGCGGGGCAAGAGTGCCCCCGGGACGCTCAGTCGCGCCGGCGCAGGCTTAAGCGCCGGGGGGAGTGGCCGGTTGCGACCTCGGCAAAGCGCGCCAGCACATCCTCAGGCCAGCGCGCCACTTTGCGGCTGGCCACATCCACGCAGAGGTAGAGCACCTCGTGCGAGGAGCTGATCCAGCCTTCGGCATGGTGGAACATCCGGTGTTCCACCATCAGCCGCTTCTCGTCGAAGACGAGCACCCGGCTCTCCGCGCCGATCGGCTGGCCTTCCAGCATCTCCCGCCGGTAGTCGAGCCACGCCTCCACCGCGAAGGTGGTCAGCCCCCGCGCCCGCAGCGCCCTGCCCAGGCCGAGATGGGGCCAGAGCCGGTCGGTCTGGAAATCGAACACCACCAGGTAGTAGCCCATGTTGAGGTGTTCGTTGCTGTCGCACCATTCCGGCTTGACGCGCGCCAGCTCGCCCGGCCAGCGGAACCACCCCTCCTCGAGGCGCGGCGCCTCGCCCTGGTCGGAGGCAGGCATGGGCTCAATGGATCTCATCCGCCTGTGCGAGGGCGGCCTTCAGCTTCTCGATGTCAAAGCCCGGCGCCCGCGCCATGCTGAGGATCACCGCCTCCCGCCGGGCGAGCAGGTCGATCGCGGCGGGCAGCTTCGTCACGCACTCGTGCGGGATCACCACCGCGCCGTGGCGGTCGGCGTGCACGACCTCATCATGCGCCACCGCCATGCCGTGCACCGTCACCGGCTGTGCCCAGTCGACGACATGGACATAGGCGTGGGAGGGGTTGACGATGCCCAGGATCTGAAAGCCCGGCGCCAGCGCCTCGATGTCGCGGAAGCTGCCGTTGGTGACGCAGCCCTCGGCCCCCAGCCCCTTGTGGATCGCGCTGTTGACCTCACCCCAGAAGGCGCCGGTGCCCGGCACCTCGTCCAGATCCTGCAGCACCACGACCGTCGGCATCGCGGCATCCGCCACATAGGAATACCAGCCGATGCGGGAGGCCCGATCCTCCGCCTTCGACCGGCCTGAGGGAAAGGCGGCGCGGATCCGCCCGACGCGCGCCAGGCCGCAGATCGGCCCCATCTCCGGCCGCGCGACCTGGAAGGGGCGCAAGGTGAAGCCATGGCCGCGGCGGGCAGGCTGCAGCAGCTCGATCGCGTTGCAGATCGTGGGCGTGTCCCAGGCCTTGAGCGCGGCGAGATCGGCAGCGGTGAAAGGGTAGTCTGGCATGCGCGTTCCTCCATCCCCTGCAGTGTCGCGGCCGCTGAAGAGGGCGACAAGACGGGTGGACCAGCGGCGCCTTCGGGGCAGCCCCCGCACCTTGTCATCCGACTGCCACGGAAGCTGCGTTGACAGCCGCCCTCGCCCCGCCTAACCGGCCCGCATTACAAAGCGGCAAGGGCCAAGGCCCGGGAGAGCATGGGCAGTCGTCGACAGCCCGGCGGCGGATGCGCAGCCGACAGCGCAGCGCGGTCCAGCACCGTCGGCAGATACCCCGATCGGACGCGCTGCGTGTTGGTCCGGGCGGAGAGCATGGGCGGCTGAAGCGCCTGCCACCGCCTCGCCCGGCACGCGACTGCGTCCGGGAAGCAGAGGAGAGGCGGACAGATGAGCTTCGGCAGGACCACCACCGCCCTGGCGGCCGGACAAGCCGCAACTCCACGCACCGCACCACGGGCTGGGCTGGCCGAGGGGAATCGCGTGCTCCTTCCCCGCCGCGGCGCTGCGGCCGGCGAGGGTGGCGGGATGCGGCGGGCGGGGCGGCGCGGGGTGCGTGCTGCGCTGGTCCTCCTCGCCCTGGCCGGAGGCGGCTCGCTGGCCGCCCCAGCCGCCGCGCAGACTGGCCGCTTCGGCTCTCCGGGCGTGCCCAATATCGGCCCGCCCGAGGCCGCGCTGTTTCCCGATCTCGCGGCGCTGCAGGATAGGCTGGAGGAACAGGGCTGGATCATCCGCGGCCAGGCCACCTTCATCCTGCAGGGGCACCCGCGTTTCCGCTCGCCCTATCAGGCGGGGGGGTCGCTGCACCCCGCACCCAATGCGCGCAACACCTTCTCGGCCGACCTGATCCTCGGCCGCGCCTTGTGGGAGGGGGCGGAGATCATCTTCAACCCCTCGGTCACGCGCGGCTTCGGCCTGTCCAACTCGGTCGGCATCGCGGCCTTTCCGAACAATGAGGCCTTCCGCCTGGGCAGCACGCCGCCCGTCGCCTGGATTCCGCGCCTGTTCCTGCGCCAGACCATTGCGCTGTCGGCCGAAACCAGCCCGCCGGACAACGACCCTCTGCGCTTCACCCGGCCGCTGCCCACCGAGCGGATCACGATCACCCTCGGCCGTTTCTCGGTCTGGGACATCTTCGATGACAACCGCTACGCCCATGATGCGCGCACCCAGTTCCTGAACTGGGCCTTGGTGGGTGGTGCCGCCTTCGACTATGCGGCCGATGCGCGCGGCTTCACCAATGGTGCGACCTTCGAGTGGGAGAACGGCCGCTGGGCGGTCCGGGTCGGCGCCTTCCAAGTGGCGCGCGAGGTGAACTCCCTGCCGCTCGATCCCTCCCCCTTCGCGGCCTGGCAGATCCTCGGCAGCCTGGAGCGCTTCTGGCAGATCAACGGGCGAGAGGGGGCCGTGCGGCTGATCTATGGCGCCTCTCGCACCCGGCAGTCGAGCTGGGGAGAGCTGCTGGCCGGCGGCTCCTTCGAGGCCAACCCGACACGCCGGCGCCTCAAGCACAACATCGCGGTCAGCTTCGATCAGGAGATGGGGCCCGACTGGGGCGTCTTCGGCCGCTTCTCGTGGAATGACGGGCGCACCCAGAACTGGATGTTCACCGAGATGGACCTGGCCTTCAGCGGCGGCGTTGCGATCCAGGGCCAGCGCTGGGGCCGGCCGGAGGATACGCTCGGCCTCGGCTTCAATGTGGGCTTTGCCAGCGAAGGGCGCCGGCGCTACCTCGCCCAGGGGGGGATCGGCTTCATCACCGGCGATGGCAAGCTGCGCTACCGGCCGGAATGGGTGACCGAGGCCTATTACGACATCCGCCTCGCCGCCGGGCTCAACATGGCTCTCAACTATCAGCTCGCGGTCAATCCCGGCTACAACGCCGATCGCGGGCCGGTGCACCTCTTCGCCCTGCGGCTGCGCACCGCCTTCTGAGCAGCAGGCACGGGGGGCGGGCTTGACCAGGCGCGGCGGGGGCCGGCTACTCCGCCCATGCCCGCCCTGCCCGCCTCCATCCTGGCCACGCCCGAACCGCCGATTCCCGCCGTCCGGCATTGGGCTGCGCGCTATCGCGGCACCGCGCCGCTCCTCGACATGACCCAGGCCGTGCCGGGCTATCCGCCGCATCCGGCACTGCTTGCGCGCCTCGGCGCGGCGGCGGCCGATCCGGCACTGGCATCCTATGGCCCGATCGAGGGTGATGCCGCGCTGCGCGAAGCCGTCGCGGCCGATCTGTCGGCCCGCTACGGCGCCGCCATCGCGCCCGACCAGGTGGCGATCACGGCCGGCTGCAACCTCGCCTTCGCGATGGTGATGGCGGCCCTGGCCGGCCCCGGCGCGCGGGTCGGCCTGCCCACGCCATGGTATTTCAACCACCAGATGACGCTGCTGATGCAGGGCGCGGTGCCGGTGCCCATCCCCTGCCTGCCGGAGGAGGGTTTCATCCCCGACCCCGACCGAGTGGCGGCGCTGCTGCCCGGCCTCTCGGCGCTCGTGCTGGTCACGCCGAACAATCCGACCGGGGCGGTCTATCCGGCCGAGGTGCTGGCGCGCATCGCCGCCGCCGCCGCGGCGGCGGGCGTCTGGCTCGTGCTGGATGAGACCTACCGCGATTTCCTGGCCGATGACGCACCGCCCCATACCCTGTTCGGCGAGGCCGGCTGGCCGGAGCGTCTGGTGCAGCTCTACAGCTTCTCCAAGGCCTATTGCATTCCCGGCCAACGCCTGGGCGCGGTGGTGGCGGGCGGGGCGGTGCGGGAGGCGCTGATGAAGGCGCTCGACAGTTTCCAGATCTGCCCCGCCCGGCCGGGTCAGGCCGCCCTCGCCTGGGCGGTGCCCGCGCTGGCCGAATGGCGCGCCGCCAACCGCGCCATCATGGCCGGCCGCGCCCAGGCAGCGCGGGAGGCCCTGGGCCAGCTTCCCGGTTGGCGGCTCGACTCCATCGGCGCTTATTTCGCCTATGTCCGCCTGCCGCGAGAGGCGCCCGACGCCCTGGCCATGGCCGAACGCCTGGCGGTGGAGCACGGGCTGCTCTGCCTGCCCGGCCCCTTCTTCGGCCCGGGGCAGGAACGGCACCTGCGCCTCGCCTTCGCCAATGTCGAGGAGGCGCGCATCCGCGAACTGCCGGGGCGCCTCGCCTGGGCTGGCGCGGCGTGGTAAGGGGCACAGACCCGGTGCTCCGCCGGCTTCGGGGGCGTGGCGGAATGGTAGACGCAGGGGACTCAAAATCCCCCGGCCGCAGGCCATGCCGGTTCAAGTCCGGCCGCCCCTAGAACGGCCGCCGCTCGCCCGGGCATGCCGTGCAGGCGGCAGGCACGCCCGCGGCGAGCCGGTCCACCTCCCGGACGGGCGGCCCCCTCCGCGCCCTGCTCTCGGATATCACCCTCACCGGCTCCGGCCCCTGCCGCGCTCGGCGCCGGGGCTGGCGGGGCGCGGCAAGCCATCGATCGCCCCCCGGCCGACCAGCACCCCCGGCCGCCCCCGCGGCGGCCGGGGCGGCACGGCGCGCATCAGGGGCGGGCGCGCACGACCGTGACGGTGCAGGGCGCATCGCGCGCCACCTCGGCCGCCACGCTGCCCAGCATGCGGCGAGTGAAGCTCACGCTGCGCGCGCCCATGACGATGTGATCGACCCGGTTCTGCTGGGCGAACTCGATCAGGGCCGCGGCGGGGCTGACCGCTTCCAGCACATGGTGGGTCAGCCGCTCCTCGGGCAGGCCGAGCGGCCGAGCCCAGTGCCGCAGCCCGATCAGGCGCTGCAGATGCTTGTTCCGTCCTTCCTCGTCGAGCGTGGTATCGGCGCGTACCAGATGCTGCTTGAGCACATGAATGCAGGCAAGCCGCGCCCCGGGCAGCGCGGACATGACATGGCGCACCGTCCGCTGCAACGCCTCCGAGAGCGCCTCCGGCAGTTCGTCGAGATCGAGCGCCACTGCGACGATCGGCGCTTCCGCCTCGGGCCCCTGCGGGATGGGCCGGCGCAGCTTCGCCGCCGTCTCGTGCAGCCGCAGGCGGCGGCGCAGGCGCTCGGTCCAGGGGCTGCGGCGCAGACGTCGGGCGCGTTCGGTCAGCACGAGCTGGTCCGGGTGGCGCAGCGCCCAGGCAAGCTGCGCGGCGGTCGGAAAACGGCGTGCCGGGTCAACCTCGAGGCAGCGCAGGATCACCTCCTGCAGCCAGGGCGGGATCGCCGCTTCGCGCGCCCGCGGGGGCAGCGGGTCCGACCAGATGCGGGCCTTGAGCCCCTTCAGCGAGGCCGGGTCGCCGAAGGGCCGGACATGGGTGGCAAAGAAATAGAGCAGCGCGCCGAGGGCAAAGATGTCCGAGGCCGGATCGCCGCGTACGCCGAGCACCTGTTCCGGCGCCATATAGGGGGCGGTGCCGTAGGGCAGGCGGAACTCCTCGCTCATCAGGTCGGGCAGGCGCGCGTGATGGGCAAGGCCGAAATCAACGAGCACGGCGCGCCCGTCGGAATCGGCGATCAGGATGTTGGAGGGCTTGATGTCGAGATGCACGCAGCCCTGCCGGTGCAGCGAATCCAGCGCATCGGCGACCTTGGCGCCGATCGCCGCCACCTCCTCGGGCGGCAGAGGCAGGTCGCGCAGGCGCCCGAGCAGGGAGGCGCCGGCGATCCGCTCCATCACGATGAAGGGGATCGGCTCATGGCCGAGAGCGACGAAACGGGGCACATGCGGCCCCGACAGGCGGGGCAGGATCAGCTGCTCCATCTCGAAGCCGACGATGGCGGCCGGATCCTCGCCCTCCGCCAGGCGCGGGACCTTGAGCAGCAGCGGAAACGGGTAGTCCGGATGGCTGGTTTCGTAGAGATGGGCCATGCCGCCGGTGTGGATCTTGCGCCCGACCGGAAAGCCGCCGATGACCCGATCCGACCGCGCCATGTTCAGAGCCCCCGGAAGAGCCGTGCGGCCAGGCTCTCCGGCAGGCCGGCGGCGCGGATCTTGGCCGCCGCCGCGGCGATGTCATAGGGCACGCGCAGCCAGCGGCAGTCCAGGCTCAGGGTATCGAGCAGGCCGTAGCAGGCGGCGGGGTTGCCATCGCGCGGCTGGCCCACCGCGCCGATCACCGCCACCGCCCGGCGCAGCGGCGCGAGCGGAATGACCGCACCCGGCTGCGGCTCACGCGCGCAGAGGCGGCCCGAGCCGCTGGCGCAGGCGAGCAGTGGCAGATGGGTATGGCCGCAGAAGACGAAGCGCGCATCGGTCCCGGCCAGGCAGGCGGCGGCATCGCGCAGGCTGCGGACATAGCGCCAGCCCGCCGGGTCCGAGGCATCGGCATGGACGAAGAGCAGACCATCCTCCCGATGCGTCAGCGGCAGGCCGGAGAGGAAGGCGCGCGCCGAGGCATCGAGCTGGGCTGCGGTCCAGCGGATCGCCTGCGCCGCCACCGGGTTGAAGCCGACCGCTCCCTTGAGCGCCGCCTCGTCATGGTTGCCGAGCAGCACCACCGCCCCAGCCTCGGCCAGGGCGCGGATGCGTGCGAGCACCGGCAGGGGGTCGGCGCCGTAGCCCACAAGATCGCCGAGCAGCACCAGCCGCTCCGCCCCCCGCGCCGCGGCATCGGCGAGGCAGGCCTCGAGCGCCTCGAGATTGGCGTGGATGTCGGCCAAGAGCGCGATCAGCATCCCGCAGCGGCAGGTGCGCCCGCCCTGCTTGTCGGTCAAGCCGCCTGGCTTCGCAGCGGCAGGCTTCGCTGGCAGGCTGCGCGCCCGTCCAGCCAGGATGAGGAGGAAGTGGCATGAAGCTGCTGCGCTACGGACCCAAAGGCCAGGAGAAGCCCGGGATGCTCGATGCGTCCGGGGTGATCCGCGACCTCTCGGGCATCGTGCCCGACATCGCGGGGGAGGTGCTCTCGCCGGCCGGTTTGGCGCGGCTCGCCGCCCTCGATCCGGCCGGGCTGCCGGCGGTGCCGGGCCATCCGCGGCTGGGCTGCCCGGTGGCGGGCTTCACCCAGCTCAT
This sequence comes from Rhodovarius sp., assembly GCA_025057055.1. Lineage (GTDB taxonomy): Bacteria > Pseudomonadota > Alphaproteobacteria > Acetobacterales > Acetobacteraceae > Rhodovarius. Next base: position 8,946 of record JANWYF010000134.1, on the reverse strand, counting down.
TTGCATCGGCCTCAACTACGCCGACCACGCGGCCGAGACCGGCTCGCCCATCCCCAAGGAGCCGATCGTCTTCCTCAAGGCCAATGGCGCGATCAGCGGTCCCTATGACGACGTGATCATTCCCAAGAACTCGCGCAAGACGGACTGGGAGGTGGAGCTCTGCGTCATCATCGGCACCACCGCCCGATACGTCAGCGAAGAGGAGGCGCTCGATCACGTCGCGGGCTATGCGGTGGGCAACGACGTCAGCGAGCGCGAATGGCAGATCGAACGGGGTGGCGCCTGGGACAAGGGCAAGGGCGCCGACACCTTCGGCCCCGTCGGCCCCTGGCTGGTGACCAAGGATGAGGTGCCTGACCCCCAGAACCTCGACATGTTCTGCGAGGTGGACGGGGTGCGTATGCAGACCGGCAACACACGGACCATGATCTTCAGCGTCCGCCAGCTCGTCTCCTACGTCTCGCATTTCATCACGCTGCATCCGGGGGATATCATCTTCACCGGCACGCCACCCGGGGTGGGGCTCGGCAAGAAGCCGGAGCCGATCTTCCTCAAGCCCGGACAGACCATGCGGCTCGGCATCCAGGGCCTGGGCGAACAGCGCCAGCGCGTGGTGGCTTATGGCGGCTGAGCCGGTCCTGCTGATCATGGATTTCCCCGCCCGCCCTCCAGGCGGGGAGGAGCAGGCGCGGGCGCTGCGCGCGCTGGCCGAGAGCATCGCCCAGGAGCCCGGGCTGATCTGGAAGATCTGGACCCGCCACGAGGCCGAAGGCCGGTCGGGCGGGATCTATCTGTTCGAGAGCCTGCCGGCCGCGCAGGCCTATCACGCCATGCATGCCGCGCGGCTGTCGGCCCAGGGGATCGGCCCGATCGAGGCGACCTATCGCTTCGTCAACGGGCCGCTGACGGCCATCACCCGCGGGCCGGTGCCGCCCTCGGATTGACTTCGATTGTCATGGAAGCATCACACCGAAAGCTGAGGCTTCCGGTAGGATGGAACCATGGACAGGGATCAGGCAGCGGCGGGCTTCACCGCCCTGGGCCAGCCGACGCGGCTCGAGCTGCTCAGGCTGCTGCTGGCCGAGGGCCCGAACGGCCTGCCGGCAGGGGAGATCGCGCAGCGCCTCGGCGTGGCGCCCTCCACCCTCTCCTTTCATCTCCGCGCGCTGGAGGGGGCTGGGCTGATCGCGGCACGGCGGCAGGGGCGGCAGCTGATCTACGCCGCCGCCATCGCCGCGCTGCGCGACCTCTTCGCCTTCCTCGCCGAGGCCTGCTGCGCAGGTGATGCGGGGCGCTGCGGCGACCTCGCCTCCCTGCTGCCGCGCGCCAGAGCAGAACATCATCCGAGGGAGGCTTCCATGGCCGATGCGCCGTTCAACGTGCTGTTCCTCTGCACCCGCAATTCCGCCCGCTCGATCATGGCGGAGGCGATCCTCAACAAGGTGGGTGCGGGCCGGTTCCGGGCCTATTCGGCCGGCTCCGCCCCGGCGCCCGAGGGGCCGATGCCGGAGGTGATCGCCCAGCTCTCGGCGCTGGGCCATGACGTCTCCGGCTTGTCGAGCAAATCCTGGGAACTGTTCATGGAGCCGAACGCGCCCCGGATGGATTTCGTGATCGCGCTGTGCGACCCGCGGGCCGGCCAGCGCTGCCCCGACTTCGGCGAGACCACCATCACCGCCGCCTGGCCGCTGCCCGATCCGGCCAAGTTCACCGGCAATGCCGCCGAGCGGGCAAGCCTGCTCAACGAGCTCTATGCCGGCCTGCGCCGGAGGATCGAGATCTTCGTCGCCTTGCCCTTCGCCTCGCTCGATCGCATCGCGCTCAAGGCGCGGCTCGACGAGCTGGCGCACCCCGCCGCCGCGCGGGCGTGAGGGGCTTTGGCGTCCGTGCACCGGGAGATGGGGGTTCGCATGCGGGTGGGCATCAACGGCATGGGTCGGATCGGACGGCTGGCCTTGCGCGCGGCCATGGGGGCGGCGGAACGGCCGGCCGATGATCCGCGCGCCGGCAACCGGCTCGAGGTCGTCCACCTCAACGAGGTCAAGGGCGGTGCCGCCGCCACCGCGCATCTGCTCGAGTTCGACAGCGTGCAGGGGCGCTGGCGCACCAGCATCGTGGCCGAGGATAACAGCGCGATCCGCATCGGCAACCGCCGCCTGACCTTCAGCGAATACCCGAAGCCGGAGCTGATCCCTTGGGGTGATCTCGGCGTCGATGTGGTGCTGGAATGCACCGGCAAGTTCCTCTCGCCCGAGACGCTGCAGGGCCATCTCGACCGCGGCGCCAAGCGCGTGATCGTGGCAGCACCGGTCAAATACGATTCGGTGCTCAATGTGGTGGTGGGGGTGAACGAGCACCTCTACGACCCGGCGCGGCATCCGATCGTCACCGCCGCCTCCTGCACCACCAATTGCCTCGCGCCGGTGGTCAAGGTCGTGCATGAGGCGATCGGCATCCGCCACGGGCAGATCACCACCATCCATGACCCGACCAACACCAATGTGGTGGTGGATGCGCCGCACAAGGACCTGAGGCGTGCGCGCAGCGCCATGCTCTCGCTCGCCCCCACCACCACCGGCAGCGCGACCGCGATCGGGCTGATCTACCCGGAGCTCAAGGGCAAGCTGAACGGTCATGCGGTGCGCGCGCCGGTGCTCAATGCCAGCCTGACGGACTGCGTCTTCGAACTGCAGCGCGCCACCACCGAGGCGGAGGTCAACGCCCTTTTCGCCGCCGCCGCCGCCGGGCCGCTCGCCGGCATCCTGGGCTATGAGACGCGGCCTCTCGTCTCGGCCGATTATGCGCGCGATACGCGCAGTTCGATCGTCGATGCACCCTCGACCATGGTCACCGACGGCACCATGCTCAAGGTCTATGCATGGTACGACAACGAGATGGGCTATGCTTGCCGCATGGTTGATCTCGCCTGCCATATGGAGAGGGTCGGGCTGTGAGTGCCGCCGGCCTTCGCAACTACGCCATCGTCACCGCCGCCTATTGGGGCTTCACGCTGACCGATGGCGCGCTGCGGATGCTGGTGCTGCTGCATTTCTACAAGCTCGGCTATTCGCCCTTCAGCCTCGCCCTCCTCTTCCTTCTCTATGAGGCGGCGGGGATCGCGGCCAATCTGATCGGCGGCTGGCTGGCCACGCGCTTTGGCATCGCGCGCATGCTGGCGGTCGGGCTCTCGGCGCAGATCCTGGGCTTTGTGCTGCTCTCGGCGGTCTCGCCCGACTGGAGCGCGGCACTCTCGGTCGTCTGGGTCGTCGTCGCGCAGGGCGTGTGCGGCGTGGCGAAGGACCTGACCAAGACGGCGAGCAAATCCGCCATCAAGCTCACGGCGGGCGATGTCAGCGGCCGCCTGTTCCGCTGGGTGGCCTTCTTCACCGGCTCGAAGAACGCGATGAAGGGCGCGGGCTTTTTCCTGGGCGGGCTGCTGCTCGAGGTGCTGGGCTTTCGCGGCGCGCTCTGGGCGATGGCCCTGGCCTTGCTGGCCGTGCTGGCAGCTGTGGTGCTCTCCCTCCCGCCGCTGATGGGCAAGGCGCGCGCCTCGCGCACGGCGCGCGAGCTCTTCGCCAAGAACCAGGGCATCAATCTGCTGGCGGCGGCGCGCGTCTTCCTCTTCGGGGCGCGGGATGTCTGGTTCGTGGTCGGCCTGCCGGTGTTCCTCTATGCGAGCGGCTGGACCTTCACCATGGTCGGCGCCTTCCTCGCGCTCTGGACGATCGGCTACGGCGCGATCCAGGCCGCGGCCCCGGCCCTGGTGCGGCGCAGCCCCGATGGGCTGAGCGCGGAGGTGCCGGCGGCGCGGCAATGGTCGGCGGCCCTTGCCCTGGTGCCCGCGCTGCTCGCCGTCATGATGGCGGGCGGGCTGCCGCGGCCGGACCTTTTCGTCCCGATCGGGCTCTGTGTCTTCGGCGTGCTCTTCGCCGTCAACTCCTCGGTCCATTCCTACCTCGTGCTCGCCTATGCGGGGAGCGAGAAGGCGGCCGAGGATGTCGGCTTCTACTATGCGGCCAATGCGCTGGGCCGCTTCCTGGGCACGCTGGCCTCCGGCCTGCTCTACATGGCGGGGGGGCTGGTGGCCTGCCTCGTGGGTGCGGCGGCGATGCTCGGCATCTGCTGGCTGGTCAGCCTCGCGCTGCCGGCGCGCCAGCCGCTGGCGGCCGAATAGGGCGCTTGGCGAACGCCGCCGGGGCCTTGCCGGGCGGGCGGCCCGCCCCTATGCGCCCCGCAGCAAGGCTTCCTGCGAGAGGGGTTCATGGCGCGCATTGTGCAGATCACCGCGGCCGAGGTCCTGGACAGCCGCGGCCATCCGACCGTCGAATGCGAGGTGGTGCTCGATACCGGTCATCGTGGCCACGCCATGGTGCCCTCCGGCGCCTCCACCGGTGCCCATGAGGCGGTGGAGCTGCGGGACGGTGATCCGGCGCGCTATGGCGGCAAAGGGGTGCGCCGCGCGGTGGCCCATATCGAGGGCGAGATCGCCGCGGCCCTCTCCGGCCGGGAGGCGACGGACCAGATCGGCATCGACCGCGCCATGCTGGCGCTGGATGGCACCCCGAACAAGTCGCGCCTGGGTGCCAATGCCATCCTGGCGGTCAGCCTCGCGGTGGCCAAGGCGGCCGCGGCCAGCCATGGCCTGCCGCTCTACCGCTATGTCGGCGGGGCGCTCGCCTGCAGCCTGCCGGTGCCGATGATGAACATCATCAACGGCGGCAAGCACGCCGACAACCCGATCGACATCCAGGAATTCATGGTGATGCCGGTCGGGGCCGAGACCGGGGCGGATGCGATCCGCATCGGTGCCGAGATCTTCGCCGCCCTCAGGAAGGCGCTGCAGGAGGCCGGGCACAACACCAATGTCGGCGATGAGGGCGGCTTCGCGCCCGCCATCGGCAGCGCCGAGGAGGCGCTCTCCTTCATCGCCCGCGCTTGCGAGAAGGCCGGCCACCGGCTGGGCGAGAGGGTCGTGCTCGCCCTCGATTGCGCAAGTTCCGAGTTCTACCGGGATGGCCTCTACCACCTGGAGGGCGAGGGCAAGAGGCTCGATGCCGGGGGTATGGTCGACTATCTCGAGGCGCTCTGCTCCCGCTGGCCGATTGTGAGCATCGAGGACGGTTGCGCCGAGGAGGATTGGGACGGCTGGAAGCTGCTGACCGAGAGGCTGGGGCAGCGGGTGCAGCTGGTCGGCGATGACCTGTTCGTGACCAACACGGCTTTCCTCCGCCGCGGGATCGAGACCGGCACGGCCAATGCGATCCTGGTCAAGGTCAACCAGATCGGCACCCTGACCGAGACGCTGGAGGCGGTCGAGATGGCCCATCGCGCGGGCTATCGCGCCGTCATGTCGCATCGGTCCGGCGAGACCGAGGATGCGACCATCGCCGATCTCGCGGTCGCGACCAATTGCGGCCAGATCAAGACCGGTTCGCTGTCGCGGTCGGATCGGCTGGCCAAATACAATCGCCTGATCCGGATCGAGCGCGAACTCGGCCCGGCGGCGCGCTTCGCCGGGCGGGCGGTGCTGCGCGGCTGAGGCAGCGCCATCTGCGGAAGGCCCTTGCGCAACGCGGCCCTTGCTGATTCGCTAGCCGGCAGGGGCCGAGAGGCGAGGGATGGCGTTTTGGCGCGCGCTCAAGAGACGGGTGAAGGCAGCGGTGCCGCCGCTGCTCTTTGCCGGCATGGCCGCCTATTTCGCCTGGCATGCCATCCATGGCGAGCGCGGGACCGAGGCCCGGCAGGCCCGGCTTGAGGACATCCGCGCGGCCGAACGGCAGCTCGAGGAGGCGCAGCGGCTGCGCGCGGCGGAGCGGCGCCGGGTGGAGGCGCTGCGCAGCGAGGGGCTCGATCGCGACCAGCTTGAGGAGCGCGTGCGGGCGCTCCTCAACCTGACGGCGCCCAACGAGATCGTGATCCCCTACGAGGCCGGGCGGCGCTTGTTCTGAGCTGGGCTCGCCCGTTGCGGCAGCGTTCCTGACCCGTAACCGGATTTCGGTTAATCGACATTTTCGCGTTGCAGCATAAGGCTTTCCGGGCGTGAGGTGCCCTTGTGGGGCGCTGCCGGCGGGCGTAGATGCTGGGCAGACGAGGGGAGCTGCCCATGGCCAAAGCCGCCACCGCGAACCGCCGCAAGCCGGGCAAGAGCGAGGCGCCGGCCTCCGTTCTCAGCCTCGAACAGCTCATACGCTGTTATCGCGACATGCTGCTGATCCGCCGCTTCGAGGAGAAGGCGGGCCAGCTCTACGGGATGGGGCTGATCGGCGGCTTCTGCCACCTCTATATCGGGCAGGAGGCGGTGGTGGTCGGGGTGATGACCCAGCTTCGCCCCGGCGATCAGGTCATCACCTCCTATCGCGACCATGGCCATATGCTGGCCTGCGGCATGGATCCGCGCGGTGTGATGGCCGAACTGACCGGGCGCATCGGCGGCTATTCCAAGGGCAAGGGCGGGTCGATGCACATGTTCAGCCCGGAGAAGGGCTTCTATGGCGGGCATGGCATCGTGGGCGCGCAGGTCAGCCTCGGCACCGGCCTCGCCTTCGCCAACTGGTATCGCGGCAATGGTGCCATCACCGCGACCTTCTTCGGCGAGGGGGCGGCCAACCAGGGCCAAGTCTATGAGAGCTTCAACCTGGCCGCCCTGTTCAAGCTGCCCTGCATCTACATCATCGAGAACAACAAATATGCCATGGGCACGGCGCAGGAGCGCGCCACGGCGAGCCGCGACTTCTCGCGCCATGGTCTGCCCTGGAACATCCCCGGCGAGCAGGTGGATGGGATGGATGTGCGGGCGGTGGCCGCCGCCACGGCGCGTGCCGCCGCGCATTGCCGGGCCGGGCACGGGGCCTATCTGCTGGAGATGCTCACCTACCGCTACCGCGGCCATTCCATGTCGGACCCGGCCAAGTACCGCACGCGGGAGGAGGTGCAGCGCATGCGCGAACAGCGCGACTGCATCGACAATCTGCGCGCGCTGCTGCTCGCCGAGGGCGTGGCCGAGGCGCGGCTCAAGGCGATCGACGAGGAGGTGAAGGCGATCGTGCAGGACAGCGCGGAGTTCGCCCAGACCTCGCCCGAACCCGATCCCTCCGAACTGTGGACCGATGTGCTGGCGGAGGAGTCGTGAGATGGGCACGGTGATCCTGATGCCCGCCCTCTCTCCCACCATGACCGAGGGCAAGCTCGCCCGCTGGCTGAAGCGCGAGGGCGATGCCGTCCGCGCTGGCGAGGTGATCGCGGAGATCGAGACGGACAAGGCGACCATGGAGGTGGAGGCGGTGGATGAGGGCACGCTGACCCGCATCCTGGTGCCGGAGGGGACGGAGCATGTCCCGGTCAATGCGGTGATTGCCGAACTCGACGGCGGCCCCGCCGCGCCCGCCCCGGCCGCGCCCCCCCCGGCGCCGGCCATTGCCCCCGCCGCCGCGCCCGCCCCGGCCGCGCCCGCCCGCACAGCGGCGGACTTCACCGCGGCCGAGCGCGACTGGGGCCCCATGCGCGTCATGACGGTGCGCGAGGCGCTGCGCGATGCGATGGCGGCCGAGATGCGCCGCGACCCCGACGTCTTCCTGATGGGCGAGGAGGTCGGCCAGTATCAGGGTGCCTACAAGGTCAGCCAAGGCCTGCTCGACGAGTTCGGGCCGAAGCGCGTGCTCGACATGCCGATCACCGAGCACGGTTTCACCGGCATGGCGGTGGGGGCGGCCTTTGCCGGCCTCAAGCCCATCGTGGAGTTCATGACCTTCAACTTCTCGATGCAGGCGATCGACCAGATCATCAACTCCGCCGCCAAGACCCGCTACATGGCCGGCGGGAAGCTCGGCTGCTCGATCGTCTTCCGCGGGCCGAACGGGGCGGCGGCGCGGGTGGCGGCGCAGCACTCGCAGTGCTTCGCCTCCTGGTATGCGCATTGCCCGGGGCTTAAGGTGGTGGCGCCGTGGAGCGCGGCCGACGCCAAGGGCCTGTTGCGCGCCGCGATCCGTGATCCGAACCCGGTCATCTTCCTCGAGAACGAGATCCTCTACGGCCAGAGCTTCCCGGTGCCGGAGCATCCGGACTTTATCCTGCCGATCGGCAAGGCGCGGGTGGAACGGGAGGGGACCGACGTGACCATCGTCGGCTTCTCGATCGCGGTCGGCCTTGCCATGCAGGCGGCGGAGCGGCTGGCGGCGGTCGGCATCAGCGCGGAGGTGATCAACCTGCGCACGCTGCGCCCGCTCGATATCGGCACCGTCGTGGCCTCGCTGCGCAAGACGCATCGGCTGGTCACGGTCGAGGAGGGCTGGCCCTATGCCGGGATCGGGGCGGAGGTGGCGATGCAGGTGATCGAGGCCGCCTTCGACGAGCTCGATGCCCCGCCGGTGCGCGTGCACGGGGCCGATGTGCCGATGCCCTATGCCGCCAATCTCGAAAAGCTTGCCCTGCCGCAGGTCGAGGACGTGGTGAACGCGGCCCGCCGCGTCACCTATCGCTAGGAAGGAAGCGGCGGCGATGGCCACCCAGATCCTGATGCCGGCCCTCTCCCCCACCATGACGGAGGGCACGCTCGCGCGCTGGCTCAAGCAGGAGGGCGAGCGGATCCGCGCCGGCGACGTGATCGCCGAGATCGAGACCGACAAGGCGACCATGGAGGTGGAGGCGGTGGAGGAGGGCATCCTCGCCCGCATCCTGGTCCCCGCCGGCACGCCGGGGGTGCAGGTCAATGCACCGATTGCGCTCCTCGCCGCCGAGGGGGAGAGCCTGGAGGAGGTGCGGCGCGCGGCCGTGCCGCCTGCCCCGCCCCCCCCTGCCCCCGCCGCTTCCCCAGCGCCTAGCCCGCCGCCCGCCCCGGTGCCGGCAGCGCCCGCCTCGGCGGCGGCGCCCGCGCCCGCCCCTGCCCCTGCTCCCGCCCAGGGGGGGCGCATCATCGCCTCTCCGCTCGCGCGGCGGATGGCGGCGCAGGCT
>JANWYF010000132.1 GCA_025057055.1 Rhodovarius sp. | reverse complement strand
GCGGCGGCGGCGGCACTCGCTGCCTTCGCCGCGGGCCCGGGCCGCGGACAGCGCCGCCGCATCGCGCTGCCGGGCGGCGGCAGCTTCCTGCTGCTGGATGAGAGCTACAACGCCTCCGACAGCTCGCTGCGCGCCACGCTGGCGGTGCTGGCGGCCCAACCCGGCCGACGGATTGCCGTCCTCGGCGACATGCTGGAGCTGGGCGAGGAGGGGGCAGCCATGCACCGTGCTCTGGCCCCGGCGGTGGCGGCGGCGGCGGACCTCGTCTATGTCTGCGGCCCGCTGATGTCCGGCCTGTTCGCGGAACTGCCCGCCGCCAAGCGGGGGGCTGCGATGCCGGATGCCGAAAGCCTTGCGCCGCTGCTCAGCGCCGCCCTCAGGCCAGGCGATGTCGTGCTGGTCAAGGGCAGTCTGGGCATGCGCATGGCCAGCATCATCCAAGCCCTGGACCGCCCCGCATGATCCCGCTGCTCGTCATTCCTTACGCGGATGATTTCATCCTCTTCAACCTTGCGCGGTATACGACCTTCCGCGCCGGGGCGGCCTGCCTGACCGCGCTGATGGTCGCGCTGCTCTTCGGCGGGCGGATCATCCGCTGGCTGCGCGGATTTCAGAACGGCGGCCAGCCGATCCGCGAGGATGGCCCGCCGTCTCACCTGCTCACCAAGAAGGGCACGCCGACCATGGGCGGCGTCATGATCCTGCTGGCGCTTTGTCTCGGCGTGCTGCTCTGGGCCGATCTGCGCAACGGCTTCATCTGGGCGGTGCTGTTCGTCACCCTCGGCTACGGCGCGCTCGGCTTCGTCGACGACTGGCTCAAGGTGACCAGGCGCAACAGCCGCGGCGTGCCGGGGAGGATCAAGCTCGCGGTGCAGGCGGGTGTCGGGCTGATCGCCGCGTTGTGGATGGCGGCGCTGCTGCCGCCGGGGCTTGATGACAACCTGGCGGTGCCGGTCTTCAAGGAGGTGCTGATCCCCCTCTCCATCGCCTTCCCGCTGGTGGCGATGTTCGTGATGATGGGCGCATCGAACGCGGTCAACCTCACCGATGGTCTGGACGGGCTGGCCATCGTGCCGGTGATGATCGCCGCCGCGGTCTTCGCGCTGATCGCCTATCTGGTCGGCAACCGCATCTTCGCCGATTACCTGCAGCTGCACGGCGTGCCGGGGGCGGGGGAGCTCGCCGTCTTCTGTTCGGCGCTGATCGGCGCCTCGCTCGGCTTTCTCTGGTACAACGCGCCGCCCGCCGCGGTCTTCATGGGCGATACCGGCAGCCTCGCCCTCGGCGGGGCGCTGGGGGCGATTGCGGTCGCCACCAAGCACGAGATCGTGCTGGCCATCGTGGGCGGCCTGTTCGTGGTCGAGACGCTCTCGGTCATCATCCAGGTCTTCTGGTTCAAGCGGACCGGCAGACGGGTCTTCCTGATGGCGCCGCTGCATCATCACTTCGAGAAGAAGGGCTGGCCCGAGGCGACGATCGTCATCCGCTTCTGGATCATCGCCATGATCCTCGCCCTCGTCGGCCTCTCCACGCTGAAGATCCGATGAGGCACCTTGCCGGCCGGCGGATTGCGGTGGTCGGGCTCGGCAAGGCCGGGCTGCCGGCGGCCTTGCGCCTGATCGAGTGGGGGGCGGAGGTGATCGCCTGGGACGATGCGCCGGCCGCCCGCAGCGCGGCCGAGGCGGCCGGGCTCAAGCTCGCCCCGCCGGAGGAGCTCGGTCGCTTCGATGCGCTGTTGCTCTCTCCCGGCATTCCGCACCGCCTGCCGCAGCCCCACCCGGCGGCCGAGGCGGCACGGGCGCAGGGCGCGCCGATCCTCTGCGACGTCGAGTTCCTCCACGGCGCGGCGGAGGCCGCAGGCGGCGGCGTGGTCTTTGCCGGCATCACCGGCACCAACGGCAAATCCACCACCACCGCCCTGCTCGGCCATCTGCTCCAGGCGGCCGGCCGGACGGTGGCGGTGGGGGGCAATCTCGGCCCGGCCGCGCTCGCCCTGCCGCTGCTGCCGGCCGGCGGCGTCTATGTGCTCGAGATGTCCTCCTACATGCTGGAGCGAATCGAGGCGGTGCGATTCAAGCTGGCGGCGATGCTCAACCTCTCGCCCGACCATCTCGACCGGCATGGGGACATGGCCGGCTACGCCGCGGCCAAGGCGCGCATCTTCCACCGCCAGCAGCCCGAGGATCTCGCGGTGCTCGGCGACGACGACGCCTGGACGCGCGCCATGCGCCCGCCGGGGCGGATCCGCCGCATCTCGGGCGAGCATGCCACTCCGGGCGGGGTGTGGTTCGATCCGCCCTTCCTGCGTGATGATGCCGGCTGCCTGCTCGACCTGCGGGAGGCGCGCGCGCTGCCTGGCGCGCACAATGCGCAGAATGCGGCAGCGGCGGCGGCGATGGCGCTGGAGCTTGGCCTGCCGCGCGATCTGCTCGCCGCCGCGATCGCCCGCTTCCCCGGCCTGCCGCACCGGCATGAGGAGGTGGCAGAGATCCGCGGCGTGCGCTTCATCAACGACAGCAAGGCGACCAATGCCGACAGCGCGGCGCGCGCGCTGGCCGCGCACCGCCGCGTGGTCTGGATCGCGGGCGGCATCGGCAAGGAAGGCGGCATCGAGCCGCTGGCGCCGTTCTTTCCGCGCATCGCCCATGCGGTGCTGATCGGGCGGGACGGCCCGGCCTTCGCCGCCACGCTGGCCCGCCACGGGGTGCCGCACAGCCTGGTCGCCACGCTCGAGGAGGCGGTGCCGGCGGCGGCCGATCGCGCCTTCGCGGGCGCGGCGGATGTCGTGCTCCTCTCGCCGGCGGCGGCGTCGTGGGACCAGTTCAGCGGCTTCGACCAGCGCGGGGATCGTTTCCGCGCCCTGGTACTGGCCCTGGCCGGGCAGGAGGATGCCCGATGGAAGTGAGCCGCACCGACACCTCGCTGCTCGGCCGCTGGTGGTGGGGCGTGGACCGGTGGACGCTCGCCGCGCTGTTTGCGCTGCTCATCGCGGGCAGCATCATGGCGCTTGCCACCGGCGGCGCGCGCATGCGCGACCTCTCGGCCGGGGCCCAGGTCCTGCGCCAGCTGCTCTTCCCGGCGATGGCGGCGGCCACCCTGGTGGTCGCCTCCCTCCTGCCGGTGCGCTGGGTGGTGCGGCTCGCCTTCGCGGGGCTGGTGCTCTTCCTTGCCCTCACCGCCGCGACCCTGGTCGTGGGCACCGAGATCAAGGGCGGTCGGCGCTGGCTCCACATCGCCGGGCAGTCGTTGCAGCCGTCGGAATTCCTCAAGCCGCTGCTCGCGGTCTGCTGCGCCTGGCTGCTCGCCCTCGGGCCGCGCATCGGGCGCCTGGCCGCCTTCCTGCTCGCCTTGCTGCCGGTGGCGGCGGCCGGCCTGCTGCTCAAGCTGCAGCCCGATGTCGGCATGCTCGCGGTGGTGGTGGCGGTCTTCCTGGCCCAGGTGTTCATGGCCGGGCTGCCGCTGTGGCTGGTCGGGGTGTTCGCGGCGGGCGCGGCGGGGGTTGGGGTGCTGGCCTATCTTGCTCTCGGCCATGTGCGCCTGCGCATCGACCGTTGGTGGCACGCGATCCGCCATCCCGAACCGCCCGGGGTGGCGCCGACACAGGAGGAGCGTTCGCTGCAGGCCTTCGGCCATGGCGGCCTGTGGGGCCAGGGCCCCGGGGAGGGGCGGGTCAAGCACCACCTGCCCGATGCCGATGCCGATTTCGTCTTTGCGGTGGTGGGGGAGGAGTTCGGGCTGGTCGTCTGCCTCGGCCTGATCGGCATTTTCGCCTTCATCGTGCTGCGCGGCCTGCTGCGGCTGGCGGAGGAGCGCGATCTGTTCGTCGCGCTGGCCGCCAGCGGTCTGCTGACGCAGTTCGGGCTGCAGGCCTTCATCAACATGGGCAGCACGCTGCGCCTGATCCCGACCAAAGGGATGACCCTGCCGTTCATCTCCCACGGCGGATCCTCGATGCTCGCCATCGCCGCCGGCATGGGCATGCTGCTCGCCCTGACGCGCCGGCGCGGCCTGCGGCGGGACGGTCTGGCATGAGGGGGCCGATGGCACGCGCGATCGTGATCGCCGCCGGCGGCACCGGCGGACATCTCTTCCCGGCCGAGGCGCTGGCGGCTGAGCTGACCGCCCGTGGCGAGCGCGTGGCCCTGATGACCGATGCCCGCAGCAGCGCTTTCATGAGCCCGGCCTTCGCCGCGGCGGAGCGCTTCGTCCTCAAGGGCGAGGGGATAGCAGGCCGCGGCTTATGGCGCGCGCTGCGCGGGGCCATGGGCCTGGCAGTCGGCACGCTGCAGGCGCGCCGCATCCTTGCGCGGCTGCATGCCGGGGCGGTGGTGGGCTTCGGCGGCTATCCGTCGATCCCTCCGGCCCTGGCGGCGCTCTCCTTCGGTTCGCGGCGCCCGGCGCTGATCCTGCACGAGCAGAACGGCGTTCTCGGCCGCGCCAACCGGCTGCTTGCGCGGCAGGCTGATGCGCTCGCCCTCTCCTTCCCCGAGACCGCGCGCGTGCCGGCCGGGGCGCGGGCGGTGGTGGTGGGCAACCCGGTGCGCCCGGCCATCGCGGCCCTGGCCGGCGAGCCGCTGCCGGGGCTGGATGGCGCGCTGCGGCTCTTGGTGTTGGGCGGCTCGCTCGGCGCGCGCGTCTTCGCCGATCTCGTCCCGCCGGCGGTGGCCGCCCTGCCGCCTGCCCTGCGGGCAAGGCTGCTTCTCACCCAGCAATGCCGGACCGAGGATCTGGACCGCGTGCGCGCCGCCTATCGCGAACTCGGCGTGCCCGCCGAACTCTCCCCCTTCTTCGGCGATATCGCGGGCCGGCTTGCGGCGGCGCATCTCGTGCTGGCGCGGGCCGGCGCCTCGACGGTGGCCGAGCTGGCCTGCGCCGGGCGGCCCGCTTTGCTGGTGCCGCTGCCCGGCGCGATCGACGACCACCAGAGCGCCAACGCCCGCATCCTGGCCGCGGCCGGGGCGGCGCGCCTGCTGCCTGAGGCCGGCCTCACGCCGGCGCGGCTTGCGGAGGAGATCGCCGCCCTGCTCGGCACGCCGGAGCGGCTGCTGGCTGCCCACCGGGCGGCAGCCGCGCTCGGCCGTCCCGCCGCGGTGCGCGAGCTTGCCGATCTCGTGCTCTCCCTGATACCGGCGGAGGAGGTCAGCTGATGCGCGCCCTGCCGCTGTCGATCGGCACCATCCATTTCGTGGGCATCGGCGGGATCGGCATGTCCGGCATCGCCGAAGTGCTGCACAATCTGGGCTATTCCGTGCAGGGCAGCGACATCGCAGAAGGGCCCAATGTCGCCCGCCTGCGCGCCCAGGGCATACCGGTCGCCATCGGGCATGATCCGGCCAATCTCGGCGCCGCCCAGGTGGTTGTCGTCTCCTCCGCCGTCAAGCGCGACAACCCCGAGGTGCAGGCGGCGCGTGCGCGGCTGCTGCCGGTGGTCCGTCGCGCCGAAATGCTGGCCGAGCTGATGCGCCTCAAATGGTCGATCGCGATCGGCGGCACCCACGGCAAGACCACCACGACCAGCCTGATCGCCGCGGTGCTTGAGGCGGCGCGGCTGGATCCGACGGTGATCAACGGCGGCATCATCAACGCCTGGGGCAGCAACACGCGCCTCGGCGCCGGCGACTGGATGGTGGTGGAGGCCGACGAGAGCGACGGCAGCTTCCTGCGCCTGCCCGCCACCGTCGCGGTGGTCACCAACATGGACCCGGAGCACCTGGACCACTGGGGCACCGCGGAGGCGATGCGCGAGGGCTATCGGCAGTTCGTCTCCAACATCCCCTTCTACGGCTTCGCGGTGCTCTGCCTCGATCACCCCGACGTGCAGGCGATGATCCCGAAGCTCGATCGGCGGATCGTCACCTACGGCTTTTCGCCGCAGGCCGATGTGCGGGCCGAAAGGCTGCTGACCGACCGGCTGGGTGCGACCTTCGAGGTCACGGTGCAGGACCGGCTGACCGGACGGGCGCGCACCCTCAAGCCCTTCCGCCTGCCCATGCTCGGCGCGCACAATGTGCAGAACGCGCTGGCCGCGATCGCGGTCGGGGTCGAGATGGACGTGCCGGAGGAGGTGCTCCGCTCCGCCCTTGCGGGCTTCCGCGGCGTCAAGCGCCGCTTCACCCGGGTGGCCGAGGTGGGAGGCATCACCATCATCGACGACTACGGCCACCACCCGGTCGAGATCGCGGCGGTGCTGCGCGCAGCGCGCCAGGCCGGGGCGCGTGACGTGGTGGCGGTGGTGCAGCCGCACCGCTATTCCCGCCTGGCCTCTCTGTTCGACGAGTTCTGCACCTGCATGAACGATGCCGGCACGGTCATCGTGGCCGACGTCTATCCGGCCGGAGAGGCGCCGATCCCGGGCATCGACAGGGATGCGCTGGTCGAGGGGTTGCGCGCGCGCGGCCATCGCAGCGTGGTGCCGCTGCCCGGGCCCGAACAGCTGCCCGATATGATCCACGCCATCGCCAGGCCCGGGGACTATGTGGTCTTCCTGGGTGCCGGCAACATCACCGCCTGGGCCCATGCGCTGCCCGACCAGCTCGCGGCGCTGCAGGGGCCGGCGGCGGTGCGCCGGGCATGAGGGCCGCGCCCATGCGCCGCGCCATTCCTGCCATCCGCGGCCGGGTGCAGGCGGGGGTGGTGCTTGCGCCTTTCACCTGGTTTCGCGTCGGCGGGCCGGCGGAATGGCTGATCCGCCCCGCCGATACGGAGGATCTTCTCGCCCTCCTCGCCGCCCTGCCGAAGGAGGTGCCGCTGACCGTGATCGGTGCGGCCTCCAACCTGATCCTGCGCGATGGCGGCCTGCCCGGGGTGGTGGTGCGCCTCGGCCGCGGCTTCGCCGGCATCGCGCGCGACGGGGATGGCCTGATCGCCGGGGCGGCAGTGCTCGATGCCACGCTGGCCGAGCATGCGGCGGCCCAAGGCCTGACGGGGCTTGAGTTCCTCTGCGGCATTCCGGGCTCGATCGGCGGGGCGGTGGCGATGAATGCCGGCGCCTACGGCGCCGAGATCAAGGACGTGCTGGACTGGGTCGAGCTTGCCACCCCGCGCGGCCTCGAACGCCTGCCGGCCGCCGAACTCGGCCTTTCCTATCGCCACAGCGCGCTGCCGCCGCGGTCGGTCGTGGTGCGCGCGCGGCTTCGCGCCCGCCCCGATCAGCCGGCCGCGATCGCCGCCCGCATGGCCGAGATCCGCGCCCGGCGCGAGGCCACCCAGCCCGTGCGGGCACGCACCGGCGGTTCCACCTTCCGCAACCCGCCGGGGCGCAAGGCCTGGGAGCTGATCGATGCCGCCGGCTGCCGCGGGCTTGCGCGCGGCGGGGCGCAGGTGAGCGAACGGCACTGCAACTTCCTCCTCAACACCGGAACCGCCAGCGCCGCCGATCTCGAGGCGCTGGGCGAGGAGGTGCGGGCGCGCGTGCTGGCCCATTCCGGCATCGCGCTGGAATGGGAGATCCAGCGTCTCGGAGTGCCGCTGCCATGACCCGCCGGCGCATCGCGGTGCTGATGGGCGGCATTTCGGCCGAACGGGAGGTGTCGCTGGCCACCGGCGCGCAGGTCACCGCCGGGCTGCGCGCCGCAGGCTTCGAGGCGCTGCCGATCGAGGTGACGGCGGATCTTGCGGGCTTGATCGCGACCCTCACGGCGCTTCGGCCCGATGCGGTCTTCAACGCCCTGCATGGCCGCTTCGGGGAGGATGGCTGCATCCAGGGCGTGCTCGATTGGCTCGGCATCCCCTACACCCATTCCGGGCTGCGCGCCTCCGCCCTCGCCATGGACAAGGTGGCGACCAAGGCGGTCTTTGCCGCCGCCGGCCTGCCCGTTGCGCGCCATGTCGAGATCACGCCCGAAGCCCTGGCCGAGGCCGATCCGCTGCCGCGCCCCTTCGTCGTCAAGCCGGTGCAGGAGGGCAGCAGCGTCGGCGTGGCGATCCTGCGCCCGGGAGACAACCACCGCGCCGAGATCGCACGCGGCTGGCGCTACGGGCGGATGATGGCCGAGGAGTTCATCCCCGGCCGCGAGCTGACGGTGGCGGTGATGGGCGAACGCGCCCTCGCGGTGACCGAGATCGCGACCCACCTCCCCTTCTACGACTACGAGGCGAAATACGCCCCCGGCGGCAGCCGCCACCTGCTGCCGGCACCGATCCATCCTGCCGCGGCGGCAGAGGCGATGGAGCTCGCGCTCGCTGCGCACCGCGCCCTTGGCTGCCGCGGGGTCAGCCGCGCCGATTTCCGCTACGACGATACGGCCGGCGAGCCAGGCCGCCTCGTCCTGCTCGAGGTCAACACCCAGCCCGGGATGACGCCCACCTCCCTGCTGCCCGAGCAGGCGGCGCATTGCGGCATCGCCTTCCCCGCCCTCTGCCGCTGGCTGGTCGAGGAGGCCTGCCATGGCCGCTAGCGCTGCGCTGCGCGCCCGCGCCAAGCCCTCCTCCGCCCCGCCGCGGCGGCCGAGCGCGCTGCGCCTGTGGCTGCGCCGCCAGCGCGCCCTGCTGCGCCCGCTCCTGCTCGGCCTTGTTGGGCTGTGCGGCCTCGGCCTGCTCGCCGCGGCGGTGGTCGCGGCCGATCCGGTGGCGCGGCTCGAGGCGGCGGCGCAAGCCTTCTGGCGCGGCGGCTTCGGCTTCACGGTGGAGCGCATCGAGGTCGAGGGCCGGGCCTATATGCCGCGGGAGGTCTTTGATACCGCGCTTGGCGTCAGCATCGGCGATCCCACCTTAGGCTTTGATCCCAAGGCTGCGCGCGCGCGGCTCGAGGCCTCGCCCTGGGTGGTGAGCGCGCGCGTCGAACGCCACCTGCCCGGGACGATCCGCGTCTTCATCGTCGAACGCCAGGCCTTCGCGATCTGGCAGCACCAGGGGCGCTTTCGCGTCATCGACCGCAGCGGCCGCGATCTCGAGGTCGACAACCCGCTCGCCTTCGGCCCGCTGCCGCTGGTGGTCGGCCATGGAGCCAACACCGCCGCGGCTGCGCTGATCGATGCCCTGCGCCGCAGCGAGGAGACGCGCGAGGTGGCGCGGCGCGTGCAGGCGGCGGTGCGCGTCTCGGACCGGCGGTGGAACCTGCGCCTGGCCAATGGCACCGACATCCTGCTGCCGGAGGGGCAGGAGGCGGCAGCCATCGCCCGCCTCGCCGAGCTGCAGGCGCGTGAGCGGCTGCTCGACCGGCCGCTCGCTGCGATCGACATGCGCCTGCCCGACCGGCTGGTGCTGCGCCCGCTGCCCGCCGCGGCACCCGCCGCCCCGCCTGCGCCCGCCCCGGCAAGGAGCCCCCGCGGATGAACCAGATCATGCGCCGTCCGCCGCCGCCCCCTGCCGCCGAGCTGCCCCAGCGTGGCCGCCGCCGTGCCCTCGCCCGCAGCGGCGTCTTCGGCGTGCTCGACCTCGGGTCGAGCAAATTCGTCTGCATCGTGGCGCGCATCGAAAGCGACGGCACGCCGCGCGCACTCGGCTTCGGCTGGACGCGCGCCCAGGGTGTCAAGGCAGGTTCGATCATCGATCCCGAGGCGGCGGAAGGAGCGATCCGCAAGGCGGTGGCCGACGCGGAGGAGATGGCCGACGTCCAGCTGCGCGGGGTGATCGTCAACCTCTCCTGCGGGCAGCCCGAGTCGCGGCTCATCCACGTGCAGCAGCCGATCGGCGGTCGTCCGGCCGAGGAGGCGGACATCCGCCACCTGCTGCAGGAGGCGCGCCGACGCGCCGAAAGCGCGGGGCGCAGCGTGGTGCACGCGATACCGCTCGGCTTTTGCGTCGATGCCACCCCGGGCGTTCCGGATCCGCGCGGCATGGTCTGCGACAGCCTCTCGGCCCGGCTGCATGTGGTGGATGCGGCGGAAAATGCGCTCGCCAATCTCGGCCTCTGCCTCGGCCGCTGCGATCTGGAGGTCGAGGAGGTGGTCTCCGCCCCGCTCGCCGCTGGGCTGGCCTGCCTCGACCCTGACGAGCTCGAGCTTGGCACCGTGCTGATCGAGCTCGGCGGCGGGACCACGACGCTCGCCGTCTTCAACGAGGGCTACGCCTGGCACACCGCGCAGCTGCCGCTGGGCGGCTGGCACGTGACCAACGACATCGCGCGCGGGCTGTCCACCCCGATCGCCCATGCCGAACGGCTCAAGACCATGCATGGCAGCGCGCTCGAGGACGACGACCGCGGCGAGATGCTGCCGGTGCCGCAGGTGGGGGAGGAAGGCGACGCCCTGGCGCGGGTGCCGCGGCGGATGGTGCAGGCGATCATCCGCCCCCGTCTCGAGGAGATCTTCGAGCTGCTGCGCAGCCGGCTGGAGGCCGCGGGCCTGCCGGAGGAGGCGCGGCGCCATGTCGTGCTGACCGGGGGCGGGGCGCAGCTGATCGGAATCGCCGAGCTGGCGGCGCGGGTGCTCGGCATACCCGCGGCCAGGGTGCGCATCGGCCGGCCGGCACGGGTGCGCGGCCTGCCGGAGAGTGCGCATGGCCCCGCCTTCGCCACCACGATCGGGCTGCTGCACTGGGCGGGCGGCCACGGCCGGCCGCTGCTCGACTTTGCCGCACCGGCACCGGCGCGCGGCTGGCGGCGTCTGTTCGACTGGCTGCGGGGGCTGTGATGGGCCGGCGCCGCAACCTCGCTGTGGAAAAGGTGGATGACGGGCATTTCCCCCGCCGCGGGGGAGACGCGAATCGCCACCGATCGGTAACCTGACGCGGACGGAGAGAGCGCATGACACTGAACCTCACCCTGCCGGTCGCCAACCACGTCGACTTCCACCCGCGCATTGCGGTCATCGGCGTGGGCGGAGGCGGCACCAATGCGGTCAACAACATGATCGCGATGGGGCTGAGCGGCGTGGAGTTCATCGTCGCCAACACCGATGCGCAGTCGCTGATGCACAGCCCGGCGGAGCGGCGCGTCCAGCTCGGTCCGCACCTGACGCAGGGGCTGGGCGCCGGCGCCAAGCCTGAGATCGGCCGCGCCGCGGCCGAGGAGGCGACGGATGAGATCGCGCGCCACATCGAGGGCTGCCACATGGTCTTCATCACCGCCGGCATGGGCGGGGGCACCGGCACCGGCGCCGCGCCGGTGATTGCGCGCATGGCGCGCGAGCGGAACATGCTGACCGTGGGCGTGGTGACCAAGCCCTTCGAGTTCGAGGGCGTCAAGCGCCGCCGCATCGCCGAACAGGGGATCGAGGAGCTGCAGCAGTTCGTCGATACCCTGATCGTGATCCCGAACCAGAACCTCTTCCGCGTCGCCAACGAGCGCACCACGCTGCCCGAGGCGTTCCGGATGGTCGACAACATCCTCTACATGGGGGTGAAGGGGGTGACCGACCTCATGGTCAAGCCCGGCATGGTCAACCTCGACTTCGCCGACATCCGCACCGTGATGGCCGAGATGGGCAAGGCGACCATGGGCACCGGCCAGGCCGAGGGCGAGGACCGCGCGATCCGCGCCGCCGAGGCCGCGATCAGCAACCCGCTGCTCGAGGATACCTCGATGCGCGGGGCGCGCGGCGTGCTGATCAGCCTCACCGGCGGGCGCGACATGACGCTCTTCGAGGTCGAGGCCGCGGTCAGCCGCATCCGCAAGGAGGTGGACGAGGAGGCGAACATCATCTTCGGCACCGCCGTGGATGATTCGCTCAACGGGACGATTTGCGTCTCGGTGGTGGCGACCGGCATCGACATCGCGGCTGCCCGCGCCGCCGCGCCGGAGGGGCCCTCGCTCAAGCTGGTCACGCCCGAATCCGCCCCGCGCGCGAACCTGGCCGGTCTGGCGCCCGCCGCATCCGCCCCTGCCGGCACCGCCCAGCCACGCCAGCGCGTGCTGCAGGGCGGTCTGCCCGGCGGGCTGCGCCCGGCCGCCAACATGGCCACGGTGCAGGGCACGCTCGCCGTGCAGGCGGAGGCACCCCCCCAGGCCGAGGCCAGCCTCCAGACCGCCCCGCACCCGGCCGTGGTGGTCGCACCGCCGGCCGGCGCCATGGCCACCCCCCCTGCCGAGGCAGCACCGCGCCGGCCCATGGCGCCACAGGATGTACCGGCAGGCGGCACCCTGGGCAGCATGTTCAAGAAGGTGACGGGACTGGTCACCGGCCGGGCGGGTGCCGCCCCGCCGCGGCCAGAGATGCCGGCCGCACCGCGCGCGGTTCGCACCCCTGCACAGGATGAGCTGGAGATCCCGGCCTTCCTGCGCCGTCAGTCCAACCACTGAGGGGCGGTGCGGGGCGCCCTGGCCGCCCCGTCTTCCCGCCGCCTGGAGCCTGGCCCATAAGCCGGCCCATGCGCATCCTGTTCGTGTCGGTCCATGAGGTGCACGAATACGACGAGGTGCGCCTGCTGACCGACCTCGGCCATCAGGTCTTTCCGCTCGGCCACCATCACCGGCGCGGGCCCTATCCCGGCCTGTTGCGACCGCCGCTCGACCTCGGCCCCGAGCATGCGCGGCTGCAGCAGGCCTTCGAGGAGATGGGCTGCCGCTACGACATCGCCGATCCGATTCGCGGCACGGTGCTGCAGCGCGCCTTCGTCGAGCTGTTCGACCTCACGATCGTCGTCTTCAACCCCTTCTTCATCCATCACTTCCGCGAGGTGCTGTCGGCGCGCCCGATCGTGCTGCGCACCATCGGCCAGGCGATCAATCAGTGGGAGCATCTCTACGCCGAACTGCGCGCCCAAGGGGTTCGCCTCGTCCGCTATGCGGAGGCGGAGGCCGAGCAAGACAACTACGCCGGACATGATGCGGTCATCCGCTTCGCCAAATATCCGGAGGATTTCCCGCCCTGGCGAGGCGATCGGGCGGCGGTGCTCACCTTTGCCGCCAGCTTCGCCCAGCGTTATCCGGCCGAGTTCGCCCTCTGGCGGCAGGCCACCCAGGGGCTGCCGGTGCTGCTCGGCGGGCCCAACAACGCCATGGTCGACGGCGCGATCGGCGCCCTCGGGATGCAAGAGCAGCTCGACCTGCTCGCCTCCTGCCGGGCCTATTTCTACTGTTCGGGACTGGCGATCCCCTACACCCTCAACTTCATCGAGGCCTGGCTGGCCGGCATCCCGGTGGTGGTGATGGATGATCGGATCATACCGCGCAGCCCGCGCTGTTCCGAGATCGCGCGGCTGATTGCGCCCGGGGAGAACTGCCTGCTGGTCCGTGACGCTGAGGAGGCGCGGGCGGCCCGCCAGCGCCTGCTGGAGGATCCCGGCTATGGCGCCCGCATCGGCGCGGCGGGGCGGGCGACGGCCCGGCGCATTTTCGGGCGAGAGGGGATCGCCGCGGCCTGGCAGGAGGCGCTGGCCCGCTTCGCCACCCCGCGCTGAGGCGGCAAATCGTGGCAAAAATGGGGCGGCCGGAAGGCAAAAATCTCAAACTTCTCAAGCCCTTGCGGGGTAATATGGAGAAACAAGGCTTGACTGGCAGCAGCCGGCAAGCCCTGACAGATAGAGGTGACTTGGCCGGGCTGGGCCCGGTCTGGGGCGCTTCAGGCAGATCAGCAGGGAGCTGGGGGCAGGGCATCCCGCGCTGACGAGGTAGACAGGGATGGACGGTTCAGCGGGACCCGGTCTTGGGCGTCGCACGACGCTGGCGGCACGGGTTCCTTTTGTTGGGGTCGGTCTGCACAGCGGGCGGCGCATCCGCGGCGCCCTGGGCCCGGCTGCCTCCGGCGCGGGGATCGTCTTCCTGCGCACCGATCTCGGCCTGACCATCCCGGCCCTCTATGACCGCGTGGTGGAAACCCGCCTCTGCACGGTGCTGGGCGAAGGTCCGGCCCGCGTGGCCACGGTAGAGCATCTGCTCGCCGCCCTCTCCGCCTCCGGGGTCGATGATGCGCTGATCGAGCTCGACGGGCCCGAAGTGCCGATCTTCGACGGCTCGGCCGAACCCTTCCAGTTCCTGATCGACTGCGCCGGGCTGCGCCGCCAGCCGGGCTTGCCACGCAGCATCGAGGTGCTGCGCCCGATCCGCGTGCAGGAGGGGGAGGGGCCAGAGGCCGCCTGGGCCGAACTGCGCCCTGCCCTCACCGACGGGCTGGATGCGTCGCTGACCATCTCCTTCACCGCACGCGCGATCGGGGAGCAGACCTACCGGCTGCGCGTCACGCCGGAGAGCTTCCGGGCCGAACTGGCGCGCGCCCGCACCTTCACCCTGGCCGAGGATGTCGCACGGCTGCAGGCAGCGGGCTTGGGCCTCGGCGGGGGGCTGCATAATGCCGTGGTGGTCGATGATGCCCGGGTGCTCAACCCCGGCGGCCTGCGCTTTGCCGACGAGTTCGTCCGCCACAAGCTGCTCGACGTGGTGGGCGATCTCGCCCTCGCCGGGGCGCCGCTGCATGCCCGCTTCAGCGCACAGCGCAGCGGCCATGCGCTGAACAATCGGCTGCTCCGGGCCCTCTTCGCCGATCCGACCGCCTGGCGCTTCGTCCCCGGCCATGCGCTGGTCGACGGAGCGACCATGCCGCTGGCCGCCGTCGCGGCACCGGCCTGACCCGGGCGAAGCCGCCCCGCGACCCTGCGTCGGCACCACCGCCCGGCGCTGCCCGGCCTCGGTCTGTCGTGGCAGCAGAGCTAGCCGAGCCGGGAGGGGGGGGGTTGACCGCGGCCTCGCCGGCACCGGGCGCGCTTGGTATAGAGCCGCCATGCCGCGCCCAGCCCTTCGCCCCGCGCTCGCCCTGGCCCTGCTGCTGCTGCCCGGCTGCGGGATCCAGCAGTGGGATGGGCGGATGTCCACCCTCTTTGAATCGCGCCAGCCCTTCGCGGCCGGGCAGGTCGACCGTACGCCGGAGGGGCTCTATGCCGCCGGCATCCGCGCCCTGCGCGCTGGCGCCTATCGCGATGCGGTCGAGCTCTTCGATCAGCTCGAGCGCGAGCATCCCTTCTCGACCTGGGCGACCAACGCCAAGCTGCTCGGCGCCTACGGCGAATACATGCGCAACCGCTACACCGAGGCGATCGGCGCCCTCGATCGCTTCATCCAGCTCCACCCCGCCCATCGCGACATCGCCTACGCCTATTACCTGCGCGCGCTCTGCCTCTATGAGCAGATCAACGACGCCCAGCGCGATCAGCGCGCCACCATCGAGGCGATCGCCGCCCTGCAGGAGGTGGTCAACCGCTTCCCCGACACCCCCTATGCGCGGGATGCGCGGCTCAAGATCGACCTTGGCCGCGACCACCTGGCGGGGAGGGAGATGCACATCGGCCGCTTCTACCAGCGCCAGCGGCTGTTCAACGCCGCGATCGGTCGCTTCCGCCGGGTGATCGAGGAATACCAGACCACCAATCACGTGCCTGAGGCGCTGCACCGGCTGACCGAAATCTATCTCTCCCTCGGCCTGATCGAGGAGGCACGGCAGACCGCGGCGGTGCTCGGCCACAACTTCCCGGGCAGCCCCTGGTATCAGGACAGCTACGCCCTGCTGGTCGAAGGCGCCCCGCGAGGGCCCGACACGCCCGGTCTGCTCCGCCGCGTCATCCAGCGCATCTTCTGACGGCGCCATGCTGGCCTCGCTCGCGATCCGCGACGTGGTGCTGATCGAGGCGCTGGATCTGGAGTTCGGACCCGGCCTGGCCGTGCTGACCGGGGAGACGGGGGCAGGCAAGTCCATCTTGCTCGACAGCCTGGGCCTCGCCCTAGGCGGGCGAGCCGATTCTTCCCTGGTGCGGGCGGGGCAGAGACAGGCGAGCGTGACCGCCCGCTTCATCCCCCCGCCCGGCCACGCCGCCTTCGCCCTGCTGGCCGAACAGGGGATCGGCCTGGCGGAGGGGGAGGAGGAGGCGATCGTGCTGCGCCGCGTCGTCTCGGCCGACGGGAAGTCCCGCGCCTTCATCAACGACGAGCCGGTAAGCGTCGGGCTGCTGCGCCGTGTCGCTGCCCTGCTGGTCGAGATCCAGGGCCAGCACGAGCAGGCCGGGCTGGCCGATCCCGCCACCCATGCCGGGCTGCTCGATGCCTTCGCCGGGCTGGCCGATCTGCGCGCGGCCACCGCCGCTGCCTGGGCGGACTGGCGCCGCGCGGAGGCCGACCTCGCCGCCGCCCGCACCTCCACCGCCGCCGCCCTGCGGGAGGAGGATTGGCTGCGCCATGCGGTTGAGGAGCTGACCGACCTCTCGCCCGAGGAGGGAGAGGAGGAGCGCCTGGCCGCCGAACGCCAGCGGCTGCAGCAGTCCGAACGCCGCGCCGAGGCGATCGCGGCGGCGATCGCCGAACTCTCCCCGCGCGACCGCCGCACGCCCGGGCCGGCCGCCGCTCTGCGCGCCGCCGCCCGCGCGCTGGAGCGCGCCCCCGGCCTGCAGGAGAGCGCAGCGCCGATCCTGGCCGCCCTGGCCACGGCCCAGGATGCCCTGGCCGAGGCCGAGGCCCTCCTAGAGCGGCTGGCTCATGATGCCGCCCCCGACCCGCGGCGGCTCGAGGCCCTGGAGGAACGCCTCTTCGCCCTGCGCGGGGCGGCGCGCAAGCACGGCGTGGCGGTCGCCGAACTGCCGGGGCTGCTGGCGGAGCTGCGCGGGCGGCTGGCTGCCCTCGAGGCCGGGGCCGAGCGTCTGGCGGCGCTGGAGCGGGAGGCCGCCGCCGCCCGTCGCGCCTATCTCGACGCCGCCGCGGCGCTCTCCGCCGGGCGGCGCAACGCAGCGACCCGGCTCGAGGCCGCGCTGGCGCGCGAGCTCGCGCCCCTCAAGCTCGAGCGCGCGCGGGTCGTGGTCGAGATCACCCCGCGGCCGGAGACGGCGTGGGGGCCGGAGGGGACAGAGCGCGTCATGCTGCTCGTCGCGACCAATCCAGGCCAGCCGCCCGGCCCGATCGAGAAGGTCGCCTCGGGCGGAGAGCTGTCGCGCCTCATGCTGGCGCTCAAGGTGGTGCTGGCCGCAGGCAGCCCCGCCACCACCCTGATCTTTGATGAGGTGGATGCCGGCATCGGCGGCGCCACCGCGGCTGCGGTCGGCGAAAGGCTGGCCCGCGTGGCCGAGGGGCGGCAGGTGCTGGTGGTGACGCATTCCCCCCAGGTCGCGGCGCGCGGCGCGCAGCACCTGCGCGTCGTCAAGCACATCGAGGCAGGCCGCGCCGCCACCCGCGTCGAGGCCCTGGCCCCCGCCGCCCGGCGGGAGGAGATCGCCCGCATGCTGGCCGGCGAGAGGGTGACGGATGCCGCCCGCGCCGCGGCCGATTCGCTGCTGAAGGGTGCGGCATGAGCGACGTGCTCGAGGAGATGGAGCGGCTGATCGAGGAGATCCGCCGCCATGACCGCCTCTACTACGAGGAGGATGCGCCCGAGATCAGCGACGCCGAATATGACGCGCTGCTGCAGCGGCTGCGCGCGCTCGAGGCGGCGCATCCCGAACTCGCCCGGCCCGACAGCCCGACCCGGCGGGTGCCGGGCCGGCCTGCGGAAGGGTTCCGCAAGCTGCGCCATGGCGCGCCGATGCTCAGCCTCGACAACGCCTTCGACGAGGGCGATTTCCGCGAGTTCTGCGCGCGCATCCGCCGCTTCCTGGCGCTGCCAGAGGCCACGCCGCTCGACTTCGTGGCCGAGCCCAAGATCGACGGCCTCTCGGTCAATCTCCTCTACGAGGATGGCCGCTTCCTGCGGGGTGCGACGCGCGGCGATGGGCTGGAGGGGGAGGACGTCACCGCCAATCTGCTGACGATCGCCGAACTGCCGCGGCAGCTGCCCCCGCCCTTTCCCGCGCGCATCGAGATCCGCGGCGAGGTCTACATGACCCGGGCCGATTTCCTAGCCTTCCGCGCCCAGCAGGAGGCGGCGGCGGCCGAGCGCGAGGCGCGGCGCGCGCGCGGCGAGAAGCTCGGCCCCCCGGTGCAGGTGCCGGTCAATGCGCGCAACGCGGCGGCGGGTTCTCTGCGCCAGCTCGACCCCGCCGTGACCGCCTCCCGGCCGCTTCGGCTGCTCGCTTACGCGATGGGCGAGGCGAGCGAAGCCCCGGCCGAGACCCACCACGGCTTTCTCGAACGCCTGCGCGCCTGGGGTTTTCCGGTCAATCCGCTCTCGCAGCGCCTGAGCGATGCCGAGGCAGCGGCCTTCCAGGCCCGCATGGCCGCCGAACGGCCCCAGCTGCCCTATGACATCGACGGCGTGGTCTACAAGCTCGACCGGCTGGACTGGCAGGCGCGCCTCGGCTTCGTCGGCCGTGCGCCGCGCTGGGCGATCGCCTGGAAATTCCCGCCGGAGCGGGCATGGACCCGGCTGATCGCGATCGAGATCCAGGTCGGCCGCACCGGGGCGCTCACTCCGCGCGCGGTGATGGAGCCGGTCTTCGTGGGCGGCGTGACTGTGACCCACGCCACCTTGCACAATGAGGAGGAGATCGCGCGCAAGGACATCCGCATCGGCGATATGGTCATCCTGCAGCGGGCCGGGGATGTCATCCCGCAGATCATCGGCGTGGTGCCCGAGCTGCGCCCGGCCGGCGCGCAGCCCTACGTCTTCCGCACCACCTGCCCGGCCTGCGGCAGCCATGCCGTGCGCGCGGGCGATGACGTGGTGCGCCGCTGCACCGGCGGCCTGACCTGCCCGGCGCAGCGGGTGGAACGGCTCAAGCACTTCGTCTCTCGCCGCGCCATGGACATCGAAGGCCTGGGGGAGGAACGCATCGCCCTGCTGCACGCCAAGGGCTGGGTCACCTCTCCGGCCGACCTCTTCCGCCTGCACCGCCACCGCGCCGAGCTCGAGGCGCTGGAGGGCTGGGGGCCGCAGTCGGTGGCCAAGCTCCTCGAGGCGATCGAGCGCGCGCGCCACCCCCCGCTGGAGCGCTTCATCTTCGCCCTTGGCATCCGTCGCATCGGGGAACAGAACGCCAAGCTCCTGGCCCGGCACTACCGCAGCGTGGAAGCCTGGCAGGAACGGATGTTGGCGGCCCGCACCCCCGGGTCGGAAGCACGGGAAGAGCTGTGCAGCATCCAGGGCATTGGCCCCGCGATCGCGCAGGAGCTGATCGAGTTCTTCGCCGAGCCGCGCAACCTCGAGACGCTCTCCGCCCTGCTCGCCGAGGTTCAGCCCCGGCCGGTCGAGATCCCCGCCGCCGAGAGCCCACTGGCCGGCAAGGCGGTGGTCTTCACCGGCACCCTCGCCACCCTCTCGCGCCAGGAGGCTGAGGCGCGCGCCGAGGCGGTGGGCGCACGGGTGACCAAGAGCGTCTCGCGCAAGACGGACTATGTGATCGTGGGCAGCGATGCGGGCAGCAAGGCGGCCAAGGCTGCCGAGCTCGGCATTCCGATCCTGACCGAAGCCGAGTTCCGCGCCATGGCCGGCCTGCCGCCGCTGCCCTGAGCCGCGCCACCCCTGGCGGGATGGGCGTGCTGCCGGCGGACGCAGCTGGCGGCCGAGCGAGGAGGCCAGCAGCAGCGGCCGATGCCAGGGCACCGGTGCCCGCGGCCTTCCCCGCACCGCGGCGGCGAACAGCGCCCGCCGGCCGCGCCCTGGAGCGGCTGTGCCCAGGGCCAAGCCCGGATGCCTGCCGCCTCGCCCGGCCGGATGCGGCCCCGCCCCGCGGGCCGGCGGTTCCGCGCGGGCGCGCAAGGCGCTAGACGATCCTGGGGAGGCTGCGATGCCCTATACGATCGCCCTGGTCGATGATGACCGCAACATCCTGACCAGCCTGTCGATGACGCTGGAACAGGAGGGGTTTCAGGTCCGCACCTATACCGACGGGGAGAGCGCGCTGCACGGCCTGCTGGCCCGCCCGGCGGATTTGGCGGTGCTCGACATCAAGATGCCGCGCATGGACGGGATGGAGCTTTTGCAGCGGCTGCGCGCGCGCAGCGCCATGCCGGTGATTTTTCTCACCTCGAAGGATGAGGAGGTGGACGAGCTGATGGGCCTGAGGCTCGGCGCCGACGACTACATCACCAAGCCGTTCAGCCAGCGGCTGGTGCTCGAGCGGATCCGCGCCCTGCTGCGGCGGCAGGAGGCCATCCGGCAGGAGGCAACCGGCGGCGGGACGGGCGGGCTGATCGTGCGGGGGGATCTCACGCTCGATGAGACGAAGCACACCTGCACCTGGAAGGGCAAGCCGATCCAGCTCACAGTGACCGAGTTCCTGCTGGTCAAGGCGCTGGCGCTGCGGCCCGGCATCGTGAAGAGCCGCGACCAGCTGATCGATGCCGCCTATGGCGAGAACACTTATGTCGACGACCGCACCATCGACAGCCACGTCAAACGTGTGCGCAAGAAGTTCCGCGACGTCGACCCCGATTTCCACCAGATCGAGACGCTTTACGGCATCGGATATCGCTACAAGGAGAGCTGAGGGCGGGCGGTGGTGCGGTGCGGCGGCCGCGGGTTTGGCGGCCGCGGCGGGGGTGTTACAAGGGCGCCATGTGCATCATCAACCACTCCCGCCGGTTCATCTTTGTTCATGTGCCGAAATGCGCTGGCACGACGGTGGCTGCGCACCTGTCGCCTCTGACCACCTATCGCGACCTTGAAATCGGTGCGACCCAACTTGGCGAAGCTGCTGCAAGATATTACAGGGACCGCTTTGGCCTAGCCAAGCATTCGACGCTGGAAGAGATCGCCAAAGTCGTTGGTCGCGAGGAGATATCCGCATTCTTTACTTTCGGATTCGTCAGAAATCCTTACGATCGCGTCGTCTCGTTCTTCACCTTTTTGCGATCTTGGACCGGGTCGCCTCTGCGCGAAGCCCTTCAGAATATGCGTGACGTGAACGAGTTCATCCAGTCAGAACATTTTCGAGGAGATGGCGTCGATCGTCTCTACAAACCACAGGCCTTTTGGCTTTTTTACAGAGAGGGAGGAGTAGAACGTTCTGTAGACTTCGTGGGTCGTGTGGAAAACATGGACGAAAGCCTCGCCGAAATCGATCGCAGACTTGGCCTGCCGCCTCAGACACGGCTGAATACGGCCCTGCCGAGGCACAACGCGAGCCGGGACACGGCAAAGAACGTCAACCTCGAGCTCGACGAGATCTCTGTCGCCCTGATCAACGAGCGCTATGCGGAAGACTTCCAGCGCTTCGGCTACGCGATGCAGGAAGTTTAGGCCTGGGCTCGCCTCGCCGTCGCAGGCGGCCGCAAGCCTGCGATGGTTCTGCCCTGGCCAAAGCAGGCGTGTC
>JANWYF010000079.1 GCA_025057055.1 Rhodovarius sp. | reverse complement strand
ATCTGGTCGTACCCGGCTTGGCCGCTGCCGGCTATGACCTGGTCACCGTCCCCCATGGGCGCGAAGCCCTGCGGTTGCGCGACCAGGGAGAGGTCTTCGACCTCATCCTCTCGGACATCCACATGCCCGAGATGGACGGCTATGCCCTGGTGCGGGCGATCCGCGAAGGGGGGGCGTGGCAGAATCTCCCGGTCATCGCCCTCTCGGCCCAGGCTGAGGCGGCCGACATCGCCAGGGGCCGCGACTGTGGCTTCACCGACTATGTCGCGAAATACGACCGCGACGCCTTGGCGGCTGCCATCGCCCAGGCGCTGAGCCTGCGCGGCGTCACCTCTCCGCTCGAGATGCGGCTGTAAGGAGGCCAGGATGTCCAGCGATCCGCTCGTTGCCGAAGCTCGCGCCGAGGGGCGTGCTGCGCCCCGCGAACCGAGCCTGGGGCTTGGGGCCGAGGCCGCCGATATGATCCTCACCCTCACGGTTGCCGGCCAGCCTTGCGGGATTCCGGTGCTTGCCGTGCGCGATGTGCTGGGGCCGCAGACCATCACGCGCATTCCCCTCGCCCCGCCCGAGATCGCAGGCAGCCTCAACCTGCGCGGGCGCATCGTGACCGCGATCGACCTGCGGCGGCGGCTGATGCTGCCCGACCGCCCCCCCGGGCAGCGGCCGATGTCGGTGGTGGTGGATCATCACGGGGAGCTCTACTCCCTGCTGGCCGATGAGGTGGGTGATGTCCTCTCGGTCGACCCGGCCGAGCGCGCCCCGAACCCGCCGACCCTCGAGCCCTTCTGGCGGGAAGTCTCGCTTGGCGTGCATCGCCTGGGCGAGCAGTTGCTGGTGGTGCTCGATGTCGAGCGGCTGATGCGCTTCGGGTGAGGGCGCGGCGATGGAGTGCCTGGTCGTCGATGACAGCGCGGTGGTGCGCAAGATCGCGCGCCGCATCCTGGAGAAGCACGGTTTTCGCGTGCGCGAGGCAGCCGACGGCGCGGCGGCGCTGGAGGCGCTGCGGGCTGGCATGCCGGGCTGCATCCTGCTCGACCGCAACATGCCGGTGATGGACGGCTTGGCCTTCCTGCGCGCCTTGCGCGGCATTCCGGGGGGCGATCGCCCGCGCGTGATCATGTGCACGACCGAGACCGCGCAGGAGAAGATCCTCGAGGGGCTCGAGGCGGGTGCGGATGAGTATGTGATGAAGCCCTTCGACGAGGCGATCCTCATCGACAAGCTGGCCCTGGTCGGTGCCCTGCCGGGAGCGGCGGAATGATCCGCGTCCTGATCTGCGACGACAGCGCCTTGGTGCGGGGGGTGCTGGGGCGGCTGCTCGGCCAGGATCCGCTGATCCGTGTTGTCGGTGCCGCCGCGAATGGGGAGGAGGCGCTGGCCGCGCTCGCCGCCGCGGGGCCGGAGCGCATGCCGCATGTCGTGCTGCTCGACCTCGAGATGCCGGTCATGGACGGCATGACGGCGCTGCCGCTGCTGCTGCGCCACCGTCCGCAGCCGGCGGTGATCGTGGCCAGCGCTCTGACCCAGCAGGGGGCGGCGGCGACCATGGCGGCGCTGCGGGCCGGCGCGGTCGATTACATCGCCAAGCCGGTGGCCGAACGCGGCGGGATTCACGACCCCGCCTTCCGCGCCGAACTCCTGGCCAAGGTCAAGGGCTGGGCGCGGCTGGGCCGGCCCGAGGCCGCTTCGGTCCGGCCGCGCCGGCCGGCGGTGGCGATGGCGGCGCGTCCGCCGCGCGTGCTGGCGATTGCCGCCTCCACCGGCGGGCCGCAAGCCTTGGCGGCCTTCATCCGGCGGCTGCCGCCGCGCCTGCCGGTGCCGGTGCTGGTGGTGCAGCACATGCCGGCGGGCTTCACCGCCATGCTGGCGCAGCATCTCGGCGGGCTCGGCGCCCTGCCGGCTGCCGAGGCGCGGGAGGGAGAGGCGGTGCTGCCCGGCCGCATCTACATCGCGCCTGGGGATCGGCACATGCTCCTGCGCGGCCCGGCGGAGAGGGCCACGGTGCTGCTGACCCGCGACCCGCCGGTCCATTTCTGCCGGCCGGCGGCCGATCCGCTCTTTGCCAGCCTGCCCCCGATCTATGCCGATGCCGTGCTGGCGGTGGTGCTGACCGGGATGGGGCAGGATGGCCAGGCCGGCGCGGCGGCGATCACCGCCGCCGGTGGCGTCGTCTTCGCCCAGGATGAGGCGACAAGCGTGGTCGGGGGCATGCCGGGGGCGGTGGTGCGCGCCGGCCATGCCCGGCTGCAGGGCCCGCCCGAACTGCTGGCGGAGGAGGCGGTGGCGATGCTCCGCGTCCCCGCATGACGAGCCGCGCCTTCCAGATCATCGCCGGGGTGGTCAAGGAGCGCAGCGGCATTGTTCTGATGCCGGAACAGTCCTATCTCTTGGAGACGCGGCTGGCGGCGCTGCTGCAGCGGCTGGGCCTGGGCAGCCTGGATGTGCTGGCCGCCCGCCTGCAAAGCCCAGGCAGTGACGGCTTGGCGCAGGAGGTGGCCGAACTCCTCACCACCAACGAGAGCCACTTCTTCCGCGATGGCAAGCCCTTCGACCATGTGCGGGCCCAGATCCCGCGGCTGCATCGGGCCCGGGCCCCTGGGCTGCCGCTGCGCTTCTGGTCGGCGGCCTGCTCGACCGGTCAGGAGGCCTACTCCCTCGCCATCCTGATCGCCGAGGCGCAGGAGGCCGACCCCGCCCTGCGGCAGCGGCGCTTTGAGATCCTGGGCACTGACCTCACGCGTTCCGTCCTGGAACGGGCGCGGCAGGGCCTCTACACTCAGTTCGAGGTCCAGCGCGGCCTGCCGGTCAGGATGCTGATGAAGCATTTCACCCAGGTCGAGGGGCGCTGGCGCATCCATGACCGGCTGCGCCAGCTCTGCCGCTTCGAACAGGCCAATCTGCTGCAGGATCTGCGGCAGTTCGGCCGCTTCGACGTCATCTTCTGCCGCAATGTGCTGATCTACTTCGATCCGCCGAGCAAGACCCGCGTGCTGGAAGCACTGGCCGCCCAGCTCGCGCCCGATGGTCTGCTCTATCTCGGCGCGGCCGAAACCGCCCTTGGCCTGACGGACCGGCTGGAGCCGCTGCCCGAGATACGCGGGGTCTACCGACCCTCGGCGGCCGCGCGGCGCGCCATCGCATAGCCGAGCGCATAGACCCGCAGCCGGCTGGCCAGCGGTTCGGTCGCGGCGGAGCGTGCGGCATCCTGCTCCGCAATCAGCGCCGCCAGCGCCATCCCGCGCTCTTGCGCCGCCGCCTCGAGCACGGCCCAGAAGGCCGGCTCCAGCGCCACCGAGGTGCGATGGCCCGAGAGCTTGAGGCTGCGCTTTTCGAGCATCAGCGCGGCGGGTGGGTGGCCAGCCAGTGGCGGGCGATCTCCTCCCGCGTTGCCACCCAGACATCGCCGCAGGCGCGCACGTGATCGAGAAAGCGTGCCAGCGCCGCCGCCCGTCCGGGCCGCCCGACCAGCCGGCAATGCAGCCCAACGCTCATCATCCGCCCGCCCTCACGGCGCAGCAGCTCGAGCGCATCGCACAGATACTGCTCAAAGCCGCCGGGGGCGGTGAAGCCGGGCGGAACCGCAAACTTCATGTCGTTGGCGTCGAGCGTGTAGGGGATGACGAGCTGCGGCTTGCCCTCGACCAGGACATAGTAGGGCAGGTCATCGTCATAGGCATCGCTGTCGTAGAGGAAGCCGCCATGCGCGACGATGAGCCGGCGCGTGCGCGGGCTGACCCGACCGGTGTACCAGCCGACCGGCGGGCGGCCGCAGAGTCGGGTGATGGTCGCGACCGACCGCGCGATCTCGGCCCGTTCCACCTCCTCCGGGACTTGGTGGTAGTCGATCCAGCGCCAGCCGTGGCTCGCCACCTCGTGGCCGGCCTCAATAAAGGCCCTGGCCACGGTCGGGTTGAGTTCGAGCGCACGGCCCACCGCATAGACGGTCAGGCGCATGCCCCGTTCAGCGAAGAGGCGCAGGATGCGCCAGACGCCGGCGCGTGCCCCGTAGTCGAACTGGCTCTCCACCGTGCGGTTGCGCTCGCCGAGGATGGGCGCACCGCCCGGCACCTCATGTAGATAGATTTCGCTGCCGGGATCCCCGTTGAGGACGGTATTCTCCCCGCCCTCCTCATAGTTGAGCACGAAGGAGAGGGCGACGCGCGCCCCGCC
>JANWYF010000129.1 GCA_025057055.1 Rhodovarius sp. | reverse complement strand
GCTTTTCATCGCGCTGCTGCTCGCTGGCTGCGGGAAGGTGGGGGATCCGCGGCCGCCCGGCCCGCCCGAGAGGGTGACCTTTCCGCGCATCTACCCCGCACCCTGAAGCAGGCCTCTCGCATCCCCCCGCCGCTTCTTGCGGCCAGGTCTTGGGGGCAGCGTCGCCTTGCTGGCCCAAGCCGGGCTTTGGCGATCTCTCGCGCGGTCCGACGCTGCGCCGGTCGGGGCGGCGCGTCGCGCGGCGGCCGGCCCTTCACACCCCCTTCCCCCGGCCCGCGCGGCGCCGCACACTCACGCCCGCGATCACGGAGGAAACCCCATGCTCACCCGGCGCCTTGCGCTGTTCGGCGGTCTTGCCGCCCCCGCCCTGGCCCTGGCCCAGGCCACCGACTGGCCGAACCGGCCGGTGCGCGTCATCGTCCCCTGGCCGCCCGGGGGCAGCACGGATGTGCTGGCGCGGCTGTTGTCGGAACGCCTGGCGGCGACGCTGGGCCAGCCCTTCCTGGTCGAGAACCGCCCCGGCGCGGGCGGCAATATCGGCACCGAGGCTTTGGCCAAATCCGCCCCCGACGGCTACACCATGGGGCCGGTCACGGTCAGCGCCTGGACGATCAACCAGTTCCTCTACAGCCGCATGCCCTATGACCCGGATCGCGACCTGCAGCCGATTTCGATGCATTGGTCGCTCCCCAACGTGTTCGCCGTCTCGGCCCAGCACAACCCGGCGCGCACGGTGCAGGAGTTCATCGCCTGGGCGCGCGGCCGGCGCGGCGGCGTCTCCTACGGCAGCCCGGGCGTGGGCACGACGCCGCATCTCTCCGGCGCCTGGTTCGTCCAGCGCGCCGGGCTGGATGGCGAGCATGTGCCCTTCCGCGGCGCGGCGCAGACCATTCCGGCCATCCTCTCGGGCGATGTGACCTTCGCGATCGACAATCTGGCAAGTTACGTCCCGGTGATCACCGAAGGGCGCATGCGGGCCCTGGCGGTGACGAGCGCCGAACGCTGGCCCACCCTGCCCGATGTGCCGACCATGCAGGAAGCCGGCATGCCCGGCTTCGTGGTGGAGAGCTGGTGCGCCATGGCCTTCCCGGCCGGGGTGCCGGCCCCCATCCTGCAGCGCGCCGCGGCCGCGATCCAGGCGGTCTCGAGCGAACCGGCGATGATCGAGCGCTTCCTGCGCACCGGGGCGCGCGCCCTCTGGAGCGGCCCCGAGGCGGTGTGGGAGCGCATCCGCCGCGAACGCCCCAACTGGCAGGAGATGGTGCGCATCTCCGGCGCCCGGCTCGAGTGAGGCCGGAACATCGCAGCCCCGCCTCCCTCCCTGGGCGCCGTCGCGCGCCTGCGGGCTTGGCCCGCGCCCGCTCTCGCCTTGCCGGGCGAGGCGGATCGGCGGGCAAGCGGCGCGGGGCCTACCCCCGGCGGCGGCTCTGCGCGGAAGGGCGGCCCTTCCCCTCTGCCCCCGGGGCGTAAGCCCCGGTCGGCCCGCGCGGCGGTTCCGCTGGCCCCTGCCCTGTTCTAGAGCGCCGGCATGCGCCGCCGCCTC
The DNA here is from genome assembly GCA_025057055.1 of Rhodovarius sp. GTDB lineage: Bacteria > Pseudomonadota > Alphaproteobacteria > Acetobacterales > Acetobacteraceae > Rhodovarius. The sequence continues at coordinate 22,132 of JANWYF010000129.1, read as the reverse complement.
CTGTTCCTTCTCGGGCTCCTCGCGCTGCTCGCCGCCCCGGCGGGGGCGACGGAGCTGCGCCTGACCACCTGGAACGTCGCCTGGGCCACCCTGCGCAGCCCCGATGATCCGGCGCTGCCGCGCGGCTTTCGCCCGCGCAGCGCGGCCGATTGGGCGCTGCTGCGCCAATATGCCGAAAGGCTGGAGGCCGACGTCATCGCCTTGCAGGAGGTGGACGGGCCGGAGGCCGCGGCCCGCTTCCTCGACCCCCGGCGCTGGCGCTTCTTCTTCCCCGAAGAGGCGGATGTGCAGCGCGCGGGCATTGCCGTGCGCACCGGCCTGCGCGCGGTGCAGAATCCGGATCTCGCCGCGCTCGATCTGCGCCCGCAGGCGCGCCTCTCCCTCCGCCGCGGGGTGGATGTGACGATCGAAGCCGGCAGCGTGCGCCTCCGGCTGCTCTCGGTCCACCTCAATGCCGGCTGCCGGGAGGGGCCGCTGCAAGGCGCGCGCGAGTGCGAGGCGCTGGGCCAGCAGGCCAGCATCCTGGCCGGCTGGATCGCCGAACGCCAGCGCGAGGGCATGCCCTTCGTGATCCTGGGCGATTTCAACCGCCGCATCGCGGGGCCGGAGGATCCCTTCTTCGCCCGGCTGGCCGCCGCCGGCCCGCTGCTGCGGGCGACCGAAGGCCACTCCAGCCCCTGCTTTGCCGATGCACGCGGCGGGCGGCCCTTCGTCTCGCACATCCTGCTGGGTGGCGCAGCCCGGGGGTGGATGGTGCCCGGCTCCCTGCGCGTCATGGTCTATGCCGAACGGGATGCGCGGGACCGCATCTCGGACCATTGCCCGGTCTCGATCCGCCTGCGCCTGCCGTGAGCTTCCTCTCGGTCACCCTGCCGCTCGGCATGGTCAACCTGATCAATCAGGCAAGCCGCGCCGTGATGGCGGTGATCGGACCCGCGCTGGCGGTCGAGTTCGGGCTCTCTGCGGCCGATCTCGGCATGCTCGCGGCGGTGCTCTTCGTCGCCTATGCCCTGGTGCAGCTGCCAATCGGCGTGGCGCTCGACCGCTACGGGCCGCGGCTCGTGCAGGCCGCTTCGGCGGCGGTTGCGGGGCTCGGCTTTGCCGTCTCGGCGCTGGCCGAAGGGGCGGGCATGCTCGCGGTCGGGCGGTTTCTGACCGGGCTCGGCGTGGGCTCGGCGCTGATCGGGCTGATCAAGGCGCACAGCGCCTGGTACCCGAAGGAGAGGGTGGCGGCCCTGACCGGTGCGGGCATCTTCATCGGGGGCCTGGGCGGGCTGCTCGCCACCTGGCCGGTGCAGGCGGCCTTGCCCGTGCTCGGCTGGCGCGGCGCCTTCTGGCTGCTGGCCCTGCTCTCCTTTGTGATCGCGCTGTGGATCCTGCGCTCCGTGCCGCCGCGCCCGCGGCGCGAGGCGGCCACGCCGCTCCTGCAGGACATCGCCGCCTTTGCCGCCATCCTCCGCGATGCGCGGTTCCGCGCTCTGGTGCCGGCGATCATGGTGCTCAATGCGCTGCACTTCACCTACCAGGGCCTCTGGATCGGTCCCTGGCTGCGCGACGTCGCGGGCCTGGCGGCCGAGGAGCGGGCGGTCGTGCTGCTGGCCTACGCGCTGGCGGTGATGTTCGGCAATCTCGGCGCGGGGGTGGCGGCCAGCCGCTTGCAGGCCTCGGGCGTCAGCCCGCTGGCGGTGCCGCTGGCCGCCATGGCGCTGATGCTCGGCCTGCAGGCGCTGCTGATCGCCGCCCCGCCGCAGGGGCTCGGCCCCGCCCTCCTGCTCTGGAGCTGCTTCGCCCTGTGCGGGGCCACCAGCGCCGCCGCCTATGCCGCGGTGGCGCAGGGCTTCCCGCCCGCCCTCGCCGGGCGGGTCTCGACCGCCGTCAATGCCGGCATGCTCTGCCTGACCTTCCTGCTGCAGACTGCGATCGGCCTCGTCCTTGACCTCTGGCCGAGGCGCGCGGATGGAGGCTGGCAGGCCGCGGGCTATGGCTGGGCGATGGGCGGGACGCTGCTGTTGCAGATCCTCGCCATGCTGTGGATGGCGCTTCGGCTGCCCAGGCGCTGACGGCCCGGCTGCCCGCCCGAATGGGCGGCCCAGCGGGGCCTGCCCTGCTGCCCGCCTGCCGGGTCATGAAGGGGGCGGTCGGTCGCCTCGCCGACAGACTCTGCCTGCCGGCGGCGGGCTCGGCAGGCCGCGGGCAGATCGCGCCCCATCACCGCTCCCGGCAGGAGGCGGGGCAGAGGTGCTGTGCGTCCCGCCGCCGCGGCCCTCGGCGCAGAAGGTCTGCCCGCGCTTCGCCATGCCGGCCTCCTGACGGCTCCGCGCGAGGAGATCGCCAGCCCTCGGCCCTTGCCCCGGGCTGCCAGGGGTGTTCTGCTCGGCTTTCCTGTTGCCACAGGCCGCGCGGCGCCGCACCGCCGCCGCCCGCAACGCCTCCCTCCTCCGGCCAGCGCTGCAAGTGCGACCTCCCTCGCCGCATCGGATGCGACGTCTCGCGTGATCACCGCCCCCCCTGCCCTTCCCCGCCCCGACCCGTCATCCCGGCCGATCGGATAGGCCCGCCCCTCGGGCGCCGCAGCACCGGGGCGGGTCGGGCCGCGCGATCCGCGACCCGAGGCCGCAGGGCGCGCACAGCCTCCTGAGGGGGCGGATCAGCCCTCCGCCATCAGCCCGGCCAGCGCCTCCTCCTCCGCGGTCAGATGGAGCGACAGCAGCGCCTCCAGCGCAAAGAGGGCCCGGCGCAGCGGCAGCTCGGCCGTGGCATCGCCGGCGCAGTGCAGCGCGGCCAGGGTGCTGATCCGCTCGATCAGCGCCTCGATCTCGGCATGCATGCGGATCAGCGCGCCCAGCGGATCCTGCCCGCCCAGCTGCCGCGCCGCGGCGGGGTAGAGCAGGCTCTCCTCCGCCCGCTGATGGGCCAGCAGCTCCCCGCGCAGCCGCGGCTCCAGCGCTGCCGCCTGCGCACCTGGATCCGGCGCCTCGGCCGCGCTGGCCAGCGCCTCGGCCAGGCGGCGCAGACCGGCATGTTCGGCCTGCCGCTCGGCCAGGCCGGCCGCGGCGGGCAGGCGGGGCGGCTGGCGTTCCGGGCGCAGCGCGGTCAGCGCCCAGAGAATGGCGGCCACATCGATCCCCTCCTGCAGCAGCGCGCCGGCGAGCGGCGTGAGCCAGCCCGCGGCCGCGGTCAGCATCGCTGCAACCGACAGCCCCATGCCCAGCCCGATCGCCTGCAGCGCGATGCGCCGGGCGCGGCGGGCGATGGCGATGGCCTCCGGCACCCGGTCCACCCGATCGGCCAGCAGGACGACATCCCCGGCCTCGGCCGCCGCGGCGCTGCCCTGGGCGCCCATGGCGATGCCGACATCGGCCGCGGCAAGGGCGGGGGCGTCGTTCACGCCATCCCCCACCATGGCCACCGGGGCCTGCCGCGCTGCCGCCCGCACCGCCGCGATCTTGCCGGCCGGATCCTGCTCCGCCAGCACGCGATCGAGCCGCAGCGCCACCGCGACCGCGGCCGCCGCCGCCGCGCGATCCCCGGTCAGCAGGACGATCGGCCCGATCCCCAAGGCGCGAAGGGCGCGGATCGCCCGCGCCGCCTCGGGCCTGATCCGGTCTGCCATCAAGAAGGCTGCCACCGCCTGCCCTTCCACCGCCAGCCACGCCACGGTCCCGCCGGCATGGGTGGCCAGCGAAGCCGCAAAGGCAGCCTCGGCCGGGGCGGCACCCTGCGCCGCCAGAAAGCCCGCGCTGCCGAGCAGGACCCGTCGCCCCTCCACCACGGCCGAGAGCCCTCCGCCGGGGCTCTCCTCGAGCGCCTTAGGCACCGGCAGCATCAGGCCGCGCGCCGTCGCCTCCTCCCGCAAGGCCACTGCCACGGGATGGGTGGAGCCCTGGGCCAGCGCGGCGGCCAGCGCCAGCGCCTCCTCCCGCCGCCAGCTGGGCAGGACCTCGACGGCGGCCAGCCGCACCCGGCCGGGGGTCAGGGTGCCGGTCTTGTCGAACATCACCTGCCGCACGCGGGCCAGACGCTCGAGCGCGCCGGCACCCTTGATCACCACGCCGCGCCGCGCCGCGCGCCCGACACCGGCCACCAGGGCGACGGGCGCGGCCAAGATGAGGGGACAGGGCGTGGCCACCACCAGCACCGCCAGGGCGCGTACCGGATCGCCTGCGACCGCCCAGGCGAGCCCGGCGAGCAGGAGGGTGGCGGCCAGGAAGCCCACCGCCCAGCGATCGGCCAGACGGGTCAAGGGCGCGCGGGCCTCGGCCGCCTCTCGCACCAGCCGCAGGATGGCGGCATAGGTGCTGGCTTCTGCGCTTGCCTCCGCCCGCATGCGCACCGCCGGACCGGCGTTGACCGCGCCGCTGCGCAGCCGGGCACCGCGCTGCAGCGGCACCGGCGCCGCCTCCCCCGTCAGCGCGCTTTCATCGAGCACGGCTTCGGCATCAACCAGCACGCCGTCGGCCGGCACCACCTCTCCGGGGCGTAGCAGCAGGGTATCGCCCGGGGCGATGGCCGCGGCGGGGATGATCTCGACCACGCCGTCGCGCAGGCGGGCCGCCTCGCGCGGGGCGGCGGCCAGCAGGGCGGTGAGCGCGCTGCGTGCCCGGCCCTCGGCCCAGGCCTCCAGCGCCTCCCCGCCGGCGACCATGAGGGCGATCACCGCCCCCGCCGCCTCCTCCTCCAGGGCGAGCGCACCGATGATGGCGATGAGCGCGATGGTATCGACGCCGAGCCGCCCGCCGCGCAGGGACCGCCAGAGGCTCAGCCCGACATGGGCGGCCACCGGCAGGGCGGCGGCAGTCCAGAGCAGGCGTGCCGTGGCCGGGGAGCCGCCGAGGGCCGCCAGGATACCGGCAGCCAGGCCCAGTCCGACCCAAGCAAGCAGGAGATAGCGGCGCATCCGAGGCAGGATGGGCCAGCGCGCGGCCGGGCGGAAGCTGCGGGCCTTGCGGCTCAGCGCGCGTAGATCGCGTCGATGACGCGGGCGAGGCCCTGCTGCCAGGGCGGCAGCTCCACCCCGAAGACCTCGCGCAGCTTGCGCCCATCCAGGCGCGAATTGGCCGGCCGCCGCGCCCGCGTCGGGTATTCGGCCGTGCTGATCGCATGCACCACGGGGCTTGGGCCGCCATGGGGGCGGGCGGCGGCGAAGATCGCCTCGGCAAAGCCGTGCCAGGAGATGCTGCCCTGGCCGGTGGCGTGGAAGATGCCGCGGTATTCGCCGCGCCAGCCGGTCTGACGGATGCGCGCCAGCACCGCGGCGATGGCATCGGCCAGATCAGGCGCGGCGGTGGGGTTGCCGACCTGGTCGGCCACCACGCGCAGCTCCGGCCGGCTTGCCCCGGCGGCCAGCATGGTCCGCACGAAGTTCTTGCCCACCGGGCTGACCACCCAGGCGGTGCGCAGCACGATGGTCTGTTGGTTTCCGGCCAGCGCCGCCCATTCCCCCGCGAGCTTGGTGCGGCCATAGGCGCCGAGCGGGTTCGGGGCGTCCTCCTCGGTGTAGGGGTCGGGCTTGTCGCCGGCGAAGACGTAGTCGGTGCTGATCTGCACAAGGGGGATGCCGGCCTTCGCGCAGAGGGCGGCGAGCAGCGCCGGGCCCAGCGCATTGGCGCGGAAGGCGCCGGCCTCGTCGTCCTCGGCCGCATCGACGGCGGTCCAGGCGGCGCAGTTGACCACCGCATCGGGTGCGAGGTGGAGGAAGGTGCCGCGCACGCTCTCCGGCCGGTCGAAGTCGAAATCGGGCTGGCCGACGGCGAGCGCCTCAAACCCCTGGGCGGGCAGCGCCTCCGCCAGCGCCGTGCCAAGCTGACCGCCCCGGCCGGTGACCATGATCCGCCGCATCACCAGCTGCCCTGCGGGAAGGGGGGCGGGATCTCGGCCAGCCGCGGCGCGTTGCGGTCCTTCTCGGAGAGCAGCGGCCCGCCATCGGGCAGCGGCCAGGGGATGGCGAGGTCGGGATCATCCCAGCGGATCGCCGCGTCGTGCTCGCGCGCGTATTCGGCATCGACCTTGTAGAGGACCTCGGTATCCGGCTCGAGGGTGAGGAAGCCGTGCGCGAAGCCGCGCGGGATCCAGAGCTGGCGCCAGTTCTCGGCCGAGAGCTCGACCGCCACATGCCGGCCATAGCTCGGGCTGCCCTGGCGGATGTCGACCGCCACATCCAGGATGCGCCCGCGCACCACCCGCACGAGCTTGCCCTGCGCCGCCGGCGGGCGCTGGAAATGCAGGCCGCGCAGGACGCCGGCCTCGCGGCTCAGCGAATGGTTGTCCTGCACGAAATCGACGGCAAGCCCGGCAGCGGCAAAGGCGCTGCGCTTCCAGACCTCGCTGAAGAAGCCGCGCGCATCGCCGAAGCGGGGCGGTTCGATCAGCAGCACATCAGGTATGGCAAGCGGCGTGACCTTCATTCATGCACCCCGTCGGCCACCTCGATCAGGTATTGTCCGTAGGCGGTCTTGCCGAGGGCGCGGCCGCGTTCGCGCAGCGCCTCGGCCGAGAGGAAGCCGCGGCGGAAGGCGACCTCCTCCGGACAGCCGATCTTGAGCCCCTGGCGTTCCTGCACGGTCTGCACGAAGGTCGCGGCCTGCAGCAGGGAGGCCGGCGTGCCGGCATCGAGCCAGGCCGACCCGCGCGAGAGCCGTTCCGCATGCAAGGCGCCGAGGCGAAGATAGGCGAGGTTGAGGTCGGTGATCTCGAGCTCCCCCCGCGCCGAGGGCTTGATCTGCTTGGCCAGTTCCGTCACGCGCCGGTCGTAGAAGTAGAGGCCGATCACCGCCCAGTCGGATTTCGGCGCCTTGGGCTTCTCCTCGATCGAGATCACCCGCCCTTCGGCGTCGAACTCGGCCACGCCGTAGCGTTCGGGATCGGCCACGCGATAGCCGAAGATGGTGGCGATGCCGCGTTCGGCGCGTTCCCGGGCCGCGCGCAGGGAGGCCGAAAGCCCGTGGCCGTAGATGATGTTGTCACCGAGCGCGAGGGCGGCCGGACCGCCGGCCAGGAACTCCTCCCCGATCAGGAAGGCCTGGGCGAGCCCGTCAGGCGAGGGCTGTTCGGCGTAGGAGAGGCGGATGCCGAAGGCCGACCCGTCACCGAGCAGGCGGCGGAAGGCAGGCAGGTCCTGCGGTGTGGAGATGACCAGGATATCCCGGATATCCGCGAGCAGCAGCGTGCTCAGCGGATAGTAGATCATCGGCTTGTCATAGACCGGCAGCAGCTGCTTGGAGGCGGCCAGCGTCATCGGATGCAACCGCGTGCCGGAACCTCCGGCCAGGATGATGCCTTTCATGCGCTCCCCTTGCCTCTGCCCCCTCTCTCTTTCGACCCGGCGTCCGCTGCCTCCGCGGCCTGGCCCTGCCGCGCATGCGGCAGAGCATGCTGGAGGGCTGCGCCCTGCCGCGGCCCCTGCGCAGGGCGGCAGGCCGGCCGGTCTGCCCGGGCCGGCGGGTTTCCCTGGCGGGCGGGGCCGGGGCGGCCGCTCATCCGGCCACCCCGAGCCTCTCGCCGGCGTAGCGGCTGCTCAGGATCGCGCGCCACCAGCCCTCATGCTCGAGATACCAGCCGATCGTCTTGCGCAGGCCGGTTTCGAAATCATGGCGGGCGCGCCAGCCGAGCGCCTCCTCCGCCGAGGAGGGGTCCATGGCGTAGCGGAAATCATGGCCGGGACGGTCGCGGACGAAGGTGATCAGACGCTCGTGCGGGCCGGCGGGATCGGGGCGGAGTTCGTCCAGCAGGCGGCAGATCGTCTTGACCACCTGCAGATTGCTCCGTTCCTGCCGGGCCCCGATGCAATAGGTGGCCCCCGGCTGCCCGCGAAAGAGGGCGAGCACCAGCGCCTCGGCATGGTCCTCGACATACAGCCAGTCGCGCACATTCGACCCGTCGCCATAGACGGGCAGCGGCCGCCCCTGGAGCGCGTTGAGCGTCATCAGCGGGATCAGCTTCTCCGGAAACTGCCAGGGGCCGTAGTTGTTGGTGGTGTTGGTGACGAAGGTGGGCAGCCCGTAGGTGTGCTGCCAGGCCCGCACCAGATGGTCCGAGGCGGCCTTCGAAGCCGAATAGGGGCTGCGCGGGTCATAGCGCGTCTGCGGCCCGAAGGGCGGATCGGTGGGACCGAGCGCGCCGAACACCTCATCGGTGGAGACGTGGTGGAAGCGGAAGGCCGCCCGCGCCGAGGGCTCGAGGCCGGACCAGTATTCCCGCGCCACCTCGAGCAGCACCTCGGTCCCCACGACATTGGTACGGATGAACTCGGCCGGGCCGTCGATGCTGCGATCGACATGGGATTCCGCGGCCAGATGCATGACATGGCTCGGCCGGTACCGGGCGAAGGCGGCCCGCAGCGCCTCGGCATCGCAGATGTCGGCCCGGATGTGGACATGCCGCGGGTTGGCCGCGTGCATCGCCAGCGCCTCGGGGGAGGCGGCATAGGTCATCTTGTCCACGTTCACGACCACGTGATCGCTGCGGGTCAAGAGATGGCGCACCACCGCCGAACCGATGAAGCCGAAGCCGCCGGTCACCAGTATGGCCACGCGCCCTCCGATCACATGCCTGATTTGTCATTCTCGCAGACCATGCCCGCCCGCTGCGGTCAAGGCGCACCTGAAACGGATGTGCCGGCGGGGGGGCGCGGTTGCGGGCTGCATGCGGCATCGGCAAGGGCCTCTCCCGGCCGATCCCTCCCTCCGCCGGCCGCTTCAGCCGAGGCTTTGCAGGAATTCAAGGATCAGCCGGTTGCAGGCCTCGGCCTGTTCGACGGTGCAGGCATGGGCCCCCTGCTCGAGCAGCACAAAGCGCGCGCGCGGCAGTCCCTCAGCCAGCGCGCGCCCGGCAATCCAGGGCACCAGGAGATCGTCGCGCGCCGCCAGCACGAGCGCCGGCACCTCGATTCCGGCCAGGGCATTGCGGATGTTGAAGGCGCGCAAGGCGGCGATGCGCGCGCGCAGCACCTCGCTGCCCTGAAACTCCGCAAGGGCGCGCCCGAGCTCCTCCTCGACCGCATCGGCCTGGGCCGAGAGATAGGGGGCGCTGTGCAGGAATAGGGGCTGGGCGCGCAGATAGGCCGCCGGCCCCTGGGCCGCGAGGATGTCCAGACGAATGTCGAAGCAGCGCGCCGTATGCCGATCCAGCACCGCCCAGGCGTTGACCAGCAGCAGCGAGGCCAGCCGCTGCGGCGCGCGGCGCGCCACCTCAAGCCCCACCAGGGCACCCAGCGCATGGCCGAGCCAGTGGATGCGCCCCAGGCCTGCGGCTTCCATCACCTCCAGCGCATCCTCCGCCATCTGGCCGATGCTGTAGGGGCTGGGCAGCGGGCCGCGATTGGCGCCGGTGCCGCGATGATCAAAGGCCAGTACCCGGAAGCGGCCGGCCAAGACGGGCCGCTGCGGCGCAAAGAAGGCGGCAAGCCCGCCGAGGCCAGCCGAGAGGAGGACGGCAGGCGCCCCCTCCGGCCCCTCGCAGCGATAGAGAAGGCCCGAGGCGGTGCGGCCGATCACCTCGCGGATCTGGCTCATCCGGTGACGGTCCTCACCATGCGAGGCCGTCGCGGACCGGGCGGGGCGGCCTGCCGCCAAGGCCGGCCCGGCAAAGGGAGGTCGGTTCCATGCCCCGCCCTCTGCGTGGCAGCCTGCGCACCCACCACCCCGCGCCTGCCCTCGGCCGCAGCGGCCTCAGCGGCGAAGATGGGCGATCGAGGCGATCTCCACCACCGCGCCGGGCTTCACGAGGCCGCACTGGATGCAATAGCGCGCCGGTTTGTCCCCCGGAAAATATTCGGCGTAGACGGCATTCATCGGTGCGTAGTGCTTCCAGTCCGTGATGAAGATCTGGTTGAAGACGATGTCGGCCATGCAACCGCCCGCCGCCTCCACCACGCGCCGGATGGTCTCGAGAACATGGCGGGTCTGGGCCGCCGCATCCTCGGGGTAGAGGACGTTGTTCTCGGCATCGAAGGCGAGGGTACCGGCGACGTAGAGCACGCCGTCAGCCAGCGCGCCGGGGGAATAAGGGGCGATCGGCTTGCCGAAGCCTGGGGGAATGACGGGCGTGAAGGGCATCAGGGCGATTCCCGGTTGCTGGCGAGGGCGCGGCGGAACTCCTCGCAGGAGGAGACCCAGCCGAAGAAGGTCTCGATGTTGTAGAGGGCTGCCTGCTGCACATAGGGCGGGCCGGCCGCATGCGTCGCATCCTCGAGCACGACGCAGAAATATTCGAGGTGGAAGGCATCGCGCAGGCTGCTCTCCACGCAGACGTTGGTCGCAATCCCGGTGAAGATGAGGTGGCGGATGCCGCGCGCGCGCAGCAGGCTGTCGAGGTGGGTGTGAAAGAAGCCGGAATAGCGGATCTTGGGCACCACGATGTCGCCGGCTGCGGGCGCCAGGCCATCGACCAGCGCATAGTCCCACCCGCCCTTGGCCAGCAGTCTGCCTTGCAGTTCGGGCCGCCGCCGCATGGTCTTGAGGGCGTTGGACTTGTACCAGTTCGGGCTGCCGGGCCCGCCTGCCTCGCGGTAGGCGGGATCCCAGCCATTCTGCAAGAAGACGACGAGCATGCCCGCGGCGCGGGCGAGCGCCGCAACCTCTGCAATGCGCCCGATGACTGCCGCGGCGCCGGTGACGTCAAAGCCCGCGAGGTCGAGATAACCGCCCGGGCTCGCATAGGCGTTCTGCATATCGACCACGATCAGCGCGGTGGCGGCCGGGTCGAGCCGGATCGGTTCGGGCCGGGCCGGCAGCAGGAAGGGCCCGCGGGCCGCACTGGGTGGGGAGTAGCCGGCCGCGCTCATGCCGCCGCCTTGACGTGGCTGCGGCAGGCCATCAGCGGCTGGATGCGGGTGCCGAAATCCTCCACCCCTTTCTCGAAGTCGTCGAAGGTCAGCATCACCCCGCCGCAGCCCGGCACAGCGGCCATCTCATCGAGCATCCGCGCGACCGAGGCATAAGAGCCGACCAGGGTCGACATGTTGAGATTGACCGCCGAGGCGGCATCGGCCAGCTGGCGGACATTGGTGTCCGACCCCGGGCGCTTGTCCGCCCCGGCCTGGGCGGTGAGCCAGGCGATCGCCTCGGCATCGGCCCCGGCCTTGTAGTGCTCCCATTTCGCCCAGGCGGCCTCATCGGTCTCATCGGCGATGATCATGGTCAGCACAGTGGTCTCGACCTTTCGCCCGGCCTCGGCGGCGAAGGCGGACATGCGCTCGGCCATCGGGGCGAAGGCGCGCGGGGTGTTGATGCCCTTGCCCAAGGTGAAGCAGTAGTCGGCATAGCGGGCGGTAAAGCGCATCCCCTCGCTGCTCTGCCCGGCGCAGATCAGCTTGATCGGCACCGAGGGCCGGGGCGAGAGCTTGCAATGCTCCATCCGGTAGAACTCGCCCTTGAAGTTGCTCTCCCCCTTCTCCCACAGCTCGCGCAGCACCTGGGCATATTCGGCGAGCATGTCGTAACGGCGGTGGAAGTGGCTCTCCCCCGGCCAGAGGCCCATCTGCTCATATTCCGCCTTCTGCCAGCCGGTGACGAGGTTCAGCCCGAAGCGCCCGTGGGAGATGGAATCGATCGTGACCGCCATGCGTGCGGCGATGGCGGGCGGGATGGTCAGCGTCGCGACCGAGGCATAGAGCTTGATGCGGCTGGTCACCGCGGCAAGCCCCGCCATCAGCGTGAAGCTCTCAAGCCCATGGTCCCAGAACTGCGTCTTCCCCCCGAAGCCGTGGAGCTTGATCATCGAGAGCACGAAGTCGAGGCCGTGGCGTTCGGCGGCGAGGGTGATGCGTTTGTTGAGATCGAAGGAGGGCATGTATTGCGGCGCCGTCTCGCTGATCAGCCAGCCGTTGTTGTTGATCGGGATGAAAACGCCGACCTGCATCGCCTGACCTCCCGTCGATCACCGGCCGGCACTCTGGCCTTCCCGGGCTGGCCCAAGCCAGCGCTCTCTCTGCCTCAGCCGCCGGCGCGAGACGGCCCGCCGCACAGCAAAGCGGCAGGTCGCATGCGGCCTGCCTCTTCTCGCGGCGGTCGCGGCGTGGCCGCCGCGGGTCGGATCATCTCGGGCCTTGTCGCGGCCGCATCCGGGCGGCGATCACCCTGCCATCGGGGCACAGATCGCCCCCAAGGAGGAGCCCCCGCATGACCCTTCGCCTCTCCCGCCGCGCCGCACTCGCCGCTGCGCTCGCCCCCGCGCTTGCCGCCCCGCATGCCGCCAAGGCCCAGGCCCGCCCCACGGTGCGCTTCGCCTTCGACTGGATCCTGAACGGCCCCTACGCCTTCGGCATCGCTGGCGAGCGCCTGGGCTTCTTCCGCGAAGCCGGGGTGGACATCACGATCCAGCGCGGCTTCGGTTCGGCGCGTGTGCCGCTCGACATGTCGGCCGGCCAGTTCGACATCGCCATGGCCGACCCGACCCCGATGCTGCGCTTCATGTCGCAGAACCCGAACAACGACCTGATCGCCGTCGCCCTGATGTGGGACCAGGCGCCGACCGCGGTGACGGTGCGCGCCGATGGGCCGATCCGCACCCCGGCCGATCTCGCCGGCAAGACCCTGGCCGCGCCGGAGTTCGACGGCGGCCGCCAGGTCTTCCCCGCCTTCGCTGCGGTCAACAACATCCCGCTGCAGTCGATCACCTGGATGAGCGTCTCGCCCGAACTGCGCGAGACCATGCTCGTGCAGCGCCGGGCCGATGCCATCACGGGCTTCGTCACCTCGACCGCGCTCAGCCTGCGCGCGCTCGGGATGGATCTGCCGCAGCAGCGCATCTTCCGCTACCGCGAGCACGGGCTTGACTTCTTCTACGGCAGCTTCCTGGTCACCACCCGCAGCTATGCGGACCGCAACCCGGAGGCGGTGCGCGCGGTGGTGGCGGGCATGATCCGCTCCCTGCGCTGGGCCTTCGCCAACCGGGCCGAGGCGATCCAGCATCTGCGCGCGCGCGAACAGCTGACCGATGTCGCGATCGAGACCATGCGCCAGGACATGGCGATGGCTGAGCTGGTCGACAGCCCGAATGTCCGCCGCCTCGGCCTCGGCGTGATGGAGGCGCCGCGCTTCGCCCGCCAGATCGAGGCGGTGAAGATGGCCTTCAACCTGGGCGAGATGCCGACGCCCGATCGCTTCTACACCGACCGCTTCCTCCCCCCGCTCAGCGAGCGGATGCTGCCTGCGGTCAGCTGACCGGCGGTCGGGCAGCGGTGGGACCAGCGGCAGGCCGGCTTACGCGGTGCGGGCCGGGGCCGCTGCAGCCCCCCTCTTCCGGCCGGATCATTTCCTCTGTCCGGGTTCTGGTCTATCGGCGGGGGCATGCCAGCCCCCACCCTGCTTGTCTTCGAAAATGCCCTGCTGCTCGACGGCGCGGGGCAGCGCCCGGGTCATGTCCTGATCGAGGGCGAGGTGATCCGCGAGGTCTCCGACCGCCCGATCGCCAGCCCCTCCGCGCGGCGGATCGACCTGCGCGGCCGCACGCTGATGCCCGGGCTGATCGACGCCCATGTCCATGTCGTCGCCACCACCGCGCATCTTGCCCAGAACGCGCTGCTGCCGGATGCCCTGATCGCGCATCGCGCGGCGCGGATCATGCGCGAGATGCTGCGGCGCGGCTTCACCACCGTGCGCGACATGGGCGGGGCGACGATCGGCCTGCGCCTCGCTTGGGAGGAGGGGCTGATCGAGGGCCCGCGCCTCATCCTCTGCGGCAAGGCGCTCTCGCAGACCGGAGGCCATTCCGACCTGCGCGGCCGCCACGACAGCCGCGATGCCGGCTGGTATGCGCCGCGGCTCGGCGCGCTCGGCCGGGTGGTCGACGGGGTCGATGCCATCCGCCGCGCCGCGCGGGAGGAGATCAAGGCCGGCGCCGATTTCATCAAGGTGATGGCCAATGGCGGCGTGGCCTCCCCCACCGATCCCATCGCCTATCTCGGCTTCTCGCGCGAGGAGCTCTGCGCCGCGGTCGAGGAGGCGGAGAACGCCGGCACCTATGTCGCGGCCCATCTCTACACCGATCGCGCGATCCGGCGCGCGGTGGAATGCGGCGTGCGCAGCCTGGAGCATTGCAACCTGATCACGCCCGAGACCGCTGGCCTGGCCGCCTCCCGCGGCGCCATCGCCTGCCCCACCCTCATCACCTACCAGGCGCTGGCCGAGGAAGGGGCGGCCTTCGGCCTGCCGCCCGAGTCGGTGGCCAAGATCGAGGATGTGCGGCAGGCGGGCCTGGGCAGCCTCGCCATCATGCGCGAGGCTGGGCTGACCATGGCCTTCGGCACCGACCTGCTCGGTGAGATGCACCGCCGCCAGGGCGAGGAGTTCCTGCTGCGGCGCGAGGTGCTGCCGGCCATGGAAGTGATCCGCAGCGCGACCTGCCACGCCGCGCGGCTGCTCTGCCAGGAGGGGCGGATCGGCTGCATCGCCCCCGGGGCGTTGGCCGACCTGATCGTGCCGGAGGCCGATCCGCTCTCCGACATCTCGGTCCTCGCGGGAAATGGCGAGCGGCTTTTGGCCGTCATGCAGGGCGGGCGGTTCATCCATCACCGCCTGGAGTGCTAAGGCGCAAGCCATGGAACCGCTGACCATCGCGATCGGCGCCGATCATGGCGGCGTCGAACTGAAGCGCATCCTGGCCGCCGCCCTCTCCGCCCAGGGCCATCGCGTGGCGGATTGCGGCACGGATGGCCACACGAGCGTCGATTATCCCGACTTCGCCGCCCCCGTGGTGGCGGAGGTGAAGGCCGGCCGGGCGCGCTTTGGCGTGCTCGTGTGCGGATCGGGCATCGGCATGGCCATCGCGGCCAACCGCCATCCCGGCATCCGCGCCGCGGTGCTGCATAACGCGACCGAAGGGCGGCTGGCGCGGGCCCACAACGACGCCAACATCGCCTGCTTCGGCGGCCGCACCATGGGGGCGGAGGTGGCGCTGGATGCGCTCGCCGCCTTCCTCGCCACGCCTTTCGAGGGCGGCCGGCATGCCCGGCGCATCGCCAAGCTCGATGCGCCCTGACCGGCCCGTATCCGCCCCCCGCCCGCCCGTGCTATGGCCGCGCCAGAGGATCACGCCATGAACGAGACCGCCGCCCGTTTCCTGCCCGCCCGCTTCTTCCAGGCGGGCCTGGCGGAGAGCGACCCCGAGATCGCGGAGGCGATCGGCCGCGAGCTGCTGCGCCAGCAGGAGGGGATCGAGCTGATCGCCTCGGAGAACATCGTCTCCCGCGCCGTGCTCGAGGCCCAGGGCTCCGTGCTGACCAACAAATACGCCGAGGGCTATCCCGGCCGGCGC
This sequence comes from Rhodovarius sp., assembly GCA_025057055.1. GTDB lineage: Bacteria > Pseudomonadota > Alphaproteobacteria > Acetobacterales > Acetobacteraceae > Rhodovarius. Next base: position 6,880 of record JANWYF010000129.1, on the reverse strand, counting down.
TACTACGGCGGCTGCGCCTACGTGGACCTGGCCGAGAGCCTGGCGATCGAACGCGCCAAGCAGCTCTTCGGCTGCGCCTTCGCCAATGTGCAGCCGCATTCCGGAGCCTCGGCCAATCTCGCGGTCTTCTTCGCCCTGCTCGCGCCGGGCGATCATTTCCTGGCGATGGACCTCGCCGCCGGCGGGCATCTGACCCATGGCGCCCCGGTCAACTACTCGGGCCGCTGGTTCCGGGCGATCCACTACGGGGTGCGGGCGGAAGACGGGCTGCTCGACTACGAGGGGATGGAGCGGCTGGCGCGCGAACACCGGCCGAAGCTGATCATCGCCGGCGGTTCGGCCTATGCGCGGCAGATCGACTTCGCCCGCTTCCGCGCCATCGCCGACGAGGTGGGGGCCTGGCTGATGGTCGATATGGCCCATTACGCGGGTCTGGTGGCAGCCGGGGTCTATCCCTCGCCCATTCCCCATGCCCATGTGGTGACCACCACCACCCACAAGACCCTGCGCGGCCCGCGCGGCGGCCTGATCCTGACCAATGACGAAGCGATCGCGAGGAAGATCAACGCCTCGATCTTCCCGGGGCTGCAGGGCGGGCCGCTGATGCATGTCATCGCAGCCAAGGCGGTGGCCTTGGGTGAGGCGCTGCGGCCCGAGTTCCGCGCCTACCAGCGCCAGGTGCTGGCCAATGCGCGCGCCCTGGCCGATGAGCTGATGCAGCAGGGCTTCGCCATCGTCTCGGGCGGGACCGACAGCCATCTCCTGCTGGTCGATCTCCGCCCCCGGCGCTGGACCGGCAAGGCAGCCGAGGCGGCGCTCGGCCGCGCCCATCTGACCTGCAACAAGAACGCGATCCCCTTCGACCCCGAAAAGCCGATGGTCACCTCGGGCATTCGCCTCGGCAGCCCGGCCGGCACCACCCGCGGCTTCGGCGAGGCGGAGTTCCGCCAGATCGGCCGCTGGATCGGCCGCGTGCTCGAGGCCAACAGCCCAGAGGGCAATGCCGCGATCGAGGCCGCCGTGGCCGAGGAGGTCAAGGCGCTCTGCCGGCGTTTTCCCATCTACTGAAGAGGGCCGGCACCGCCCGCGGCCGTGCTGCGGGCGGGCCGGCGCAGCCCCCCGATGCGCTGCCCCTATTGCGGACATGCCGAAACACAGGTGAAGGACAGCCGCCCGGCCGAGGACGGGGTGGCGATCCGCCGCCGCCGCTTCTGCCCGGGCTGCGGCGCGCGCTTTACCACCTTCGAACGGGTGCAGCTGCGCGAATTGACCGTCATCAAGGCCGACGGGCGGCGCGAACCCTTTGACCGCGACAAGCTCGCGCGCTCGATCCGCATCGCGATGCGCAAGCGCCCCTTCGATGAGGACCGCATCGAGCGCATCGTCAACGGCATCCAGCGCCGGCTGGAGACCGAGGCGGATTCCGAAATCCCCTCCCGCCGGGTCGGGGAGATCGTGATGGAAACCCTGCGCGAGATCGACCAGGTGGCCTATGTGCGCTTCGCCAGCGTCTACCGCAACTTCAACGAGGCGAAGGATTTCCAGGCCTTCCTGGGCGAGCTCGAGAAGCCCTGACCAGCCGGCCCGCCGCGATGCCATGCCCTGACCGCCGCCCCCGGCCGCCGCCTGGCCATCCGCTGCGCGCCGCACCAACAGGGAAACGATGGGGGCGATGAGCGCACAGCCGGGCAGCGGCAGCGATGTCGAGCATATGCGCGCTGCGCTGGCCCTGGCCGCGCGCGCCCTCGGCAATGCCTGGCCCAACCCCGCGGTCGGCTGCGTGCTGGTGCGCGATGGCATGGTGGTCGGCCGCGGCTGGACCCAGCCGGGCGGGCGCCCGCATGCCGAGGCCGAGGCGCTGCGCCGCGCCGGCCCGGCCGCGCGCGGTGCCACCGCCTATGTCACCCTGGAGCCCTGCAGCCACTGGGGCCGCACCCCACCCTGCTGCGACGCCCTGATCGCCGCCGGCCTGGCCCGCGTCGTGGTGGCGATGCGCGACCCGGACCCCAGGGTGGACGGCCGCGGCCTGGCCCGGCTGCGGGCCGCCGGGATCGCGGTCGAGGAAGGCCTGCTCGAGGAGGAGGCGCGCCGCCTGCAGCAGGGCTTCCTGCGCCGCATCACGCTGGGCCTGCCCATGGTCACGCTCAAGCTCGCCACCACGCTGGATGGGCGCATCGCCACCGCGGGGGGCGAGAGCCGCTGGATCACCGGAGAGGCCGCGCGCCGCGCCGTCCATGCCGCCCGCGCCCGCCATGATGCGGTGCTGGTGGGCAGCGGCACCGTGCTGGCCGATGATCCGCTGCTGACCGTGCGCGGGCTCGGCCTGCCCTCCCCCCCGCGCGTGGTCTGGGATGCGCGGCTGAGGCTGCCGCTCGCCTCGCGCCTGGTGGCCACGGCGCGGGAGGTGCCGCTGTGGCTGCTCACCGCCCCCGGCCATCCCCCGGCGCGGCTTGCCCCCTATCTGGCCGCGGGGGTCGAGGTGATCACCGCCCCGCCGGCCGTGGCCGGAGGTGGGCTCGATCCGCGGGCGGCGCTGCAGGCGCTGGCCGCGCGCGGCATCACCCGCATCCTATGCGAAGGCGGGGGCCGGCTGGCCGCCGCCCTGCTGCGGGAGCGGCTGGTACAGCGCCTGCTCTGGTTCCACGCCCCGGCCACCCTGGGCGCGGAGGGGCTGCCCGCCATCGGTGCCCTCGGCCTGCCCGATCTTGCGGCCATGCCGCGCTTCCGCCCGCTGGACAGTCGCCCGCTCCCGCCCGACATGCTGACCGAGTTCGAGGAGATCACCTGATGTTCACGGGCATCGTCACCGCCCTCGGCACGGTGCGGGAGGTGGAGCCGATCGGCGGGGGCCATGATGCGCGCTTCGTCATCGGCACGAGCCCCCGCTTCCTGGCCGAACCGCCGGCTGCGATCGGCGCCTCGATCTGCTGTTCCGGCGTCTGCCTCACCGTGGTGCGCCTTGGCGCCGACGAGTTTGCGGTGGATGCGAGCGCCGAGACGCTCGCGCGCACCACGCTCGGCCGCTGGCGGCCGGGCAGCCGGGTCAATCTGGAGCGCAGCCTGCGCCTGGGCGATGAGCTGGGGGGGCATCTGGTGGCCGGCCATGTCGACGGCGTGGCCCTGGTGCTCTCCGCCGTGCCGGAGAATGCCTCGGTGCGCTGGCGCTTCCGCGCCCCGCCGGGCTGCGCCCAGCTGATCGCGCCCAAGGGCAGCGTGGCGCTCGATGGCGTCTCGCTCACCGTCAATGAGGTCGAGGGCGAGGAGTTCGGCGTCAACATCATCCCGCATACCGCCGCCGTCACCACCTTCGGCACGCTGCAGCCCGGCGATGCCGTGAATTTCGAAGCCGATATCCTGGCCCGCTACGTCCGCCGCCAGCTGGAGTTCCGCGCATGAGCACCGCCCCCCTGACCGAACGCTATGCCGATGTCATCGCCAGCACCGAGGAGCTACTCGAGGAGGCGCGGCGCGGGCGCATGTTCATCCTGGTCGACGACGAGGACCGCGAGAACGAAGGCGACCTGGTCATTCCGGCCCAATTCGCCACGCCCGACGTCATCAACTTCATGGCCAAGCATGCGCGCGGGCTGATCTGCCTCGCCCTCACCCGGGCGCGGGTCGAGCAGCTCGGCCTGCCGCTGATGGCCCGGCACAACGGCAGCCGCCACGCCACCGCCTTCACCGTCTCGATCGAGGCGCGGGATGGGGTGACCACCGGCATCTCCGCCGCCGATCGGGCACGCACCATCGCGGTGGCGATCAACCCCGAACTCGGGCGCGAGCACATCGTCACCCCCGGCCATGTCTTCCCGCTGGTGGCGCGCGATGGCGGCGTGCTGGTGCGCGCGGGCCACACGGAGGCGGCGGTGGACATCGCGCGGCTCGCAGGGCTCAACCCCTCGGGCGTGATCTGCGAGATCATGAACGATGACGGCACCATGGCCCGCCTGCCGGAGCTCGCCGCCTTCGCCAAGCGCCACGGCCTCAAGCTCGGGACGATTGCCGATCTGATCGCCTATCGCCGCCGCACCGAGAAGCTGGTGCGCCGCATCGAGGAGGGCGAGATCGCCCACGCCGTGGGCGGGTCCTGGAAGGTGATCGTCTATGCCACCACGATCGAGCCGGGCGAGCATGTGGCGCTCATCAAGGGCGACCTGTCGGCCCCGGGGCCAGTGCTGACGCGGGTGCATGCCGCCTCCCTGATGCATGATCTGGTGGGGGGGGCGGGGGCGCGCGAACTGCATGCCGCGATGCGCATGATCGAGGCCGAAGGGCGCGGGGTGGTGGTGCTGCTGCGCGACTACCGCACCGATGGCATCAGCACCGATCTGCGCGGCGGCGGCGAGCGGGGGGCAAGCCAGGCGCTGCGCCATTACGGGATCGGCGCGCAGATCCTGGCCGATCTCGGCCTGCGGGACATCATCCGCCTCTCCAACCACCCCCGGCCGCTGGTCGGGCTCGAAGGCTATGGCCTGCATGTGGTGGAGACGCGACCGGTCGCCCCCGAAGGCTCACCCTAGGGCGCAGCGGCCCCGGGCTGCGCCGGCCGCGCTGTCCCTCTCGCCCGGCGCGCAGGCCGTGCTTGCCCGCCCCGCCGGCTGCGGCTTGACTGGCGCGGGAGGAGACCGCCCATGACCATCCCCGTGATCGATGCAGCCCTGCGCGCAAGGGCCGCGGCCTTCGCGCGCGAGCATGTCGCCCCGCGCGCCGCTGCCATCGACGAAAGCCGCGAATACCCGTGGGATATCGTGCAGAAGCTCGCCGCCGCGGGCTTCATGGGCATGACCATCCCGCCCGAATGGGGCGGGCGCGGCGCCTCCTTCCTCGATGTCTGCCTCGTCGTCGAGGAACTCGCCAAGCACTGCAGCGTGAGCGCCCGCATCGTGGTCGAGGGCAATATGGGCGCGATCTCGGCCGTGATGGCCTATGGCACGCCCGAACAGAAGGCCTGGGCGGCGAAGCTCGTACTGGCCGGGGACAAGCCTGCGATCTGCATCACCGAACCCGAGGCCGGCTCCGATGCCGCGGCGATGACGACGCGCGCCGACCGCCGGGGCGAGCGCTGGGTGATCAACGGGCGCAAGCACTGGATCACCGGCGCCTCCGTCTCGCGCCTGCATCTGATCTTCGCCCGCGCCTTCGATGCCGGCGGGCGCGAGCTTGGCATCGGCGGTTTCCTGGCCGAGCGCGGGCAGAAGGGCCTCGAGATGACGCGCCGCGAGACGACCATGGGCCTCTGCGGCATGCCGGAGGGCGAGCTGGTCTTCACCGATCTCGAAGTGCCCGATGCCATGGTGCTGCGTCCGCCGGGGGGCTTCGCGCGCGGCTTTGCCGAACTGATGAACGCCTACAACAGCCAGCGGGTCGGGGCGGGGACGGTGGCGATGGGCATCGCCGCCGGCGCGCTCGAGCACGCGGTCGCCTGGGCGAAGGAACGCCGGCAGTTCGGCCGACCGATCGCGGAGTTCCAGGGCCTGCAATGGATGCTGGCCGATGCGCAGATCCAGCTGACCGCCTCGCGCCTGATGCTGCATGCCGCGGCGGCCTCCCGCGGGCCGGGGGGATCGCCCTTTCCCGATCCCGATCTGGCGGCACAAGCGAAGATCTTCGCCTCGGAAGCGGCGATGCGCATCGTCAACGACTGCCTGCAGATCTTCGGCGCGCGCGGCTATTCCCGCGCCTTCCCGCTCGAGCGCATGGCGCGCGATGTCCGCATGTTCACAATCGGCGGCGGCACCGCGCAGGTGCTGCGCAACCTGGTCGCTTCCAAGCTGCTGGGCTGGAAACTGCCCCAGCGGCGCGACGCGGCGGCCCGGCCCGCGGCGGCGGAATAGGCCGAAGCGGGGGCTGGTCCTGCGGGCGGCGGTCCGCATCGCGGCGCCTCTGCCCAAGGGGGCCGCACCCGCCGCTGCGGATGGCCGAGGAGAGCCCCTTCTCCGCCGCCATCCCGCCGCGGCTTGCCTGGGGCGGATCGTGGTCGGGCGGAACCGGCCGGCGGGCAGGTCCGCGCAGCCGACGGATGCGCGGCGGCTTCCGCGCGATCGCGGGCGGCCGGGCTCAGCGCTTAGCGTTCCTTCAGGCGCGGCATGAGCTCGACCAGGTTGCAGGGCTTGTGCCGGGAATCGAGCTGGAAGCGCAGGATCTCATCCCACGCATCCTTGCAGGCCCCGGTCGAACCCGGCAGGGCGAAGAGATAGGTCCCCCCCGCGACCCCGCCGAGCGCGCGCGACTGAATGGTGGAGGTGCCGATCTTGCGGTAGCTCAGCATCCGGAACAGCTCGCCGAAGCCTTCGATCTCCTTCTCGAGGACGCGGGCGAAGGCCTCCGGCGTCACGTCGCGCCCGGTAATCCCGGTCCCGCCTGTGGTGATGCCGCAGTCGATCTCGGGATCGGCGATCCACTCGCGCAGCACGGCCTCGATCGCGTCGGCATCGTCCTTGACGATGCGCCGGTCCACGCAGCGATGGCCCGCGGCTTCGATCCGCTGCACCAGCACGGCGCCGGAGCTGTCGGTCTCCAGCGTGCGGGTGTCGCTGACGGTGAGGACGGCGATGTTGACGGGCTTGAAGGGCAGGCTTTCGTCGATCGGCATGGGCCTGTTCTAGCCCCGCCCGCGCGGCGGCGAAACGCCCGGCCGCACCGCCCCCGCAGCTGTGCAAGGCTCGCCCCGTGCCGCCCTCCGCTCCCGCGGCAGGGTGCAGGGCAACGCCGCAAGCAGGCGCGCAGCGCGGCATCCGGCGCCGCCGCGGTCAGCCGCTGGGGGGCGTTCAAGCCGGAATCTATAATGCCGCATCCGCTGCCCGGCCGGGCGCTCGGTCAAAATCGCCGCCACCTCCTCGGGGCCGGCGAATTGCGGGAAGCGGCCCTCGGCCAGCGCATC